>DAOTTW010000126.1:0-6625 GCA_034437615.1 Anaerolineae bacterium | reverse complement strand
TGCGCGGCTTTGCCAGTATGCTAGAGAGCATGGTTGACGACAGAGAAGCGGGCAACGGCGGCGGTGGACTGGATGAACGCCATGCGCGTTTTATCGAGAAGATCCTATCCGGTGTCGATCAAATGGCGTCATTAGTCGATAACATTCAGGATGCGGGCCGCTTCGACCCCGAAACAGGCTTCTATGAGATGGAGCGCAGCCCGGTTGACCTGATTGCGCTGGTGCGGGATATTGTCGATGGCCATTTGTTGCCTGCCGAAAAGCAAGATTTGACGCTGACCGTCAGCGCAACGGATGACGTGCCGATTGTGAACGTTGATGAGATGATGATTCAGCGTGCTGTGACCAACCTCGTAGATAATGCGATCAAATACACGCCGAATGGTGGCCAGATTGAAGTCGGTGTGGGGCGTGAAGGCGCGGATGTGGTCATCAGCGTTTCGGATACGGGCCTCGGCATCAGCAAGGAAAACCTCAAGCAGATTTTTCATCGTCATTTTCGCATCCACAGGCAGGAGCACATGCGTGTTAAGGGCAGCGGCTTGGGGCTGTTCATCGTGCGGGCAGTGGCCCTGCGGCATGGTGGCGATGCAAAGGTCGAAAGCGTTGAAGGCGAAGGCAGCACCTTCTCGTTTCGCATTCCCCTCTCTGGCGATAACCTGCTGATCCCCCGAATGCCCGATGACAGCCATTAAAATCCTGTCTGATGAGGTGATCGGTCAGATTGCAGCGGGTGAAGTGGTCGAACGGCCTGCCTCTGCGGTCAAAGAATTGGTCGAGAATGCGCTGGATGCCGACGCCAACAACATCCACATCGACGTGCAAGAAGGCGGCCAGCGCCTGATCCGCATCAGCGACGACGGCGGTGGTATCGCGAACGATCAGGCAAGGCTTGCGCTGGCGCGGCACGCCACCAGCAAGCTAGAGACCGCTAACGACCTGTATCGCATCCGCACGTTGGGCTTTCGTGGCGAGGCGCTGGCCAGCATCGCAGCCGTTAGCCATCTGACGTTAACCACACGCCAACGCGAGGAGTCAGTCGGCTTAGAAGTGCGCGTCGAAGGGGGCCAAATTCTTGATGAGAAGCCCGCCGGAGTGCCTGCCGGGACCGTTATCACAATCGAGAACCTCTTTTATAACGTGCCTGCCCGCCTGAAATTCCTGAAATCCCCCGCGACAGAAAAGCGCATCATCCAGACGATTGTCACGCGCTATGCAATGGCCTATCCAGAAGTGCGCTTCACGCTGGTGCAAGATGGCCGTGAGGTGTTTCGCTCGCCGGGCAGTGGACAACTGGCGGATGTGCTGGTGAAAGTGCTGGGCCTGGATCAATTCCGCGATATGATCGAAATCAGCGAACACGAGACGGTGCAACCGCTTGGGATTCGCATCGGCGTCTATGGCTTTGTCTCCACACCAGAGCAGCACCGCAAGGACCGCACGCGCATCGTGTTTTTCGTCAACGGGCGCAATGTGAGCGACAACGGCCTGACGTATGCAGTGACGCAGGCGTATCACATGCTGCTGGAAAAAGGGCGTTACCCGATTGCGTTTTTGCTGGTGCAGGTGCCGCCGGATTTTGTGGATGTGAACGTGCACCCGACGAAGGCTGAGGTGCGCTTTCAAGACTCGAACGCAGTATTTGTGACGGTGCAGCGGGTGGTAAGGCGTGCTGTGGTGCGCGTTGCAGCGCAAACGGGTGCTTATGGCATGAATGCCGCCCCCGACTATGCCGAGAACAAGAATACGTGGGGCTTGGGTGGCCTGCATTCTACTTTTCAGGGTCCGGGTGGCGCACGGGACGCACAGCACCAGCTTGATCTGAAGTTAGAGAGCGACGATTACGGCGCTGCACCGTCTTACGATACGCCGCATTATAACAGCGACGACCCAACAGCCATCCCAGAAGGGCCAGGACGCCCCGACAAGCCGCGCACATTGCCTGTATTGCGGGTTGTGGGGCAGATTGGTGCGACGTATATTGTGGCCGAAGGGCCAGCGGGTTTGTATCTGGTTAATCAGCATTACGCGCATCATCGTGTGTTGTACGAAGCACAGATAGAAGCGCTCTTGCAGTCGGGTCAGGTGGCCAACACAGCCATAGAGCCGGAAACGGTTGATGTGAGCGAGAAGCAGTTGGCGGCCATCGAAGCACAGCAGGATTTATTCACGATGCTGGGCTTTCAGGTGGAGCCGTTTGGGGCTAATACGCTGATGGTACGCGCTATGCCAGAGGTGGCGCAGGATCACACCCCGGCGGATTTATTGCGTGCAGTCCTGCACGAATTGACCGAGGGCAAAGGCGCTTCTGCGGATAGTAACGATACAGCGTTGCCGCTGGATCGGCGTTTGTTGCGTGTGATCTGCCAGCGTGCCGCGCTGAAAACCGGACAGTTGCTTAATACAGAGCAGATGCAGCAGATTGTACGCCAGCTAGAGCGCACACAGAACCCACGCACATCACCGGATGGCAAGCCCACACTGGTACACTTCAGCGCCGAACAACTGGCACGTGAATTCGGTCAGTAGGGCCGATGATACCCCATCTGATTAAACGTTGTGCTGCTGTATGCGGGCGGCTAGAATGAATGCTTGATGAGCGTTGACTAAATATGCAGACAATAAGCAGACAAAACGAAGAAATGAAAAATTAAGAATGAAAAATTAAGAATGAAAACGAGGTCGAACTGATGCACGACGATTACAACACCGCAGAGAGCCTGCGTGCAAAGCGCGACAAGAAGGCCAAGCCGCACCTGTCACAGTATGCGCCGATCTGGATTGTGGACGAGAGATTGTTGATGGAAGATGAATCCATCCAGTTTAATGTCGTCTTTCATCATGCCCATCATGGCTGGGTCAACCGCCGCTATCGTTATGATGGCTTCAACGATGTGCTGTATCAGAAGGGCCAGACTGTGATCCATGAAGATGATGCTGTCGAAATCACGGAGCATGAACCCTATATTGATGCGCTGGCAGCCGATACCCCAAATGCCTACGGCGGCTAGGCGCTGCGGGTGCTGTGTTGCCTGGTCAGCCCCTCGAACAGGGTCAGCAGTTGATCGGCAATATGCGACCAAGCGTACTGCTGTGCCAGGTGCGCGGCGTTGTGCCCCATCTGGCGCGTCTTGTGCGGGTCATTTAGCAGGGCCTTGATGCGTGCCGCTAATGCCTGTGGTTCTCTCGTCGGCACCAGATAGCCCGTTTCACCATCTCTCACCAGATACGCCAAACCACCGACTTCGGATGCAATGACAGGCGTGCCCATCGCCATCGCTTCGAGCGCGACCATGCCGAAGGATTCATAATCTGAGGGCATCAGAACAGCATCTGCTGCGGCGTAATATTGTGGCAGAAGGTGCTGCTCTTTTGCACCCAGGAAGCGCACATTTTCTGTCAGCTTAAGCTCACGTGTCAGCGTTTGCAGGCGGTTCATCTCGCTGTTACTGGCGTCTTTGAGGTGACCGCCGACGACACCGAAGCGCACATTATGCAGGACTGTCGGGTCGTCTTGTTGGATGACATGCAGCGCTTGAAGCACGATGTCGATGGCCTTCAGGCGTTCAATGCGCCCGACGAACAGCAACCAGCGTTCATCCGGCGGGATGTGTAGTTGCTGGCGGGCTGTGTCTCGGTTAGTGGGATAGAAGCGCGTTGTATTGACACCGGGCGGGATAATTTCGATCTTTTTGCGGCGTGCGCGGTACAACCACAGCAATTGCGCATACTCAGCGGGTGTCGCTGCGACGATACGGCTGGCCCATTCGGTGACTTCACGCTCTGTATTAATGCGCTGATTGGGCAGGGCTGCGCCATGTGATTGAATGCGTTGCTTCATGTGGCCGAGCGTGTGGAACATCTGTACGAAGGGCGTGCCCCAAGCTTCGTTTAGCTTGGCGGCAACCCACCCACTGAGCCAGTAATGGCTGTAAATGACATCGTAGCGCAGGTTTTGCACTGTGCTGAAGGCGATCACACGCGCTGTAAATTGCGATAGGTGCTCATAGATGTCATCAGGGGCTAGCGCAGTGGCTGGGCCAGCCTTGACGTAAATCACACGCACATTCGGCCCGATGCCGGGGTCAATATCCGGTTCATTGGGGGATGAGCGCCGCGTGAAAATATCGACCTGAATGCCGCGCTGCCCCAATTCCTGGGCCAGTTCGCGAATGTAGACGTTCATGCCGCCGGTTTTGTTGCCGCCCATCGGGGCGAGTGGGCTGGTATGCACGCTTAGGAAGGCCAGACGTTGTATGGGCATAGAAGGGCACCTCGCTGTGTTTGGTTGCAGTGTGGGTTTGTATGACTGCGTGCCTGTTATGCAGATGCGGGCGATGCGATCAGCGTATAAACGGCTGTGTCTTTCGCGCCCATGCGATACTTGTATTCTTCGTCACCGCGCAGAAAGTCGAAGGTTGCGCAGCCCTTGTCGATGGCATCTTGAACCAGGAAGGCCAGTAGCACGATACCGGGGCTGAGGTTCCCGTGTTGGCTAGGGTCGATGCCGGAGTTGTAGACGAGAATGTGATTGTGATAGTCGAAGTTGAGATAGGCCGAGATGGGCTTGTCGTTCATCGTGAGGAACGACAGATTGAGCCAGCCTGCTTTGTGGGCTAACGGGATGATGGACTTGAAGAAGGCCACGTGCTGCTCGTCTTGCAGGAATTTGGCTTTTTCGTGTTGGCTGGTGCGCATTAGGTCGAATAGCTGTTCAATTTGTGCGTCCATGTCGTGCGTATCATCCACAAAATGCCACTTCATGACGCCCATTTTTTGCGCACCTTCCGCACGGCGCAGCTTACGGCGTAATTCATGGCGCTGCTTCTTATCCAGCGCTTCCAGGTAATCGTCCCATGTGCCATCCAGCCGAATAACCGGACACACGTCGCGCTGCTCGACTTTGACCTCATAACGACAGTCCGTAAGCGCTTGTACAAAGCTATCCAGCGAGGGCGATTGCTGTGGGATATTACAGAGCACCATGCGGTCGTATTTGTCGCTGGCCTGTGCGATGTAACCCACGAGGCATTTATATGCTTTGTCGGCTTGCTCTGTGTCGATAATCAAATCCAGGTAATCGGTTACGTCCTCGCTGCCAACGAAATGCAGTGTACGGCCTTTTTCCTCGTCTGTGATGAAAAACGACGCGATACCCACCAGTTTATCGGCATCATCGCGAATCGCCAGCAGCCAGAGGTCCCCCGGACAATAGACGCGCCACCAGTTACTTTGCCATTCCCATGTGCTGAAGATTGTATTGGCGCTGCTGCGTGCAACCAGGTCATTCCATTCTGGTTGCAGGGTCTCGAATGCACTGTCGTCGTTGTACGCCACTACCTTCACGGTATCTTTCCTTCGTCTTGATTAATTTTGGTCGCTATCTTCGTTGCTGTTTTTTGTGTGCTGCTTAAGCGTATTGTGCCTGCTGTAGCAGTGGATTTTGCTGTGTTGTACGCTGATTGATCTTTGGTCAACCAACGATGGCAATATAGTATGTGGGGTTTAATCAAGGATTAGATGCGGCGTAGTAAGTGCGTCTTACGCATTAAAGTGGACGCTTGTCCATTTAATCCTCAGAGTTTTCAGGTGATGGGCTTATCGGCGTCGTTAGCCCAATCCCTCCACGAGCCATCATAGACGCTGCCGCCTTGCATCCCGGCGACGTGCAACGCCAGCAACGCAAAGCTGGCCGATACACCGGAATTGCAATAGACGATGGTCTCTGTGGTGTTCAGGTCGATGCCTGCTTGTGTGAACGCTTGCCGCAAGGCATTCGGGGCTAGCAGCGTGCCATCTGTGGCCAGTAGTTGCTTGCGCGGCAGGTTCAGCGCGCCGGGGATGTGCCCCTTGCGTTGCACACGAGAGGCGGCACCGTTGTATTCAGCCGTTGAGCGCACATCTAGTAATTGTGCTGGCTGTTTCAGCACTTCATCGGCGCTGCTGTGCCAAGCTGAGTTTATGCGCGGCGTAAATGTCGTGGGCTGCACGTCCGGTATAATATCTGTCGTTGGGCGTTTTTCTGCTAGCCATTTTTGCCAGCCACCATCCAGCACAGCGACCTGTGCATGACCGTAATAATTCAGCGTCCACCACAGGCGCGCCGCAAACATGCCGTTCGCATCATCATAGGCGACTATCTGCGTCTCATCACCCACGCCAAGCCGCGACATCAGATCGGCATAGCGTTGCGGATTGGCGACATCATACGACGGCGAGCCGGGTTCTACGATGTCGCGGGTCCAATCCACAAACAGCGAGCCGGGGATGTGACTTTGTTCGTAGTCGGCGCGGTGGCTGTAGTAATGGGGTGGCGGTTCGCTGGCGGGCTGCACGCGCCCACGTATGTCAAGCACGCGCAGGTTGTTATCGTCAAGGTGTTTATGTAACCAATCTGTAGAGACAAGCATTTGCTGTGCCATGTGTTACTCCGTTGGTGTATTCAGGCGGCTTTGCAAGGCATCAAATAAGGGGCGCTGCTGGCCTGCGGCGTCGATCATGCTGTAGAAGCAGTCTTCGGTGTGGCCGACGCTGCACGCATTCAGATTGTAGAGCAGCATCGGGCCGATATTCGGCAGCGCTTGGCCGATTTCCAGGGCACGCAGCGCGAATTGTGCTTGTTCGG
>DAOTTW010000125.1:0-20143 GCA_034437615.1 Anaerolineae bacterium | reverse complement strand
ACAATAGCGTGGTCGTGCGTTTTTTCGCAGCGGACGCGCAGCCCAGCGTAGACACCAGGGTTTAGCGCGTCCCTACACAACCAGCTTGAACCATAGGGACACCCTGAAGGGTGTCCGCGTCGCTACGTACCCTGTATACGGAAACCGTCCACCATCGGCTCTAGCACAAGCGCTACGGTTTCCTCAGCAGTGGTCTCTGGTGTCTCATACCACACGGCATAGGTAATGCCATCATCCAGCGTTGTCACATACAAACGCCCATAAATGCGCACGCCATCCCGCGCACCTGTGTAAATTGCGGCATCCCAATTCGTGTTCTCGGCGTTGTAGATGCGCTGTGCATTCAGCTCAAAGCTATCCAGTTGCGGCGTTACATCGCTATCCAGCAACTCAGCGACGAGTTCTTCTGTGCTGGCATCTGTCTCGCCCAGCCTACGGAAGGCGCTGAACGTCCTCTGGTCGCCTTCGTCATTCGGGCGGAAGACAAACCAAGTGGCCTCATCGCTGTCTTCTGGGTTTTCAACGATACGCCAATCAAGCCGCATTGGATGCTGCACGCCTTCTAGCTCACGGCTAAAATCCCACTCGGATTCGTTCACGCGCTCAGCCGGATCGAAAAAGCGCGTGTTGGTTGTCAGCGTCTCGTACAGGCTGCCCAGGTCATACGTACCAGGAATGCGTTCCGCAGAAAAGACCAGGCCGATATTGACAGGACCCAGGTTAATCACGCGGGTGAAGGATTGTGCATCATATGTAGCTTCGCCATCCACAACGCTATGGTCGAATTCCAGCACTGGCTCACCGTCAATCGTGCGCGGCGTAAAGATACCATCGGTTTGCAGATCGAAGGCATCAATCGTTGTACTCGCGACCCCCAAAAGGTCATTGGGCACGTTCGACACGTTACTCCCAGGGATGGTCACATACACGGTAAAACGGCCTTGCTGTTCGTCATCGGCGGTCCGTGCGAAAGGTGGCGCAAACGACAGCGCAAGCTCGGACCAATCTTCAAAACGCGGAATAACGAAACGCAACTGGCTATTCACATCCGCACGCAAGTTGGGGTCAACACCTGTATTGTTTACAAGTGTGCTCACAGAGGTAAAGCCAGTTGTACCGCCAAACGCTGTCATCAAGAAACCGAGATTATATTGACCGGAGGGCGCTGGACGATCATCCCATGTCACAGGCCAGGTATATTCCGTACCTGGCTCAACGCGCACGCGACCATCCGGTGACACCAGCGAACGATAGGCCTGGAAGCGTGACCCTTCGGGGATGTCGATGACACCCAGGGCGTTAGACCCTTCTGTGCGGTTCACAGTGCGCTGAATATCGCCGTTCAGATCGAACACAATCGTGACATCGTTCCATTGTTCGCTGTTCGTCTCTTGATAGCGGCCCTCCAGTGAAGCCACATTCGCGCTCTGGTCGATAATCAACAATTCATTCGCTGTCACAGAGCCATCCGTCACGATAGGCAAAGAGACATCCCAGGCAAAGCTGGATTTAGTAATGCCCGGCTTCCAGCGGTTGATCAATTGCGGCTCACCATCAACCACTTCGGATACCAGAATACGACGATCCAACAAGCGCACAGCGCTGCCGTCCGGTCGCACTTGGTCTACCGCAAGGTTGCCGGATGCAATACGACTCCCAACAACTTCTAAGAAGCCGCCAAGCGGGAAGGTCGTGCTGGCCTCACCACGCGGCAGGACACCCGTCAGCTTTACACGGGGCGCAATCGGCGCATGGAATGCGATCTCGTCACCTTGCGTCCACAATTGCGGCGTCACTGCGTTGTAGTAAGAGCGCAGCATCTCGCCCCAACTGCTGAGTTGCGCTTCCTGGAAGTAGTCGTTGCTGAAGCCACGACTTTCTTCTGGGAAGAAGATATTCTGGTAGCTCACACGTTGCGCACGCTCACCCGCGTTACCGTAGGAGACGACATTATTTAGCTCACGAGAAACGCGCTCGGCGGCCAATCGTAAGCGCAGGTCATCGGTGCTCAGGCTGACCTGCTGCATGAAGTTGCCCAGGTCGATCAGTTCCCTACCACCCAGGAAGGCCGTATAGGTGTAGACGTTAGCGCGTGCTTGGCCGATGGTCGGCGCGAAGCGCAGCGGCTGCTCGATGACAATCTCAGCGAAGTTATCAATTGCGCTCACAAGTCGGTCAAAGCCCCGCAAGTCCAGCACAGCGTTCGTCAGGTAAACGTTATCCGCACCGGGGCGAAGCTGAATATCGCGGTTGATATAGGTATCGACCAGCGCTTGCCCCAACTCGGTAATCGGCACATCCGGTTCTCTGCGTAATGTTTCGATGAATTGCGTCATATCGAGTGCCGGGTCCACGACAATCTCCGGCGACGCCAGCGAAAAGTCGAAGTAGTCCGCCATTACCTGATGGTACTCGACACTACTCATCAAACAGGCGTCATTCACGATCAGGTCAAAGCGCTCAACATTAGAGTTTTCTATAGCAACGCGCAACGCTTCAGATAACTCCGGCAGCGTCAAAATATTGCTGTTTGCTGTGTCATCTGTGATGATACCACGCCAACCTGCGCCATGACTGGCTAGCGCCAGCGCGTAATTCTGGGCCGGATAATTGCGCACCACCCAGGTAAGATACTGTGCAAAGGTCTCGCCTGCACCTGTATCGAGATCACCCAGGTCAGCAATTTCGCTGCTGACAAGAATCTCGTCGGGGGTTGTTGCATCCGTGTCTGCTTGCACTTCAAAGAGGCGTGTCGTACTCCAATCGCCGCTGACATCTGTGAAGTCCGGGTGACGGTCCATCATCATCAGGATGCGCACATCAGCACTACTGCCGCCAGCTAGCTCAAATTCTTCAAAATCGCGTAGTACACCCGCCTCAAGGTTCGTATCGCCACCGTAATAGCCAATGACTGTCCACTCAGCTTCTGGGCGTGGATCGGTTTCCGGGAAGCCAACAGCCAGCAGCGCTTCGTCGGACACGTCATAATTGGAGCTTGCCCGTTCAGAACGTTCTAACCGAACCACTAACTCAAATTCTCCGCTGGTGTCACCGCTCGTCACACCGAAGCGCGTTACGATGATGTCATAGTTACCGCGTGAGACCTGCGGAAATTCCAGATAGGAACTGAAGTCATCTTTCGAGCGATCATCGTTTTGCGCGATGATACTGCCCGTCTCATCAATTAGGTAAACCAGTGTATCCAGATCACCGCTTGTCGGGCGCAGGTCCAAGATTAATATCTCGCTTGAACGTGTCACATCCAGCGGAAACTGCATAAACGGTGTGTCGTCATCAATTGTGCCGTTGTAAATCTCGATGTTTTGTGCCGTTGTCTGCAAGCCTTGCAAGCTCAGCAGCAGCAACGCAAGTAGCAACACGCTTAAACGAGTTTTCATAGAAATCTCCATGACTGGCTCACCTAACTATTTATAGCCCCATAAATAAACACAGGAGCAAGCGTATGCCTCTCCTGTGCTAATACGATTACAGTTATTGTATTGGATTGCGTGCCAGCACGCTTCAGTATGTCGTGTAACGAAGCGTCTAGTTGCAAAGGACCGGGAAGCATTCCTGCAAGTTGCGGGTCGTGCTCAGGCGCTCTAAATGAGCCGTCAGGAAGTTGCTGACAAAGACCTCGTCCAGCGTAATTACCAGGCTAGCCGCATTGAAGGCTTCCGGCAGTTCCAGGCCACTCTTACCTTCTTCGATGCGCTCTGTGCTGGTCAACTCAGCGTTGTAGGCAATTGTGCCATCTTCGATTTCGATATTGGTCAGCGTTAGGCCAAGTGTCGCGCCATCTTCCAGCGCCAAATAGGCTTCGGCACTGATGTCCTCGTTATCATAGGCCCAGTCCTGCGCGAACTGCTCTGTGCGATACAGCGCATTCTGAATCTGCGGCATCACTACGACCCAGGATGCGAAGTCACCGACTTCATTGAGCGTCAGGGTAAAAGTGCCATCTTCGTTTTCGGTGAAGGTGCCGGATTCCGTCGTGAGGACCAGGCTACCCAGCGTGTTTTCCGGTGCGATGTAAACGTTCTCGTCCTGCGCACTCACAGCGGCGAAGGCAGAGACGAACATCAGGACGGCGATAATCAGACGGATTGCATTTTTCATGATAGTGAACCCCTTGTATCATACTTTTTGTTTGACGTTACGTACTCAATATACAGGCATTGCAGACTGATGGCAAGAGAATGAAAAATTTTCAACCCGCTTTTTTACCTAACATGACACTTCTTTATAGTTGCGTTCGTCATATCTGGGCTAGTTGCAGTGTCCTATATGCCGAGAGTTTCGCCAATCGCCATGTTTGTAAACAAGTTGTTCAGGTTTTACATTGCAGCTATCTCGGTTGCATTTTTATTCACCGGGGCTGAATTCAGCCGACGACGCGCTATAATAAGGCTATACATTGCAACGTCGTCCCGAAGGACTGAGCACAATGAATATTTTTGGCATTGGCGGCGCAGAACTGATCTTGATTATCATCATCATGCTGATGGTAGCCGGGCCTAAGCGCATGATTCACTGGTCGTATATCCTGGGCCAGTATATGGCAAAGCTGCAAAAGATGTGGGTACAGGTCGCCGCCATGATCCAACAAGAAATGGATGATGCAGGCGTCGATATTCAAGTTCCCAAAGAGATGCCGAACCGCCAATCACTGAACAAAATGGCACAAGATACCCTGAAAAGCTACGCAGAACCCATCGAATCGGTGCGCCAAGAAATGCGCGACGATATGCGTCAACTCAATAAAGACATCGACATGAGCGAACCGCGTGCTGTCGCTACACGTGGGCGCAAAGGTGCAGGCCGTGAAGCTGTTGCGGCACAGGAAACCGTAGAAAAACAGCAGCAAGCCGTAGCTGCAACACTCGGCGCATGGGGACAGGCAAATACAACGCCCCCATCCGCCAGCACTAACAACAGCGATGATAGCCAGCCACAACCGTCAAATGGCAACCAGCCCGAAACAAGCGACGACCTCGGCAGTTGGTCCAACCCGCAGCGCGACGAATGAACTCCAATTACGTCTTACGGCGGCGGCGTTTCACGATGGATATAAGCACCTCGCCCACGCTCACCCACGAATTTACCATCCTGCACGATGATCTGGCCACGACTGATAACGGTCTGTGGCCAACCTTGCCCTGTCATGCCTTCGTATGGCGTCCAATCTACGTTTTCATGCAGTCTATCAACCGATAAACGAAACGGCTGCTCAGGGTCGAAGATTACCAGGTCGGCGTCGAAGCCGGGTGCAATGTGACCCTTGCGCGTCATACCGAGTAGCTGTGCGGGTCGGGTACAGCATACAGCCACCCAGCGGGATAAGCTCAGCTTGTCAGAACGTACAGCGTGAGCATACATCGCGGCAAAGCGCATCTCGATAGACGGCACACCGCCGGGTGTTTTCGTAAAATCCTGTAGGCCGCGTGCCTTTTGCTCACGTGTAAATGGACAGTGGTCCGTGCTGACAATGTTCATCACATCACGGCGCAGGTATCCCCATAGCAAGCGCTGATCGCTAGCCGTGCGTAACGGTGGTGCGCAAATGCCCAGCAAACCCTCAAGCCCCTCGCGCTTGTAATCCAGTTTGCTACGCAACAAATATTGTGGGCACGTTTCCCCATATACCCGCTGATTGTTCGCCTGCGCCCTTGCAATGGCTTCAGCGCTTTGTCCGTTACCAATGTGAAAAATCAGCAACGGGTTGCTTGTATAAGCCGCAAATTCAATGCTGCGTCGTACTGCTCCGGCTTCTAAGTCGGCGGGACGTGTCACTTCATGATAAATCGGTTTGTCGATATTCCCTGCCTCACGCTCACGCCGGATGTTTGCTTGTATAGCATCCCAATTTTCAGCGTGGACGACGGGTAGCCCACTCACCTGCTTGATGAGGCGCAAAGCGTCCAGCAGTTGGCCATCGTGCAAGCGCAACGCATAAGCCATGTAAAGTTTGAACGACGTGATACCTGCTGCGACAAAGTCCTGTAGATTGCTGAGTCGCCCAATGTGGTGCGGCGTAATAGCCATATGAAAGCCGTAATCAATCACAGCATTTGTACCAGCCTCGGCTTTGCGTGCCTCGAACGCCTGCATCATGCTCTGCTCCGGCGTCGGATGCACAAACGTAATCACGCTGGTTGTGCCGCCATAAGCTGCTGCCCGTGTCCCCGTGAAAAAATCATCCGATGACACCAGCCCATCGCCCAAATCCAGCGATAAATGCACGTGCACATCCACCGCACCGGGCGTAACCAGTTTGCCAGTCGCATCAAGTTCACGTTCACCCCGCAAACCCAGGCCGACAGCGACGATATGCTGGCCGCCTACAGCAACATCTGCCCTATAAACCTGCGTGGACGTGACCACTGTGCCGTTTTTGATGACGAGTTCATACATGGCGAGCAACTCCAGCCGCTAAAATTTAGCCATCCGGCCTTACAATGTCTTGCATGGCAAATTCTAATTATTTGCTTAAAGATGTACAAGCAGTGTGTCGTGTCGGACGGCACCAACTGATAACTGATATACGAAGAGCAAAGGGGCTGTAGATGAGTTTTCGTATTCTGACCTTCAACACCTGGGGAACTCCCTATGCCAAGCATCACACACAACGCATGACTGCAATTGCGAGCCGCATCTTAGAGCTTGCGCCGGATGTCATCGCATTGCAGGAAATGTACCGAGAATCAGATCGGCAACGGATGACGAACGCATTGCAGGCGGTCTATCCATACCAGCACTACTTTGCATCTGGTTTACTCGGTAGTGGCTTGATGACCTTCTCACGCTTCCCGATTAGCGATGCCGTCTTTTACCGCTTTCGCATGGCTGGCAAGCCGGAAAAATTCTGGCGCGGGGATTACTTCGCAGGCAAAGGCATCGGCCTTACCCGCGTCGAAACGGCAGATGGCCCTGTAAACGTCTTTAACTGTCACACCCACGCCCAATATGAAGACGCCACTGATAACGAGTATGCCGCGTATACAAATAGCAACCTGTATGAAACGGCGCGCCTCGTCCATCGCTATGCGGATTCGCCTACGATTCTCTGTGGCGACCTGAATACGCGCCCTGACCGCCTCGGCTATCGCCTGGTGACGCAGCTCGCCGCCTTAGATGATGCCTACGCGCTGACATACCCAGGCGAGACAGGCTATACTTTTCATCAGCAAAACCCTTACGTCGCCTCAAAATCGGAGCGCCTGGATTACATTTTGCTGCACGGCTTGCGTGCGAATACGATAGACATTACCCTGACCGAGAGGCTGACAGAGCACGGCGCGGCACGCGCCTACAGCGATCATTACGGTTTGCTGGCCGGTGTGGAAATCACCGATCCGCAAACACAGAAAATAGCTGCATATCGTGCAGGCTACGAAGTCCTGGCCGAATTGCTAGGAGCTTTGCAGCAGACACGCGCAGCAGTATCACTGGAGCAGCACAACGCCAGTAATCGCAGCTTTCTCAGCTTTGCAGCCATTGCCGATACGCTGCTGCTCTCACGGGAACGCAACCAGCAACCAGCCGGATTTGCACGTTTTTTACACCGATGGCTGTTTGTTGCCCTCATGTTTTACGGTGCCGGCAATGCAGCACACGGTTTTCTCAGCTTAAAGCCGCGTGCTGCTGCGCTGGATGCCCTGATTGCCGAGCTTGAGCACCAGATCAATGGGCAACGCCTGTTCAATGGCCAACAATGCAGCGAATAGATAGCTGGCGCTACGGGTTACACAGGCTTTCACACGGGACCCCGTCCTTATCGCTATCACGCGCTGAACAGCCGCAGGTGTTCAGTTGGTAATACGCTTCCTGACAACTTAGTATCTGCCCACAGGACAGGCTACAGTCGCAGGTAAAATTACCAGGATTGCCGCCTGCTGAGCTACCGCTGCCGCCACTACCCACCGGGATCACAATAGCCGTCGGTGCTTGTGCTGGGGCACTGTAAACCGGATTCATTGGCTGCACAGGCTGCGAAATAATCGCTGTCGGTTGGGGTGCACTGCGGCTGACCAGTGAACGATGCACGTAAACGAATCGGCCCCGATAGCTGGTGCGATACCAGCCATTATCGTTGTTGACGATAGTACCTGTCGTGATCGCGTCCACGCCCAATGCCTGACCAACGTTCAACTGCACGACAACCGAGCAAGCAATATCCGGGCATTCACGCAGGTTGGATGTATGCCGTAAATAAAAGACTTCCGGCGGCAGTGGCGTTAGCCCAGTGCTATCAACACTAGAAGCGCTGTCGACCGCTTGGCCCGTTACAGTGTATGTAGGCGTATCAGAGATGGTCATGGTTGGCGCTGCTGTCGGGCTGCTGGTGATCGTATCCGTTGCTGTGGGATAGGGCGTTAACGTTGGTCGCGGTGTCCACGTTCGGAACGGTGTCTCTGTGGCTGTTGTTGTGTACGTCACAGAGGGCAATGCGATCTGCGTCGGCATTTGCAGCATCTGCGGTGCTCGCTGGCCTGCCACAACAACGACGACAAGCAATACCACAGCCGTCATAGTTGCCATAGACCCGATAGCTAACATCAGCCACACGCTATTATCAGGTCGCTTTTGCTGTAATTGCTTCAGCAGCGCAACGGCTTTGGGGTCATCTATTTTCTTGAGGATAGCGATAGCTTCATCAACCTCGCCATCCTGTATCAATTCCTGTACCACCTGCCACTTTGCTGCTGACATACCACTGCGTCCACTCATTTTATTAAACAAGCGCCAGCATAACCCAAAGCAGACGTGCGAGCAACTTAACACGAATCCGCTTTTCTACAGCACTTTTAACACAAACCTGCTATGATGTCACGGCATTATTTCTCCTACCGTCTACAGTTCACAGGATAACAACACAGTGACGCAAGTACGCAGCGATATTCGTAACATCGCGATCATTGCGCATGTCGATCACGGCAAAACAACGTTGGTGGATGGCATGTTGAGACAAACCAACGTCTTTCGTGAGGGCAGCGACCTCGAAGATCGTGTACTCGATTCCAACGCATTAGAACGCGAACGCGGCATTACAATTCTCGCGAAGAACACAGCAGTGACATGGCAAAACACGAAAATCAACATCGTAGACACACCCGGCCATGCCGATTTTGGCGGTGAGGTTGAGCGTGTGCTGAATATGGTTGATGGTGCCTTGTTGCTGATCGACTCCGTAGAAGGCCCCATGCCACAAACACGCTTTGTACTGCGCAAAGCGCTGGAGCTTGGGCTGCGCGTTATCGTCGTCGTCAACAAGATCGACCGTGCCAACGCCCGCCCTGACGAAGTGCTCAACGAGGCATTCGACCTCTTTATTGAACTCGGTGCCAACGACGAACAAGCGGATTTTCCGGTTGTCTACACCATCGGCTTGCATGGGCGTGCTGGCCTGAAAGCTGATGCACTGGAAGATACGCTCGGTCCGCTCTTTGATATGATCCTGGCCCAGGTGCCACCACCGGAAATCGACAGCGAATCACCCGCACAAATGCTTATAACCACACTCGAATATGACCGTTACAAAGGTCAAATCGGCATCGGGCGCATTCGCTCCGGCTCCATGCATAAAGGGATGCCCCTGGTACGTCTGACGCTCAAAGGTCAGCGCGTGACGGGCCGCTTGGAATACCTCTTCCAATTTCACAACCTGCAAAAAGCAGAAGTCGAAGAAGCTACAGCAGGCGATATTGTGGCCATTAGTGGCTTCGATCCGCTGGAAATCAGCGATACACTGGCCCACCCTGACATCACTGAACCGCTAGCCGGCATCCGTATCGAAGAGCCAACGCTGCGCATGACGTTTGGCGTCAACACGTCGCCCTTTGCAGGTCGTGAAGGCAAGCAAGGATTGGGTACATCGCGCCGTTTGCGTCAGCGCCTGCAAGAAGAAATCCGTAGCAACGTTGCCTTGCGCGTCGAAGATGGCGACTCAGCAGATAAATTTGTCGTCAGTGGGCGCGGTGAACTGCACCTCGGCATCTTGATCGAAACCATGCGGCGCGAAGGCTACGAGTTTGAAGTCAGCAAGCCCGAAGTCATCTTTATGGAAAATGCAGACGGCAAAACACTAGAACCCATCGAGAACGTACACATCGAAGTTGCAGACGGAAAAGTCGGCACGATTGTCGAGTTGCTCGGTGAACGCAATGGCCAAATGCTGAACATGCGCAGTGAGCACGGCACTACCTACTTAGAATATCTCGTGCCAACACGCGGCCTACTCGGTTTCCGCTCACACTTGATGCGTGCAACCAGCGGCATGGGCCAGATTCACAGCATCTTTCACGGCTATGAGCCGCTAGGCGGTGAAGTTCCTGGTCGTCGCTATGGCAGCCTTGTCGCGATGGAAGCAGGCACATCTACCGCTTATGCATTGGTTAACGCACAGCAACGCGGTGAATTCTTCATCATGCCAGGTGCGGATATTTACGAGGGTATGGTCGTCGGTGAGCACATCCGCCCGGAAGATCTGCCGCTCAACGTAGCCAAAGCCAAGCAACTAACGAATTTTCGCGCCAAGCCGACAGAAACCACCGACGGCCTTACGCCACCCCGTCGCATGAGCCTGGACGATTACATTGAATTTTTGGCGCAGGATGAATTGCTAGAAATCACGCCGAACAGCCTGCGTGTACGCAAGCGCATTCTGAAAACAGAGCTACGCATGAAAGAAGAAAAACGCCGCAAGCAATTAATCGGCAGCTAATGCAGTGGGGCAAGCTGCCAGCCCCGCTGCTCTTAGTCGCACTTCCCACGCCTACCCAAGCCAGCGGACGACAGGTACAATCCGCCGCCGTGAATTCATCTCTTGAAATCGGGAAAGCTATGCTCCGGGTTTACACTGCGATCATCGTGCTGTTGCTGCTGTTTACCGTCAGTTCAAATGCACAAAGCAACAACGGTCAGCCCATCCGCGTCATCGAAACCGAACGCGCTCAGTTAGCACTATATTTCGATACGATCCAGCAGGGACGTGTCGGCTTAATCGAGGTCACAGGCCGCGATATTGCTCAGGTCAGCGCGACGTTTGGCCGCGATGCGCTCAACATCTTCACATTGCCCTCACAAGACGGCTACTACGCCTTTATCGCGGTTAATTGGGAGCGTGCCCCACGTGATTATGACCTGCTAGTGACCGTGCGCTATTCATATGGCCTCAACGAAGACTTGCGTGCGCGTGTGACGGTGCGCGATGGTAACTTCCTGCGTCAAACGGTCATCCTGCAAAACGAAAACAGCGACTTGCTCAATCAAGATGTTGAGGCACAAGAGCTTGCACAACTCTTCGAGTTAGCTGCTCCGCTAACACCGCAACCATTGTGGGCTGGCAAAGGCTGGATGACGCCAGTTGACGGCGAATTATCATCACCGTTTGGGGTTGTGCGCCTCATTAACGGCTTTTACGATACGCGGCACACAGGCTGGGACTTCAATGTAGATTTCGGCGTTCCGATGACATCTGTGGCATCCGGGCGTGTGGTTTTCGCGGATGAAATACCGCTACGTGGCAACTATGTATTGGTCGATCATGGGATGGGCCTCTATACGGGCTACGCGCACCTATCAGTGACCTACGTCACGCAAGGCCAAAACGTTAATGTAGGTCAGGTTGTGGGGCGCGTGGGCAGTAGTGGTCGCAGCACTAGCGCACATGCCCACGTAGAGATGATCGCAGAGGGGAACTGGGTTGATATTGCAGATTTCCTGCGTATGTGGGTGCCATCCTAACCAACCAGACGGCACGAAACCGCGCTACAGATATTGCGTAAGGTGCTTGCGGCCCACGAAATACCAGCGCACGCCACCGACCACCATCGCGATAGCCGCAGCTTTCACTGCCAGCGCGACAGCCGTTATCGTTGTCTGTAACTGCACGTCCACGATATTTGTCTGATACAGCAGCAACCCAATTGTCAATGTGTTGAGTGTCAGACCCACCATGACAATGAGCAAGAGCATGGTGTTGCGCCGACGAATACGGCTTGCGGCCTCTTGTCGGCTGAGTGCCTGGGCGCTCGTGGTCGTTGCCGTAGCACGGCGCACAGGTGGCAACCGCAGGCCAACTGGAAAACGCCATGTAAGTTTGTCGTTAGTCGATGGTATAGATGCCATAGCGCTGCTTCCTTATGCATAAGCGTCATGTCTTACGTGCTGTGCTAGCCACCCAACTCATAAACCGTGAAGAAGCAATTGTTTTCTTCCATAACAGCCTCAATGCGCCGGATGCGATTCAGATATGAGCGGATGTAGACGTTGCGCGGCTCCGAAACGCGAATGCGTCCATCAACAATACGTTCAATCGTGCCGATCAACCCACGCCGCTCATTCAGCGAATTCCCACAGCTACTAAAACGCACATCATTGCCGACGCTGTTGCTGAATAGCGCCTCTTCAAAGCCGAGCGAGAATGCCATAACAAGCGATGCGTTCGTGAAAAGATTCGGCATAGTGACTTTCTCTGTGTCCAAATCCACATTTGAGATGCCATTGACCTGGGCTTTGTAAGCGATGCTATCGCCAGAGACAACAGGAGATGACAAGAACATAGAAACCGACACATCAGCAATAGTTATACGCGCCTGAACAGATTGCGCTTCCAGCATACCCCAGTCATTGAGCAATTGACTCAAATTGACTTGCTCGGTCACCAGCAGAACAGTATCAACACTCAACGCATTACCGATGCTCGGAGCATCAATGTATAGCAGGTACAGGTCGTTTTCACCATCGACCTGTTCAAAGCGACCACTAAGGCCATCTTGTGAGATAATACGCGCCGTCAAATCAAAGACGTCAATCTCAACGGTGCCTATATCTTGCTCGTCCAGCGTATCTGCGTCGCCTTGTGCGTTCGTCGTTTCGTCCTGTGCGCCCACGCCAACCGTGGCCAATAGTAAAAACGACAGGATAATTATGCCGAGTGCTTTCATGAGGTGGCTCCAAGCTATGCTTTGCTATTCAAAGTATGCTTATGATTTTAATGATTATAAAACATCGCCCAGCTTAGCCCGTTGGACGTTAGGTAAATGTTCATAATTTTACTCTTGGCTTATATCAAGATAGCGCTTGTTTAACATCCATGTGGTAAACATCTCTGATAAATTTATTCGATTAACGCGAATGTCCAAAACGAAATGGAAGGTGTGCATTATGGCAGCGGAAAACGTAAAGATTTACCCAGATAAAGATAGCCTCATCAAAACCGCAGCAGATCAAATTATAGCACTGGCAAAACGTATTATCGACACACGCGGACGCTTCTCGATAGCATTGGCTGGTGGCTCAACGCCCAAACCTCTATATGAACGACTGGCCGAACTTGAGTATGCGCAACAACTAAACTGGCGTAATGTACACCTCTTTTTCGGGGATGAACGCGCCGTGCCATCAGATCACCCCGACAGTAATTATGCAATGGTGGCTGATGCGTTGCTGCGCCACATACAAATACCTGATGTAAACGTGCATCGCATCAATACAGAGCAGACGCCAGAACGAGCAGCAGCACACTACGCCCACGAATTACGCACATTTTTCATGCATACGCCAGCCGCCATCGACCTTGTTCTGCTTGGTCTCGGTGATGATGCACACACGGCTTCGCTTTTCCCTGGCACACCACCCACCTATGAAACACAGATGTGGGTCACAGCGCATTACGTCCATAAGCATGACGGCTACCGCATTACAATGACCCCCGCATTGATTAATCAGGCGCGTAACGTCGCATTTCTGGTTTCCGGTGATGATAAGGCAACCGCTTTGAAAAATGTACTAGAAGGCGAATATAACCCGTCAAAATACCCGGCACAGATCATTAAGCCAACCGATGGTTATTTAGTATGGTGGGTCGATCAAGCGGCAGCCCAGGCGCTCAGCAAATAACTGCCTTTGGGTTCGGGCACGGCCCACCGTGCCCATCAAACCTACGTACTGCGCTTTTGCACCCACTGAGCCAATAAACGCGCCCCAAAGCCGGATGCATCGCCTTTCGGGATGTACGGCACATCACCACTTGCAGACATTTTGCCAGCCATGTCCACATGCGCCCACGCCGGATAATCCACGAAGTTCTTCAGGAACCAGGCCGCCGTGCCAGCACCACCACCGCCTCGGCTAGAGTTCTTGGTGTCGGCGGTCGTGGATTCAAGCGCCTTTGCATACTCAGGGAATAACGGCATCGGCCATACGCGCTCATAGGTAGCATCACCCGCCGCCACAAGCTGATCGCGCAGCGTATCATCTGTACCATAGAGTGCGGCAGCGGCATCACCCAGCGCCACAACCGCAGCGCCCGTCAACGTAGCAATGTTCACCACTGCTGCCGGATCATAACGCTTGGCGTACACCAGCGCATCCGCCAGCAGCATACGGCCCTCGGCATCTGTGCTGACAATCTCAATGGTTGTGCCGTTGCTGGCTGTAATCACGTCCTGCGGACGATACGCCTTGCCGTTAATCATGTTATCCGCAGCAGGCACCAACCCGACGACGTGCAACGGTACATCCAGCATGGCAATCGTTTTCATGGCCCCGATAACGGCGGCACCACCGCTCATATCGGCCTTCATGCCAATCATACCATCGCGTGTTTTCAGGCTGTAGCCGCCCGTATCGAACGTAACGCCCTTACCGATCAGTACCAACGTGTCAAAGTCATTTGCCTTGTCTGCGTTGTGCTCCAGGATGATAAAACGAGGCGGCGTATCGCTACCCTGCGCCACAGCCAGCAACGCACCCATCTTCAGCGCTTCCATTTGATGTCGTTCGAGCGCGTCACCCTTCAGGCCCACTTCTTTAGCCATATCCAGCGCTTCTTGTGCGAGATAGTTTGGCGTGCAGTAATTCGGCGGCAAATTCACCAGGTTACGCGCCATAATCGCACCTTCAGCATAAGCACGCCCTATTGCAAGCCCTGCCTCGGTTGCGGCCAGCGTATCATCGGAGGCTATGACGCTCAGGCGCTGCGGCAAATCATCAGGTGCATCGCTGGTTTTCTGCCCATGATACTGGTATAGGCCCAGCAAGCCACCTTCAGCGATGGCCCGCGCTGATTGCGTCACATCCAGCGCCTTATCCGCAGCCCCCACACCGACCAGCACCGTACTTGCCCGCTTGACTTGCAGCGTCCGCGCACGCTGCAAGCCACTGGCCACAACGCGCCGTGCGACATCCTCACTAAAATCATCCAGCTTGCCCATGCCCACCAGGATCACGCGCTGCGCCGGAACTGCGCCGCGTGGATACAGTGTGACCGTCTCGTTGGCCTTGCCGGAAAAGTCGCCGCCAGTCAGTAAGTCGGTGATGGCCCCATTTAATGCCTCGTCAATCGCCTTTACATCGGGCAATAGAGGCATGATGCTATCGTCATCTACATCTGTCTCTGCTGTCTCTGCTAAATAGATGATAAGTGCATCTGTTTCAGTGCTCTGCGGCTCACCCACAGTCGCTTGTATATCCATGGGACATCCTTTTCGTTTATTGCTGCATGTTAAAATCAATCAAAGGCTGCATTATGACACAGTTTGCTTCAAATTGCCCCTCGTAGGCGCTATAATCAACGTGATAATTGGGGAAAATATGGCCATAATGACAGACGCAATCCAAGATCAACCGGCAGACGACCAACAAGAGACAGACGCACAGGCAAAAGACGAAAACCGCGTCAGCCCACACCGCCATACCTACATGCCACCACAAATTGCAGGCGATTTTAAGGGCAAGCACATCATCACCGTAGACCAATTTGCACGCGAAGACCTGGATGAAATCTTCGATGCGGCAAAGTCCATTCGTAAGCGCCTACGCCAGAATGACAGAGGCTTAACCGAGATTTGTGCTGGCAAAGTCATGGCATCCCTGTTCTTTGAATCCAGCACGCGCACGGATATGTCATTTCAGGCATCCATGCGCCGCCTGGGTGGTGAAGTCATCGCAGCCAGCAATGGCGTGCGTTTTTCGTCCATGTACAAGGGTGAAAACATCTCAGATACGATTCGAGCCGTTGGCTGCTATGCCGATGTGATTGTCATGCGGCACCCACGCCTAGGCTCATCCTACGAAGCCGCCCATTACTTGGATAGGCTCAACACCCGCATCGTAACGCCAACAGTCGTTATCAGTGGTGGCGATGGCATCGGTGAGCACCCCACACAGGCCCTACTCGATATTTTCACCATCATTGATCGCAAAGGTGGCCTTGATGATGTGGGCATCACGATGGTCGGTGACCTGAAAAACGGGCGCACAGTGCATTCGCTGTCAAAGCTGATTGCTTTCTATCGTCCAAAGGGGGCACAAATCAACTTTGTCTCGCCGGATACACTGCGGATGCCACAGAATATCATCGACATGCTGGAAGATTTAGGTGTTGGCGTAACGCAGACCGAAGAACTGCATGATGTGCTTGGGCGCAGCGATGTGATCTACTGGACGCGGATACAGCAAGAACGCTTCTCAGATGTCAACGACTATGAAGCGATCAAAGACAAGTTCATCATGCTGCCGGAAACGTTGGCACAAGCGCCAAAAGACACCATCTTAATGCACCCCTTGCCCCGTAAACATGAAATGGGCACGGCTGACGATCATGACCGCCTCGACGCTGACCCACGTGCAATCTACTTCGAGCAAATGGAAAACGGTATGTTCGTGCGTATGGCATTGCTGGCCAAAGTGCTGAAGGGGGCCTATGTCTAAGCGCATGACAATTCCGGCGATGCTGGACCCACACACGCATCTGCGTGACCTTAATTGGTCGCATAAAGCGACCTTCACTAGCGAGACGGCTGCGGCTGTAGCTGGGGGTTACTGGGCGGTGTTCGATATGCCCAACACACCGCCGACTACGCTTGACCGAACAGCCCTGAATACAAAACTCGCTGCCCTGGCGCAAAATGCCCTCTGCGATTGGGGTGTCTATGCCGGAGCGTCGCAAGCAGATAACACAGCCGCGTATGCAGATCTGGTCGCTGATTGCTGTGGCCTGAAAATCTTCAACAACAGCACCACCGGCAATCTACTCATCGAAGATCAGGCGCAACGCGATGCCCACTATGCCGCATGGCCAGCCTCAAAGCCCATCAGCGTACACGCAGAAGACAAAACCGTGCTGGACATCGTCGCGCTTGTGCGCAAATACCGCAAACACACGCATTTTCTGCACATCAGCACCGCCGACGAAATCCGCTATCTAACGGATGCCAAAAACGAAGGCCTGCCCGTGACAATTGGCGTCTGCCCGCATCATCTGTATCTAACACAAGCCGATGTCGCCACGTTAGGCGCATTCGCCATTATGAAGCCACCCCTCAAGACAGCAGCAGACCGTGATGCACTTTGGCAAGCCATCGCAGATGGCGTTGTCGATGTGGTCGAATCCGACCATGCACCGCATACGCTAGCCGAAAAGCAATCCGATACGCCACCATACGGTGTGCCGGGATTAGAGACGACGTTGCCTCTGCTGCTGACTGCTGTTCATGAGGGCCGCCTCACGCTAGAGCGTATAATCGAACTCGTGGCGACAAACCCACGACGCATCTGGAATATCAGCGCACCACCGGATACCTACGCGGTGGTTGATTTAGATCATATCTATACGCTACAACGCGGCGAACTGCACACATTATGTGGTTGGTCGCCATTCGAAGGTATGACGCTGCATGGCAGAGTCACCGAGACATGGATACGCGGCGTACAAGTCTATGATGGTGAACAGATGTTGGTCGGCGCTGGCTTTGGCCGCAACGTATTCGGAGATGATTACGCATGAAGCCCTTGCTAGCGATCTACGATGCGGCGTATCAGCGCATCAAACCACGTCTATTCCAGCAATCAGCCCAGGAAGCGCATGATCGTCTGCTGGAATTGCTAGCGCGTGCAGACCACAACCCTATGCTGTACACGGCGGCGAAAATCGTGCATGACCTGACTCACAATACGCAAAGCGTGCATGTAGGCGGCGTTGATCTACCACAACCGCTGATTCTGGCCGCAGGCATGGTCAAAGGGCATGGTTTCATCAATGCAGAGGCCGCACTCAGAACGGTTCGCGCCGGATATAACATCATACCGGGTTGGCGCTCATTGCCTGCATTGGTCGGCCCAGTTGAGTTCGGCTCGTTCACACGCTATCCACGCTTGGGCAACACCGGAACGGTCATCTGGCGGGATGCAGAGACGCAATCCACACAGAATCGCGTCGGCTTGAAAAACCCCGGTGCAGCCGCAGCAGCAGCGTTCTTGTTTCGCCAGCGTGATAAACTGCCAGGCACATTCGGCATCAATATCGCGGTCAGCCCTGGCATCAGCGACCCACAGCAAGAAACACAGCACGTCCGCGAATCACTCCAGGCGTTTTTGTGTCGTGGCATCGTGCCGAGTTGGTTCACGCTCAACATCAGTTGCCCCAACACAGAAGACGACCCATCCGGCAACCAGACAGGCGATAAAACACGCCGCTTGTGCTCAGTAGCACTGGAAACCATCACACAGCAAGGGGTTCAGGTGCCGCTGTGGGTCAAGGTCGGCCCAGGTCTAGCAGCATCGCAATATCGTACCCTGCTACGTGCCCTCGCGGATACAGGCACACAGGCTGTAATAGCAACCAACACATTGCCCAGGCCCACCCCGGACGATCAAGCACAGATTGCGGGCGTCGGCGGTGGCCGCTTACACATGGATGCCCTCGCCGCAGCCAGCATCTTGCAATCTGAGACGACAAAACGCGGCTACGATGTCGATGTAATCGGCTGCGGCGGCGTGTTGGATGGGATCAGTTATAATCGCTACAAACGTATCGGCGTCCAAGCCGTGCAATACTGGTCTGCGCTGGTATATCGCGGTCCATTGGCGGCGGCACAAATCCTGAGAGAACAATAACTTGGCAAAGGATTCGTGGAGGGACGCGGTTTGCTGCGTCCGCCACAATAGAAAAAATGCGTAAACGAGAGTAAGCAATGGATACAACAGTCGCCAAAGCCCTGTTAGATATTGGCGCGGTCGGCTTCGCACCAGAGCAACCTGTGACGTTCAAATCTGGCATCATATCGCCTGTGTATGTGGATAACCGCACGCTGCCATTTCACCCGCAGCAATGGCGTGTGGTCATCGAAGCCTTTGCACAGCTAGCACAAACCATTGAGCACGACATCATCGCCGGGGTAGCCGTAGGCGGCGTGCCGCACAGCGCAGCGTTAGCCTATCACCTGCAAAGGCCGTCAGTTTTTATCCGTAAAGTAGCCAAAGAACACGGCAAAGCAAAGCGCATTGAAGGCGGTGATGTCGGCGAGCGACGTGTTTTGTTAATAGAAGACCTGGTGACGACGGGCAGCAGCAGCTTGTCCGGCGTCGATGCGCTGCGCGATGCTGACGCCAACGTACAAAATGTGCTGGCAATCGTCAGTTATGATTTTGCAGAGGCACGGGCAGCTTTTCAAGCGACTAATATCACATTGCGCACGCTGACGACATTCACAACCATCTTAAACGTTGCCGCAGCACGGGGTTTATTCACAACAAAGCAAAGTGACGTAATTTCAGATTGGTTCAACGACCCGCGTCATTGGGCGACAAGGCACGGTTTCGCATGACAGTCATCGAAAAGTACAACACCCGCGTTGATGCGGTGAATTCGCTCCTGTGTGTGGGCTTGGATACGAACATCAACCGCTTGCCCGATGATCTGCTGAAATCAGACGCACCGCAATTTCACTTCAATCAGCGCGTCATCGAGCAAACACATGCTTATGCAGCCGCCTATAAGCTCAACATCGCATTTTACGAAGCACGCGGTTCAACCGGATGGCGCGAACTCGAAATGACGATGACGTACTTGCGCGACGAGCACCCCGATATTTTCACCATCTGCGATGCCAAACGTGCGGACATTGGCAGCACCAACGAAGCCTATGCAACCGCCATCTTCGATCATCTCGGCTTTGATGCCATCACCCTGCACCCTTATATCGGCAGCGAAGGCTTAGCGCCGTTCCTTGAACGCAAAGATAAAGGTTGCATCATCCTCTGCCGCACGTCCAATGCTGGGGCCAATGAAGTGCAAGACTTGCAAGTAACAGACACCAAGCAACCGCTCTGGCAAATAGTCGCACAGAAAGTAAGCACA
>DAOTTW010000124.1:0-28812 GCA_034437615.1 Anaerolineae bacterium | reverse complement strand
GCTATGATCGCATCTCGTTACAAGCTGCGGTACGCGACTTATGGCGAGGATCACACTAGAAAAATGGCTAGTACAGCGCTGGTAACTGCTTAGCCCTCACCCCAAACCCCTCTCCCGAACGTGCCTTTGGCACTGGGAGAGGGGCTTTAGGACATCCCAACAAAATAATTGACACGGTTTGCGGACACGGCAAGCCGTGTCCCTACGAACGATGTCCTGTGTGGCGGACGCACCAGTGGCGCGTCCCTACAGACCTGTTGTGAATGATTGCGACTCTGTAGGGACAGGGCACTGACCTGTCCGGGGCGGCGCAAGCCGCCATAAAATACAGTCAATCATGAAAAACCTACCCTTGAGAACCCTGAAGGGGGCTATTGCACGCTGCATACAGCCTGCTTGAGCAGGCTTGTCGGTACCGGAGCCGGACGTTTTAACGTCTGGCGACTGAGCATGGGACACGTACCTGAGTTACGGCGGCTGACGCCGCCCCGGACACCCCGTTGGGTGTCCCTACGGTTCACGGCGGTTATGTAGGGACGTGCAATGGCACGTCCGCCGAAAAACCTACCCCTGTAAAGGGGTTTGGGGTGAGGGCTGAGTAGTTACTTCGATTGTATACTGCGTGCGAAGTGTTCTATGCTATACTGTGGGCACTGAGCAGGTAGTACGGGTCTTTTGATATATGACAGAGCGAACCCCCCAGGCATCACCACCTGACGACAAAGCCAAGAATTACCCGACGTATAGCTGGTTTAACGTTTGGGTGACGACGCTCACACGTCCGTCGGTGCGTACCTTTGAGATGTTCTTACAAGATCGTTATGCAAGCACACAGCGGGCGCTGCTGTGGCTATTCGGCGCACGCTTCCTGATGGTCTGGTTGCCGATAGCCCTGGTGACGCTGCTGGCAGGCAAGCCTGCAATTGCTGCGCTGCTGTTCTTCCCAGCAAGCGGCGTGGCGGCGGTGTACGCTATTACGCTGCTGGTGCAAACGCTGATCTTGCAATGGTTGGCGCGGCGGCTGGGTGGGCGCGGCAGCTATAGCCAAATGATTTACGCGCTGTCGATGTTTTCGGCCCCGTTGGTGATTATCACATCGTTGGTCGGGCGTATCGGCTTCTCGCTATCGGTCTTTCTGACGCTGCTATTCGTGCTGATTTATCAGGTTGTGCTGACGGGCATGGCCTTGCGTGCGGTCAATGGCTTTGGCTGGTCGCGGGCTTTTGCTGCTATTGGGCTGCTGGCGGGTGTTTACGGCATCAGCCTGTACCTGATTATCCGCATCATCCTATCGTTACAGGGCAGCGCGAACGACCTGTTTATCGTATTGCAGCTATTCGATGGCCTGTGGACGCTACCGATCCTCTAGCGTGGCCGCATTTAAGCAGGATTAATGTCAGGGGCCAGAGCGCGTGCTATAGTAATGCAGATTGTCGCAGATTAGCTAAGTAAAAGGTGAGCTTACATGTCCTACGATTATAACGATCACGATATGGGCGACGACAAGCCGAAGAACGATAAGCCGAAGCGCGGTGAGAGCCTGACATGGCAGCAGGTGTGGACGCAGGCCATCACCAACCCATCCACAGCGACCTTTGAACGCCTGCTGGAAGACCCACAGGCCGAGCAGAATCGTGGCTTCCGCTGGATTTTCTACGCGGGCACGCTGGTCGGTGCGTTCAGCTTGATCGCCACAAGCATTCAGCTATCGTCATTGGGCTATGACACGGGCAGCTTGCTGCCGACGCTGCTTTGCACGCTGCTGCTAGCCGGCCCGTTCGCGCTGGTCGGCTTCTGGGTCAGCAATGGCCTGACGCAGTTCATCGCCAGGCTGTTCGGTGGTCAGGGGTCATACAGCGACTTCTTCTATACCAGCGCGGCGTTTCAGGCACCGCTACAACTGGTTAATGCGTCGTTGCTGCTGTTCACGGCGTCTACGGCGCTGGTCCTGACGAATATCTTCCTGGGCATCTATAGCATCGTGCTAACGGCTATGGCGCTACGTGCTGTCAATGGCTTTGGCTGGGGTAAGGCGCTGGCGGTGATCTTCGTGCCAGCGGTGGTGGCCGTGCTGGTGGTGGTTTCTTTGTTCGGTCTGACGCTTGAGGGTACGACGACAGGGGGCTTCTAATATGTTGCGTTCCTTTGCTATACTGCGTGGCGTTTTGGCAAACTAGACAACGACGCGCATAGCAGAGGCGAGCAATCACATGATCGACAGCAACCAACTTCGCAAGGGCACGACCTTCACCCGTGACGGTGAACTGTACAAGGTAGCGGATTACAGCCACAACAAGACCGCGCGCGGCGGGGCTACCATCCGCGTCACCGTGCGCAATTTGCGCTCTGGGGCCACCACGCAAATGACATTCAACAGCGGCACCTCAATTGAGGATATTCGCGTTGAGGGCCGCAACGTGCAATACCTGTATGACGACGGTTCATTTCTGACCTTCATGGACCTGGAGACCTTCGAGCAACCGCAACTCTCGCGTGATCTGTTCGGGGATGACCTCAAATTCCTGAAGGAAAACATGGAGCTAAAGCTCAACACGTATCAGGGCGAAATCATCGACTACGAAATGCCCAAGACGATGGAATACGAAATCGTTGAAGTCGAGATGGCCGTGACGGGCGACCGCGCCAACAACCCACAGAAGAAAGTTAAGCTGGAAACGGGCCACGAGATCAGCGCGCCGATGTTCATTAATGTGGGCGATGTGGTGCGCGTCAACCTTGAAGAAGGCTCGTACATCACCCGCGTGAATAGCTAAGCACAGCGCGGTTGCAGCAAAAAGGCGGTTTGCGCCGCACCGGACGCCAAGAACGGCGTCCGCGAACCGCCGCAGTATTTGCGCCAACGTGTACCCGTATCTACAAATCTTGCCTGGTCTGCCTCTGCCACGCCGCAAGCTGCTCTTGAGCGTAGGCGTAGCCGATGTCGTGCATCTGGTCGAACGTAGCCGGGTCCACGTCAAACAGGCCAAATTCCTCTACTGGGGGCCGCAACAGCAAATCCGCTTGCCCAGCCTTCTGAATGCGGACGCTACTACCAGCAAGGATGCTCGTCCGCATCAGCATCTTCATCATGGAGGGTGTGCGCGGCGTCTTCATAAATGGGTTGATGCGCTTGAAAAACAGCGACCAACCATTCACCGAATCCCCGAATTCATAGTGGCGCGACTTGCGCATCACGTCCACATCCACCGCGATTACCGGGCCACCTTCGGTGATGGCGTCGGCCACATCCGCCGGCACGATGTTAAAGATGCTGCCATCGACCAGCACATCCCCGTTGTCATCCAGTATCGGCGGGTAGATGCCGGGTAGGGCGCTACTCGCACGCACATAACGCCGGATCAGGCCCTGCCGATGCACCATCATACGCGCCTCACTGACGTTTGAGGTGATGATAAAGCACGGCGTCCATAAATCCTCTAAGCGTTGGTCGCCAAAGATGTCTTGGAGTGCGTTGGTCAGCTTGTGGCCGGCGTTGAAGGCCATCATCGGCAGGGTAAAATCTAATATGATGTCTTTGCGGATCAGGCGATCACGCACGGTCTTCAGGAGGTCATCAATCGGCAAGCCCAATGCATACAGCGCCGCCGCATAAGAGCCGACGCTCGTGCCGCCCACAAGGTCCGCACGGATGCCTGCTTCGTTCAGTGCACGGATAACGCCGATGTGCGCAGCGCCACGCAAACCACCCCCACCGAACACAACACTGACCGCTTCGCCACGCAGAAAACGGACCAGCCGCGCCAGATCGTTGCTATCCTCCATGACGATATGATGATGCCGCGTGACCTGCCGCGTTTCCAGCCATGCCAGCGTATTTTGTGGCTGTTGTTCGTGGCTGTCATGCAGCAAGACAAGCTCCTGCGGCACGCGCAAGCGCTCCGGTTGTCGGTGTAGGATCACATCTTCGGCGTAGGTCAGGCGCGAGGATTCATGTGCACGCCCCACTAGCAGCACCCGGTCGGCTTGTTGGATGCAGCGCCGCGTCCAGGGGCTACCGTCGCGGTCAGCTTCGTAGATGACGTAGGCATAGCGCGTCTCCTGCTCCCCTAGCCAGCCCAAAAACAGCGGGCTATCGACATCGTCATCCAGGCTTTGCGCCAGGTCGCCCATTAAATCCGTCAGCGTATCCCGGTTCAGGTGGCGCGTCAGGCCATGCGGCATCAGCGCTTGCGTCAGATGGTGCGCGAACTCGGCTACACCGTCGCTGATGGGCACAACGGCGATGGTGCAAAGGCGCTGCACGCCTGTGTTGGTCTCGCTATCGTGCAGGCGTCGTGCCATCTGTACCGTAAGCTGGTTCATCACAGTGGGGTGCTTTTCTACCAGCGTATCAAACGCCACACGCGACAGCCGACAGACTTCACTATCACGCACCGCGTATAACGTCGCGGAACGCGGCTCACCCGTCAGCAAGGACATCTCGCCTACAATGGCCCCACGCCCGTATTTCTGTAGCCAGTGCTCCGCGCCTGTGTCGCCATCCTGTGTCGCCGCACACAAACGCCCATCCAACACAATGAACAGGCTATCGCCCACATCCCCCTGCTTGAAGAGGTTATCACCGCGCCGGACCAGCAACCAATCCATCTCGTTGTCGATGTCCTGCTCAAAGACCGAATCCAGCACACTATCGACTGTATCCGTATCGCGGGCATTGGCACCCTTATAGCGCGTCACAATCTGCGAGAGGCCGGGGATTTCCTCTTGAAACAGCGCCGTGATGGGTTGGCCAAAATGCTCTGCATAGACCGTGTGCATGGCTGCGTCGTTCAGGCCCAGGTTGGCCAGCGTATGCGGCGCGTCCTGCTTTGCGAAGGGGTGACGCGCCGCCAGGATGTGTGCCAGGGCTGCGCGTTGCGCGTCATCCCCTGGCACCAGATGCGCCCAATGGCGTGCGTAGCGCTCAATATCGAAGATGCTCAGCCTGTCGATATCGACTTCCAGTGGGGCCAGATCACGCAGATACAGCGGGTTCTTCTCCTTGCGGTTCAGCACGATGTTGACCGCCAGCCGCATCTGCGCCGTGATGTGGGCGGTACGTCGTTCGATGGCGTTCAGGATGGGTGTGGCTTGCTCTAGCAGGCGTTGCTGTGTGTCATCGTTTGCCATAGCGGTATCCAGGATTCTGTCAGTTTATTTTTGTCTATCTATATCTGTCAGTTTTGCTGTAGCGCTGTAATCAATGCTTGCGCCGTATTGAAGGCATCCAGGGCATTTTGCATCACCTGCACCTGCACCTCGGCGGCTTCGACCTTCTGGCCGCGGCCCTGATTGCAGGCCTGCGCGAACGCCTCCCATGATGCGCGTGTTTGCTCCAGGCCAAGATTGACGTTGGCTGCGATGGCCTCTATCTCTGGCAAGCCTGCGATCACATCGGCAGGTGGTGTGTAATTCTCCGCTATCGCTCGCGGCGGCGTCGGGTCTTGGCAGGCACCTGTATCGCCTGTACGCTGGATGTCTTGCCAGTGGCCGAGCAAGCGGCTAGCCGGGCCATTAATCTGCTGCGTCATATTGGAAGCGATGGTTTGCACCGTCAGTAGTGCCGTGTTGAACTGGCCGATGTCCCGCGTGGGCGTCAGCGTGGGTGATGGCGTCACGGTGGCGGTTGGCGTCTCCGTTGGTGGGTTGGTGGCTGTCGGCGTCGGCGTGACAAAATCGAATTGGGCAAGGTCAGCCTGAATTAGCCGCAGCGTGACCTGTGCCTCTGTGATCGTCCCCTGCAAATCGGCGGCCTGCTGACGCGATAGGCTGCTGGGGTCTGTGCAGTAACCCTCAAAGGCGCTCTGTACCTCTTGCGTTTGCTCAGCGGCGCTGTTCAGGCGGGCAATCAAGCTGCTCAGGTCCGGGAATGCCTCTGTGCTGATGAAAGCAGGCGGCGCATACAGGCCCCTGTTGCTGAATTGCAGGTTGCAATCCGGTGTGCCCTGCTGCCGAGAGATAAGTTGTAGCTGGATCAATAGCTGAGAGGCATCCGCGCTCAGGTCGGATGTCGCACGCTGCACATCTATCAGCACACTTTCTGCGCTCGGCGTTGCGGTTGCGGTGGGGGTATCCTGCGGCTCGCCTGGTGCTAACAGTGGCAGCGTGAAGTCGGATTCGGGCAAGATGACAGCCGCCGCCAGCAACCCGACAAACGTCAGCAGCAGCAAGAAGCTACAGCCCAACAGCGGGCCGCGCCGCGTGGTCGAACGCTTGCCGAACTCGCCACGCAGGACAATACCGGCGTAAAGCTCTCGCGCATGGTCTGCCAATTCCTGATCGTTGCCGTTCAGCGCTTCATCCAGCGCCTTGAATTGGCTCAGGGCGTAGGCCGTTGCCTGCTTCAGGGCACGCTCGTTCGTAGTCTGGTAGACGCCGACCAGCGTGCTGATGGCTGTTGGTTCGCCGGATTCGCCCAACCAGTAAGCCGACGCCACACGCTGAGCGCTGCTGCTGTCGCTGTCGCGCAGCGTTTTGATGTTGCGCTGCACCTCTTGCATGAATTCACGTTCACGCCCTTCAGCAGCGGCTTGTTCAGCAGCCTCGTCGTCAAAGTCGCTTAATAGCTCATCGTCGTCGGTATCAAAATCGAGTTGGGTCATTGCAACCTATCCCCTGCCGTGACTGCATAATAAAGAGAATACCGTGTTACGCTCTACCCGCCAATCATAAGCCAAGTCGCTATGGGTTGCAAAGCCAAAGCCAGAGAATTTTTCTGCCGATAATGGGCCTATTTGGACTTGGAATGGTGCTAGTTTGTGGTTAAATTGGTATCATCCCAAGCGTGGCAGATTGCCAGCAACAGCCAGACAACAGAGAATCCTCAAAGGCGAACATCATGCCAGATCCAGCGATTTCTGCGGCAAATGGTATCAAGATTGACCGCAACAGCGAAGAACCCATCTACAAGCAACTGATCCGGCACATCCGGCAGCAGATCGAAAGCGGCGAATTGCCCGCTGGAACGCGCTTACCCGCCACCCGTGACCTATCGAAGACGATCAAGGTCAGCCGCATCAGCGTCGTAAATGCCTACGCTGAACTGCGTGCAGAGGGCTACCTGAGCGCTCACGCTGGACGCGGCACGTTCGTCGCACGCGAAGGCAACCCCGCAGGCCACATCACCCAGACCAGCGCCACCAACCTCGGCCATAACAGCGATTTGCAGGATACGCACGACTATTCGATGCGGGATATGATGCGCATGGCGCGGCGTCCGGGGGTGATTAACTTCAGTCATGGTGCGCCACCCGCAGAGTTTTACCCGACGCAGCAGTTACGCGAAGCGCTGAATTACGTGCTGGACCGCGACGCGGCGGCGGCCCTCTCCTATGAGGTGCCAGAGGGCTATGGACCGCTGCGGGTGGCGGTGCGTGAGTATGTGAGCGCACTCGGCATCCAGTGCAGCCCGGACCATGTGCTGATTACGGGCGGCGCACAGCAAGCGCTTGATCTGGTGGTGCAGGCGCTCGTCGGTGAGGGCGATACGATGCTGACGGCCACACCCACTTACATCGGCATCATCGACATCGCACGGGCACGCCGCGTACACCTGCACAGCATCCCATCGGATGAGGACGGCATCCGCGTCGATTGCCTGGAAAATTACCTGATCGAGCACAACCCGCGCCTGATCTACGTGATGCCGAGCTTCCAAAACCCCACCGGGCGCGTGATGTCGATGCATCGCCGCCGCCAATTGCTGAACCTGGCCAATGATTATCAGGTGCCCATCGTAGAGGATTCGGTTTACCACGAATTCCGCTTTGAGGGTGAGCCTTATCCGCCGCTGAAAGCCCTGGACGACACCGGCATTGTCATTTACGTCAGCGCCTTTACAAAGATGCTGCTGCCGGGGATGCGCATCGGCTATCTGATCGCAACAGATGGCCAACTAGAGCGTTTGGTGCGCGTCAAGCAAGCTGCGGATATATCCACGTCTGGCCTGAACCAACGGGCAATTCACTGGCTGCTGAAGCGCGGCGTGCTGGCCCAACAGCTAGAGCGCAACAACCACGAACTGAAACGACGGCGCGATGCCGCGATGTTGGCTGCGCAGAAGTATCTGCCCGCCGATACACACTGGGAAACGCCGTTGGGGGGCCTGTACCTGTGGGTGCGCCTGCCCAAAAGCGGCCCGACGGCTGCGGAATTGTTCATCGCGGCGGTGCAACTGGGTGTATCGTTTGCCATCGGCAATGTGTTTTACGTCAGCGGCGGCGGCGCATATCGCATCCGCTTGAATTACGGCATTCAACCGCCGGACAAAATCGAAGAGGGCTTCCGGCTGTTAGGTCAGGCATGGCGCACGTTGGCCAGTGATTACGACGCCATCGAAAAATCGCCGCTGCTGTAGGTGGGGTCGGTGTGCTAGGGCTGCAAGGCGGCGTCAATTACACCACGCGCACACAAGCGCCCTGAGCCATCCACGCGCACCGTGCAGAACAACACATGCCCGGCGTCCTGGCCATCTACGAATTGATAGCCCAACCAGCGCCCATCCGATGACCACACCAACCCCGTGAACCAGTTAATATTCGGGCTGGCTGTGATATTGGCGACGATGCGGCCTGCGCTCTCAATGGTGCCGACTGTGCGCGTGTGGCTGCCATCTGCGGCGCTGATGTGCAGTGTTTGACGCTGTGCCTGCTGATCGAACGACGTATAGGCCACGTATGCGCCATCTGGTGACCAAGCAAAAGCGCGTTCATCCGTGCTTGCTAAGTCCTGCCACTGCGTTACGTCGCCAGCTTGCACGTCAAAGGCGTATAGCTCGTAATCCTGACGATCAAGTGGGCGGGTGGCGATCATGAATTGGCTGGCATCCGCTGAGAACACAGGAAAGAGCGTTGTGTCGTCAAAATCGGTATCCCACAGGTGCAAACGGCGCGGTTCTGCTGGCGGTTTGACGCTGACTTCCAGCGCATCATATTCATCCAGCAGAATTTCGACGTAGCGCAGGCGCGTGCTATCCGGCGTCCACTTTAATGAGGTTGCGCCATAGATGTATTTGGAGTCGGTCAATTGCCGTACTTCGCCGCTGCTGAGGTCCAGCGCCCACAATTGCAACTGAAAATTGTCCGGGTCTTGCTTTTTCAATGCGATCATGTTGCCATCCGGCGACCAGACAGGGGCAGCGACCACAGCACCCGTCGCCATAAGGCCGGGCTGCAAGGGGCGCTCGTCCGTGCCATCAGCCTGCATGATGTAGAGGCGCTCACGCACGCGCTCCGGGCTGCGGCGATCACTGAAAAACAGCACGCGCTCACCATCCGGCGACCAATGCGGGCGCTGGTTCATGCTGCCATCTGTCGTCAGGGCGACTTCAAGGCGCGTCTGCATATCCAGCAGGTAGAGGTCGCGCCCGTTGGGGCTGTCCTTGCTGTAGGCGATGACAGGTGCATCGCTCAGGCGTTGGCTAGCAACGATGACCAACACGACAGAGGCAAACGCGCAGGCAAGTGTCAACAGGCTAAAGCGCAACAGGGGCAATATCACCGAACGAGCGTCCTAGAGGCCGGGGGCTAGGTGTCCAAATCAGACGGCTTGAAGTTATCCGGCAGCAGATGCCGCATAGTGGTCTCGCTGTGCAGGGTGCCGTCAAAATCCACCAGCAACACGCGCAAATCCGGCGCAAATTCGCTCAACATCTGCCGACAGACGCCACAAGGCGCACCCGCGTTGCGCGTAGCCACCACCAGCGTATCAAATTCGCGCACGCCTATGCTGACAGCCTTGACAAGCGCCGTGCGTTCAGCGCAGATTGAGGCCGGATATGCTGCATTTTCGACGTTGCAGCCCGTAAACAGCGTGCCATCCTGCGCCAGCAAAGCCGCCCCCACCGCGTAGCCCGAATACGGCATATAGGCATGTTTGCTGGCGTCAATGGCCGCTTGAATCATGTGCGTGTCGTCAGCCAATGTGCACCCTACTTAAACGTTGCAGCAGCATACATCAGACACATCACGACGCATCCGCCAGGGGGCGCTGTGCTGACGTATCGTTGTCATTGTCATTGCTGTTGGGCTGCGCTTGCGCGTCGCCCCCTGTGCTGGTGCCTGTATCAGCAGCCACCCTAACGCTATCGGCGTCTTCTGGCGTTGCTTGCTCATCGCGCCGTTCAGAATTGGCGCTTGAGGTGGTATCGCCGTCCTCGCTCGGCTTGCGTGTTAGCAGCACCTTGCGGATGCGGCGGCCATCAATCTCCAGCACTTGCAGCAGTAGTTCCTCTGTCTCCAGCACTTCTCCGGCATCGGGCACGCGGCCCAGCTTCAGGAAGATGAAACCGCCAAGCGTATCGGTCTCGTCCGTATCCAGGTCGATATTCAGCAGGTTATTCAGGTCGTCCAGGTCCATGCTGGCGTCAATCAGATAATCGCCGCTGTCCATCAGGCGATATTCGGCCTCTTCGTTCTCGTCGTATTCGTCCTGAATATCCCCGACGATCTCTTCAATCAGGTTCTCGATGGTGACAATGCCGGAGGTGCCGCCGTATTCATCCACCACCACCGCCATGTGCACCTTGCGGTTTTGCAATTCCTTCAGCAGTTGAGCAGCGGTCTGCATCTCCGGCACAAAATACGCGGGGCGGATTTGATCGCGGATGGAGCCAGAGAGCGCCAGCTTATCGACGTGTGTGCGCCACAGGGTCAGCAGGTCTTTCGCATACAGCAGCCCCGCGATGTTATCAATATTTTCCTCGTAGACTGGGATGCGCGAATAACCCGTGTCGATAAACGTCTTGAGGGCCTCCGGTATGGGCGTCTCCACATCCAGCGCGATGACATCCGGGCGCGGCACCATCAATTCGCGGGCGTGCGTCTGGTCCATCGTCAGGATAGAGTAGATCATCTCTTTCTCTTCATCTTCGATGGTGCCGCCCGTATAGCCTGCATTGACCAGCGTCATGATTTCTTCTTCTGTCACGGTATTCACGCGGGCGCTGCTGCCAAACAAGCGCGAGAGCAAGCGGCTAATTGACAGCGTTAGATTGGTGATGGGGCTGAAGAGCGTTACAAGCACCCCAATCGGGCCGACCAGTAACATCGCGATAGGCTGTGCGTAGGTGCTGCCGATACCTTCCGGCACGATATCCGCCAGAATCGTAATCGCTGCGCTGACCCCAAGCACCCCCAGGATACCGAGCAATAAGGGCGTCGGGCTGTCCTCTTGCAGGATGGGCAAGACCAATTCAACCGTTGTAATCATCACAGCGAGCGACACAAGCAGAACAGAGGCCAGTTGCACCGTCGCCACCAGCTTCGATTGTGCGGTTTGCAGCAATTGCAGGGCACGCCGCGCACCATTGTGGCCTTCATTGGCTTGTTCTTGCAGCGTGCTCAGGCGCAAATTGATTAACGCCGCATAGCCCAGCGTCAGCAGCGCCTTGAGTGTAACCAATACGAGGATAACGATAAGCGAAGCAGAACTACTGTCGTCCAACAGGGTACCTTTCTCAAAACAACCATCGCATTCGTGATAGCGGCCCTTGAATCAAAAAGGCCGCGCAGTAAGAGACCGCCCTAGCATCAAGCCTCATACAAGCATTGCAAACTGTGTACGAGCTTATGCTATGGTGGTGCGCTTGGTGCGTGCGGCTGAATTCAGGTGACTGTGTTATCACGTTAATTTCAGACTGAACGTTTCAGCAAATGCGGATTTTATGGTAGTGTACCACATTTAGCCGGCACCACACAACAGCGTGACCGTGCGTGGGTACATTTCAGATTGTTGGCAGGTATTGGGTGGCAATGTGCTAAAATTAGGGGGTGTACAACCTTGCTCAATTCAATCAGAGAGATGGACAAGCGTAGATGCGGGCTGAATTCACACTCGATTACGATGTATTGACCGTAGAGCAACCGCAAAGGCTCTATCTAATGGCCCGCTTTGCATCCGGCAGCGCGCCGGATGCTGGCCGCCGCCGCCCACTAAACCTGAGCCTGGTGATTGACCGCAGTGGGTCGATGGCCGGCACGAAAATCGACTACACACGGCAAGCGGCGCAATTCCTGGTGCAACACCTGGGCAAACAAGATACGCTCTCGGTCGTGCTGTATAACGACCAGGTGGAAACGCTGCTGCATCCCACCAACATCAGCAACAAAGACCGCATTGCGCAATTGCTGGCTGACATCAAAGTACGCGGCACGACGAACCTGAGCGGTGGTTGGCTGGAAGGCTGCGCCCATGTCGGTGCTGGCATCTCGCCGGATACGCTGAACCGCGTCATTTTGATGAGTGACGGCCTCGCCAATCGGGGCGTGACGGACCAGAAGCAGCTTATCAGCATGGCGCAACAGAAATATGAAGCCGGTATCAGCACGACGACGATGGGCCTCGGCAAAGACTTCAACGAGGATTTGATGATGGCATTCGCTGACGCTGGCGGCGGTGCTTTCTACTTCATCGAAAGCCCGGAAGTCGCGCCTGTGATCTTCCAGGAAGAACTCAGCGGCCTCTTGAAGCTCGTCGGCCAAAACCTGACGATCCAGGTGCGCCCCACAGAGCACGTCCAGCACATCACGCAATTACACGCCTACCCCGCACAGCGCGAAGGGCGCAACGTGCGCTATCGTATGGGGGATATTTTCGGTGAGGAAATCAAGACGCTCGTGCTGGAATTTGACATCCCCGGCCTGAAAGACATCGGTGAGCAAGCCATCGCCACGTTGCGCTTTGAATACGACGAAATCACAGACGATGGCAGCGTGCATCAGCAAATTGAGGTGCCTGTGACCGTCAACGTGCGCCCATCGGATGAGCAATTGCCGCCACCGGATGCAGAGGTAGCGCGTTCGGTGCTGCTGCTGAAGGCCGCACAAGCACGCCGCGAAGCCGTGCAAGCCGCCGACCAGGGCGATTATAAGGGGGCCGCGCAGCGCTTGCATCAGGTGGCCGAATCCATCACCGATAGCCCCCTGAGCGATGCGCAACTGGAGGAAGAGCGCGATGCGCTGCTGCAACAGGCGAAACGCATGGAGCGCGGCCCTGTCGGGTTCGATGAGTACAGCCGCAAATCCATATCGACGCAGGCGTATTACACCATGACCAGCCGCCATGATGAGACGGTTGTCTTACGGCATCGGGAAAGCCGGCGCGATGCCCCATCAACAGCACGCCAAACCGAGAAAATACGAGCGACCCCGCATCCACAGCCGCCCGTCGCACCACAACCGGGCAGCACGCCGACGCATGTGCGCTGGCAAGGCCGCCTGTATCCGTTACATGGTGACCTGATTCGCATCGGGCGCGCCCCGCAAAACGAAATCGTTATCAGTGAGAAGGGCGTGTCGCGCTTTCATGCGCAAATCCGGCGCGATGCTAGTAATGGCAACCTGATCTTAGATGATTTGGATAGCACCAACGGCACGCACATCAACAATCAGCGCATCACCGGCGGGCATGTGCTCAGCGTAGGGGATCGCGTGTTTGCCTGCGATGCTGAGTTGGTGTTTCTCTCGCCACCCGATAATAAGCCCCACGAGCAAGTCAATCAAGCAAATGCAAATACAGAGCTTGACGTGGACGCCGATAACCCGGAAACAAAGACAGACACGTAATGGAGCAACGAGAATAAGACCAGACAATGCTTAGGGGCGCAATGCATTGCGCCTGGGCGCAGCACGCTGCGCCCTTACAGAGGGTTCTACGAATGCGTTTTGATTTATCCACAAGGAGAAGTGAATATAACCATGCCAGAACGCGAAGTCCATAACATTGAGATAGCAGGCGTGCAGCGTGCCTTGCCGAAATTCGAGATTAAGCCCGGTGTCAAAATCGCCATTCTGAATATCCTGGGCGATACGGAACTGGTGCAGGCCGCCGCCGCCGAACTCGCGATCAAGCTCAAGCCCCATGAGCCGGAGTATCTCGTCACTGCCGAGGCAAAATCTATCCCGCTGGTGTATGCGCTCAGTGTGGAGATGGCTTTGCCGTTTATCGTGCTGCGCAAATCCTACAAGCCCTATATGGGTGAGGCGCTGCACTCCGAGACGCTCAGCATCACCACAGGCGCAGAACAGACGCTATACCTGGATGAAAAGGACCGCGATGCCGTTAACGGTGGGCGTGTGGCGCTGGTGGATGATGTGATTTCGACGGGCAGCACCCTGCAAGGGATGCGCATGATTATGAACAAGGCCGGGGCGCAGCTCGTCGCAGAGGCCGCCATCCTGACCGAGGGTGACCGCGCCAGGTGGACGAACGTGATTGCGCTCGGCCATTTGCCTGTGTGGGTGGATGAGACCTAAATGCCATTAGCGATGCGAAAATGAGCAACAAGCATGGCAGTCGTACAACGTGGACTGGCCTAAGGCTTTTCCAGCTAAAAAACAAGTCAAATCCTTGCAACATCGGCAATGCGGCTGGCGCCGCTCGGACACCCAGAAGGGTGTCCCTACAGGGCATCGTTCGTAGGGACACGGCTTGCCGTGTCCGCAAACCGTGTCAACTATTTTGTTGGGATGGCCTAAGCAGCTTTTGTGATGTGAATCATAGCGACGCCATCACCTATGATGACAGCGGCAGGCGAATAATGAACGTCGTGCCCTGCTCTGTGCTACTCTCAAACGTAATATGGCCATTGTGGGCGTCCACCGCTTGCTTGACGATGGCCAGGCCCAAGCCGGTGCCGTTGATGGAGCGCACGTTGCTAGCGCGGTGAAATGGCTCGAACAGGCGCGGCTGGTCCTCTGCTGGGATGCCAATACCGGAATCGCTGACCTGGATAACGGCCTCACTCGTCTCGCTGTCCTGATGCAAGTAAAAGCCGACTGTGCTGCCCTCTGGCGAATACTTAATCGCATTAGAGAGCAAGTTGGTGAAAACGCGCCGGATCATCTTCCGGTCTAGTTGTGCGCGTATCTCGTTATCGGGGCAGTCAAATTCGATTGTGTGTGTGCGATGGTAGCTGAGCACAAAGCCCTCCACCACATCGCGGCAGGTCGTAATCAGGTCCAGGTCTTCACGGTCTATCTGCAAGCCATCGAGTTCAGCGCGGCTAATCGTCAGCACATCGTCAACCATTTCCCGCAGGTGATCGACCTGTAGCCGGATGCTATCGAGCGCCTGATCGTTCTCTTCTTTTGTGGCGCGGTCACCATAAATCTTGAGCGAGTCGTAGGCCAGGCTGATCGACGTCAGCGGCGTCTTGAGTTCGTGGCCCATCATCACCAGGAAGCGGTTCTTGAGTTCGCGCAGTTCGCGCTCTTTTTCCAGCGCGACGGTCATGCGCTCACGTTCGAGGATTTCGGCCTCCATGCGCTTGCGATACGTAATGTCTTGAATGATGCAAGTGTAGATGCTGCCAGTGTTCAGCTTAAGCTCATTCAACGAGAAATACATCGGGAAGACATCGCCACTTTGTCGGCGGCCTGTAATTTCGTGGCCGTACTCGCCGTTGAGTTGCTTCAGGGTCGTGCGCCCGTTGAATGGCTCGTTGAGTAGGTTACCGATGGGCGTGCCGATCAGGTCATCCGGGCTATCGAAGCCGAAGATGCGCGCCGCAGCGCGGTTGGCTGTTTCAATCGTGCCGCTTGCATCAATGGTGATGATGCCGTTGTTGATGTTATCGAGGATGGCTTCTATGCGCTGTTTGCTCTGCTCAAGTTCAGTCTGGACTTGCTTGAGTTCGCTCACGTTTTGATGGGCCACAATCAAGCGCACGTCGTCGTACCACTCGAAGCGGCTGACGCGCACGACGAACCAGCGCCGCTCTAGTGGGCTGTGGCAGGGGTATTCCATCTCAAATTCATCCAGGCGACCACGCATGATGTCGCGGATGCCACCCGCGATCACAGGGGCATCGGGCGATTTACGCTGTGCTGCTGCATCGCACACGTTCAGATAATTCGTGCCGAGTCCATAGCCACCGCCCCGGAAGCCGTTTGAATCCCCAAAGTCTCGCCAAGCTGCGTTCACACCGATGATCTGCCCGGTGTCATCCAGAATGGCAATGTGGGCTGAGAGGGCGTCCAGAGTCGCTTGTATAAACGCCTCCGCTTCCATCCGTGTATCGTCGTCATATGAAGAATTTTCGGGATTAGACGGAATGAGCAATGTGCCCCCCTTATTACCTTACCTGACTTTAAGCGTACCGCATATTTATATAACGCTCATTAAATTCCAAGTTAACCCTAAAAATGAGAGCGCCCATTTTTAGACTTGCTATAGCACCGCATATATGTTATCAGACAATTCAGACCTTTCATAGTCAGTCGTCACCTTGTATACAAAGCGGCCCATCATACACCTGTAGATGGGCGCTTCGTTGCTGGCTGGCCTATATGCGGTTGTTCGGCTGAGCAGCGTCAGAGCAAGCGCAAACTTAAGCCGAGCCGACGTGCGCCGCCGTCAATGCTCAGGATGCGTGCTTGTACAACCTGACCTTCCTCGACCACATTGCGCGGGTGCAAGAAGTGGCCCTCGGCCAATTCCGAGAAGTGGATCAGCCCTTCTAGCCCGTCTTCGATGCAGGCAAACGCGCCAAAATCGACCACGTTTGTGATGCGCCCTTTAACGACCTCGCCAATTGCGTAGCGCTCGCCAACAGTTGCCCAGGGGTCCGGGTGCAGCCGCTTCATGCTGAGCGCCACACGCGCCGCGTCTGGGTCAACATCCAGCACGAAAACGCGCACATGTTGATCGCGGCGCAGCACATCCGCCGGGTGACCGACGCGGCCCCAGCTTAATTCGCTGATGTGGATCAAGCCCTCGACGCCGCCCAAATCGACAAATGCGCCAAAGTCACACAGGTTGGTGACGCGGCCCCGGATGGTATCGCCGTATTGCAGCTCATGTAATAAGCGTGAGCGCTCGCCGGATTCGACCTGTGCAGCACGCTCCGATAAGATCAGGCGGTTTTTCTCAGCATCCAGTTCAATTACGCGCAGTTGCAGGCGGTCGCCAACGCGCTCAACGAGGGCATCGTGGCGGTGGTTGTCGGTTTCATCTGGAACCAGGCTGACAAGCTGGCTGGCTGGCACAAAGCCACGCAACGAGCGCCACTCGACCAATAGCCCACCCCGGTTATAGCCGATGATTTTCAGGGTCAGGATTTCGTCTTGTTCCATGATCTGATGGATTTTTTCCCAGTCACCTGCCGAGAAGTCGGTGGGTGGGCTTTGTGCTGTGATTGCTGGGTCGGCGTGCTGTCCGTCCAGCTCCAGGGATTCACCCGGCGCGGCTGGCTGCATTTCTACGCCACGCGCAAATTCGCCCTCTTGCAAAAGCGCGTCCCAGTAGCCCTCATCAATGTCTACGTTGGGCTGTATAGCCGGATTAGGGTTTTCTGCGCGTTGTTTACGTTGGTATGACCGGACGATACCTGGGTCATTTCGCATGTACGTTGTCATCTTATCCCCCGAAAGATGCTTAGCTTACGTTAAAGATCTATTTACGTGACCATTATAAGAAGGTAACGGAAATGTGTCAAACAAATGCACAAGGTCTGCCGATGCGCCGATGCAGGTGCAGGATAGGTCAGGATGGATGTCATGGGTTAAGGGTGATGAATGTCATAGTTTAGGCTGGTTGGATTGCGGGAGGGACCAGCCCCCCATACACGACTGTATCATTTGCGGAATTGCGTGCTTTTATAGTCTGCGAAGCGCTCGACCAATTTCAGGCGCTGGAATTTACCGGTTGACGTAACCGGGATGTCATCCCCGAACACCACGACCTTCGGCGCTTTCTCGAACGTCATCACCTGACGGCAGTGCGCCAGAATATCATCAGCGCTCAGCTTTACCCCTGCTTCGGGCACGATGTACGCGCCGACTTCCTCGCCGTAATAATCATTCGCGAAGCCGACGGCCAGCCCCACTTTCACGCCGGGGATGTCGAGCAGCACTTCCTCAATATCGAAGGGGCTGAACTTGACGCCACCACGATTAATTAGCTCTTTGATGCGCCCGGTGATGAAGAAAAACGGCCTCTGTACCTCATCTAGCAGGTAAAAGCCCTCGTCACCACTGCGGAACCAGCCAAACTTAAAGGTCTCGGCGTTGGCGTCGGGGCGCTGCCAGTAATGCTTCATGACGTTGTGGCCCCGGATGCAGATTTCGCCGCGTTCACCCGGCCCCAGGCGCGTGCCGCTGCCATCGGCGCTGAAAATGGCCATCTCGTTAGGTTCGATGGGCACACCAATGCTGGGATAGCCGTGCTGCTGCATCCACGCCTGATGTGTTTCCCAGGGCAGGTTAATCGGCAAGAAGCAGCTATAGCAGGTGGTCTCGCTCAGGCCATAGCCATGCATGATCTTGATGCCGAATTGATCCTCGAACTGGCGTGCCAGCGCGACGGATAACGTGCCAGCACCGCAGATGAAATGCCGGAAGTGGTTCAGGTTCGGGCGGTTGATGTTATGGCCGAAAATCGTCTGGCCCTCGGCTTGTAGGCGCTCGGCGTGCTCAATCAGGAATTGCAGCAGCGTCGGCACCACCGAAACGACGTTCACACGCTCACGCACGACGCGCTCCCAGAAGTGGCGCACAGAAAAGCTGCGGTTCAGCACCGTCGAGCCGCCTGTTAGCAGCGGCGTCATGATCGTAACCACGATGCCGTTGACATGATGAATCGGCAAGACGCACATCATGCGCTGGTTGCCCGTGATGGCGTGCCAGTTGGCGATGCCCCTCGCATCAATCAGCAGGTTGTATTGCATCAGCACGACGCCCTTCGGTGCGCCTGTCGTGCCGCTGGTGTACACAAGCAGCGCTTCATCGTCCAGCGTAGCTGTGCGTTCGTTGCCCCTCTTAAGGCTCGTATCGGCTTCTTTCGCGCCGCTATCATCACCGAGAAAGCTGGTAGGACGACTGCGCACAGCGTCATGAAAGTGCAGATAGTCGTCGCGGGGTTCGCCGCCGACCTGCACGATGCCCTGAATGCCGGGTGCGCCGAGTTCGCCGTCGCCGCCAGCAGCGCCCTTGATGATGCGTTCCGCACGCTCCAGGTAGTCATCCATCACAAAGCAGATTTTCGCGCCGCTATTACGCAAGATATACGCGATGCGCGTGTCATCCTCGGCTATGTTTTGCGGGGCCACCGACGCGCCGATAATCCAGCAGGCGAAGTAGATCAGCACCGTGTCGGCGTGGTTGTGCATCAGCGTGGCCACGCGGTCACCGCGTTGGATGCCCAAATCCTCATACAGCAGGTTCGCCACCTGATGCGCCCGTGCGACGAATTCCGCATAGCTGAGTTCGCTGCGGTTGCCGTCGCCATCGTAGTAGATCAAAAACGTCTGCTTCGGGGATGTCTTGGCGTGTAGGGCCAGCACATCGCGGATATTACGAAACGGCACCTGATAATTAGTCGGCGCGATGGTATCGCGGGTACGTGCTGCGGTAATGCGGGCGTCGGTTGTCGTATCGACTGACTCAAGAACCATAAAAGCGCTCCTCATTATTATTATTGTTGTTTTCTCTCTGCAACAAAATCTCTTGAGCATCGCCCCTATTTTAACCCGAAGCAGGCAAATTGCCGCTTATCAGATCAGCGTCAGGTCGCGCAAAATTGTTAGGGCCACGTAACGCGCTTGTAAGGAAGCGCCTCTAGGCTGTATATGCAATTTTAAGCAAGCAACCAAACCTATTTTGATGAGGTAAAGAGCTATGCAAGGACAATTCGCACGTTTAACCTGGTTGGCGCTGCCTGTTTTCGCCCTCGTGGCGATTGCGCTGGTGGTGGTGCCACAGCAGTATAGCTTGGCACAGGGCGATACAAACGACTGTGCGCCGCGCCGCCTGACCGCAGGCTGGCCCGATACCGATTGGTGTACATCCTCGGTGGATTTCGATGAGGTCATCAGCGGTGGCCCCGGCAAGGACGGCATCCCGGCAATCACCGACCCCGAAATGCAGACGCTTGATGAAGCCTCCGAGTGGCTGACAGAGCGCTCCCCGGTGATTGCAGTCGAAATTGGCGATGAAGCCCGTGCGTATCCGCAGGCGATCCTGATGTGGCACGAAATCGCGAATGACGAAGTGGCTGGCGTGCCCGTCGCCGTGACGTATTGCCCGCTGTGCAACTCGTCCATCGTGTTTGACCGTCGCTTTGAAACGGGCGAGGATACCCGGATGGTGCTGGAATTCGGCGTTTCGGGTTACCTGCGCAAGAGCGACATGGTGATGTATGACCGCAACACCGATAGCCTCTGGCAGCAGTTCACAGGTGAGGGCATCGTCGGCCAGTTCACAGGCGAATTGCTGGATATTATCCCGTCGCAGGTGATCGGCTTCGCGCAATTTGCGCAGCGTTACCCGGATGGCCTGGTGATGTCACGCGATACGGGCGTCAGCCGCAGCTATGGCCGCAACCCTTACGTCAACTATGACACGAGCGGCCCCTATCGTGGCCTGTTCAACGAAGCAACCGATGATCGTTTGCCGGCTGTGGAGCACGTGCTCGCGGGTGAGATCGGCGGCGAAGCGATTGCCTACCCCTTCAGCGCACTCTCTGAGGAAATCGTGATTAACGATACAGTCGGTGAGCAGCCTGTCGTGGCGCTGTGGCAGCCGGGCAGCAACAGCGCGATGGATGCCAGCAACATCGACAACTCACGCGATGTTGGCACCGCAGCCCTGTTCAGCCGAGATGTCGATGGCCAAACGCTGACGTTCACGGTGGCTGACGACGGTACTATCACCGACGAACAGACTGGCTCCACCTGGAACCTGTTCGGTGAGGCCATTAGCGGTGAACTCGAAGGCACAGAGCTAGAGCAACTGGTGGCTGCGCCGCACTTCTGGTTTGCCTGGGCCGCCTTCAAGCCGGATACCGCCATCTACGGCGCATAAGCCATGCCTGCGGGCGGGGCATATCATCCGCCCCTACACGGCGTTTCACTTTCGCGGCTATACTGATGGAGAAACGAAAACGAATCTATGGCATCCTATGTGGGGGCGCAGTGTACCGCGCCCTGGGTGCAATGCCTTGCACCCCTATAGATTGTCTGGCTTTGTTTTCATTGACGTGTCATTGGCATGTCCATAACAGACGAAGGAGTTGCGCGTGCGCCGCTTGATTGCTCGGCTGATGCGCTATGAAGCGTTGCTATTCGCTGCCCTGATGGTTGCGGCGTTCATCGGCATCACCTGGGTGCTGTTGCAGCAGATGAACGTGCAGCGCACACACGACAACTGGCAGACGGATATAACGATCCATAGCGTGCCCCTGGAGGATATTATGGTGGGCGGTATGGGTCGTGATGGCATCATGCCGATTGATAACCCGCGCTTTACCCATGTCGATGCCCTGCCGGAGTGGTTGACGCTGGATAGTCCGGTTATCGCGCTGGAATTGCAAGCCGAGGCACGCGCTTACCCGCTGGCGGTTATGATTAAGCATGAGATCATCAACGACCGGATTGCAGGCTTGCCAATCGCGGTCACGTTCTGCCCGTTGTGCCATAGCCCCATCGTTTATGATCGGGTAGTAGATGGCGATGTGTTGCGCTTTGGCGTCAGCGGCCACCTGTATAACAGCGGCTTCATCATGTGGGACGATAAAACCGAAAGCTGGTGGGCGCAATTCACGGGTGAGGCGATTGTCGGCAGCTACACAGGTGCTCTGCTGCGCATTGTGCCCTCACAGTTGGTCAGCCTGGAAGCCTTCGCTATGCGCTTTCCCGATGGGCGCGTGCTGATAGGTGATGACCAGCGCCCACAGATGACCTATGGCCGCAATCCGTACATCGGCTACGATACCAACCCGTCGCCCTTCATGTATCTGGGTGAGGTAGACGAGCGCCTCTTCCCGACGCAACGTGTGCTGAGCGCGGTTGTGGCCGCGCAGCCCATCGCCTATCCCTTTGATGTGCTGGCGGCGCAGGGCGTGATTAACGGTACGGTGGGCGATGTGCCCGTGCTGGCCTGCTGGCAGCAGGGGGCACGTAGCGCCCTGGATAATGCCAAAATCGCTTACTCACGGGATGTCGGCATGGCGGCCCTGTTCGACAGGCAACTGGCAAACGGGCGGGTGCTGACCTTCCGGCATGACGAGGGGCGCATCATCGACAACGAAACGGGCAGCAGATGGAATATCTTCGGGGAAGCCGTCGCAGGTGAGCTACAGGGGCAAGCGCTGGAAACGCTCAAGGGCAATACGACCTTCTGGTTTGCCTGGGCTGCGGCCTACCCCGATACACGCATTTACAACAACCAATGAGCAAGCTATCTATCTGAAGAGGATTCTTCGCTATGACGAAAAAGCGCAAAACAACGACTCGTGGCCAGGGCCGCCGCGCACAAGCACACAAGCAGCAACGTCAGCGCCAACAGATGATCGTTCTAGGCGCGTTCGTGCTGGTGGCATTGGTCGCTGCGGCGCTGGTCGCCTCGCAATCCACAGCGCCGCTATCCAACTCGGAGCGCTTTGAACTGGACCCGGTGCTTGGCGACCCGGACGCACCCATTACGCTGATCGAATATGGGGCGTATGGCTGTCATGCCTGCAAACAATGGCATGAATTCGGCGTGATTGACCAGATTCTCGCGGAGTTTCCCGGCCAGGTGAATTTCATCTATCGCGATATGCCCATTATCGACCCGGCATACTCACAACGCGCCGCAGAGGTGGCGCAATGCGGGCTGGACCAGGGCAATGACGCCTTCTGGAGCCTGCACGATGCGATTTTTGTGCAAGCACGGCAGGGTGCAGCCTCTCAGGATGACCTGATCGCGCTGGGCACGGAAGCGGGCCTGGATGAAAACGCGCTGCGTGAATGCGTGGCGGCAGGCACCCACCGCGATACCGTGCGCTATGACCTGCAACGCGGGCGGGCGCTTGGCATCAACGCCACACCGACGTGGCTCATCAACGATGAGCGCATCTTCAACGCCTCGCCGGATGTGTTGCGCCAGTACATTCAGCGTGAACTAACAGCACTGAACGCCGCCTAGCCTAACCACGTTTGCGCAGCACCACCGTGCCTTTTTCGGTTTCGTGCTGCGCCACCTGCTCTAAATCGTATTCCCCTAACCAGCGTGTGAGCGCGTTACGCTCGTGCTCGCGGTCCGCGTCATCAACCAGGATCAACGCCCCCGCGTTCAGGTACTCATAAAAGACGGGCAAAGCCGGGTAACGCGCCATCGGTTGCGGATTGTAAAATTGGGAGGGTCCGTCGATGGTCAGCAGGTCGATGCTTTGTAGCGATGCTAGCGCATCGGTGTCGTACCATTGCCACACGGCATCTGTTTCAGGCGTCGCCTGTTGCATCTGCAATGGCTTGAGCGGTGCATGGATGACCTCAGCCACATCTGCCACGCCATGCCGCGAAAGCTGCTGGCGGCTCTGCTCGGCAAAGGTGGCGTTTTCTTCGATGCTGACCACACGCCCCGCGCCGAGTGCCTTGAGCACGTAGGCCGTGAGTAAGGTCGATACGCCTGTACTGGCCTCTACGACCAATTGCGGACGGTGGGCACGCACGGTCTGCACCAGGATGTTTGCGAAATCCGGCGAGATGGCCCAGTAACGCATCGGTGGCAGCGGCGCGTCGAAATCAAGCTGTGTGTAGAGTGACATCAGCGCCTCTAGCTGCTGGTAGGTCTGGCGCTGTTCGGCCTGGATTTCTGCAAGTGCTGCTTGCAACCCCTGAAGCTGTGCGTCGAGCGCTGTTTTTGGCTTGCGGCGCAGCGTCCGGCCTACGATCCACCCACCCAGTATGCCCACCCCTGCAATGAATAGACGATCCGCGTTGTTTAACGGCATGACACCCCTCTGAAAAGCCTATATAATGTGTACAGTGTAGCCTTGCAAACGCCAAAAAGCGACAACCAGCCCGACATGTAGCCATCCAGAGACGCCCATGAGCCGCCAACAGCCAGATAACCCCAACCAACAAGAGCTTAAGCCACAGCGTCAGCGTTCGTATGGGCATCTGCGCATCCTGTCTTGGATGCTGGAATTTGCCGCCTTTGCGTGTGTGATCGCTGCTGTGCTGATCTTCGTGGTGAATTCGATCACGTCGCTACAACAGCCCGAATTATTGTTGGCGCTGGGCCTGATCGTCGGCGCGGTGCTGCTGCACATGGCGGCAGATGGCTTTGCGCTGCTCGTGCGGGTGTATGAGCGTCAACTGAAGCTGGAATATTTGCTGCGGCTGGAAATCCAGCGCCAAAAGCAAGAGTGGCAGCACTTCGCACAGCAGCAATCCAAAGCAGACCGCCTCTGGACGCAATCCATGCTGGATGAAAACGATTATGTGCTATACCAGCTTGAAGAGCGCAAAAAAAGCCTGGGCAAAAACCCGGAACCACGCCGATAATAACCATGCTTTCGCGGTAACGACTCAGGCCAGTCTGTGTGTGTCGCCTTGAGCAGGCTTGTCCTTACCGGAGCCGGACGTTTTAACGTCTGGCGACTGAGAATGAGACACGTACCTGAGTCGTTACCTTTCGCGCTTATGTCTTTATCGTTTCACGTATTTTCACGAACAAGGCAAATCCCATGCTAGGCTTTGACCATATCGTTATCGCAGTCGATGATCTGGACGCCGCCATACAAGATTATACAGACCTGGGCTTTACGGTCTTGCCCGGTGGACGCCACGCCAACGGCGCAACCCATAACGCGCTGGTCGTGCTGGCGGATGGCAGCTACCTGGAACTGATGGCGCTGACGGGCGACGGACCGCAAAACGATGCCGCCGATTACAGCTTTTTGCTACAGGATGGCGAAGGCTTCGTCGGCTACTGCCTGACATCCGATGACCTGGATGCCGACGCCATGCAGATGAGCGCACGCGGCGTTGAAATCGGCCATTTAACCGACGGGGGACGCAAGCGGCAAGACGGCACCGACCTCAAGTGGCAGACGATGAGCATCGAAGCGTCCATGTCGCCGTTTTTCATTCAGGATGTGACGGCGCGTGACCTGCGCGTGCCGACTGACCCAACCAGGACACAGCACGCCAACGGCGCGCTTGGCGTCAGCGCGTTGACGATTGTGGTAGAGAACGTGCAAGAGGCCATCGTATATTACTGGCAGATCACAGGCGAATCTATCGCGGTGGCCACGCCGGATAGCGCCATGTATCAGCTAGGCGATTTTAGCATCACGCTGGCCGAACCAGCGGACGCCGCCATGCGGATGCACCTACAACAACGGCAGGGCGTGCCCTACCTGCTGACGCTGAAAACGCAGGATGCGTCGTCCGCTGGCCTGCTGGACCCGGCCAAAGCACATGGCACGCGCATCGTGCTGCTGAGTCTGTAACATGCTACGCTGTGGCATTGACCTGATTGAGCATGAGCGCGTGGAGCAGGGCATTGCACGCCTGGGTGAGCGCTACCTGAATCGCTTTTTTACGCCCGGTGAACGCGCCGATTGTGAGGACGTGCCGCAGCGTCTGGCCGCACGCATCGCCGCCAAAGAAGCCGTTGCGAAGGCACTCGGCACAGGCATCGGGGATGTAAGCTGGAAGGAGATCGAAATCCGTGTGGATAACCCGCGCAAGCGCCCCACGCTGCACCTGCACGGTGCCGCAGCAACTTTAGCCGCCGAGATGGGCCTGACGCAGTGGGATGTGAGCCTGACGCACAGCCGGAGCCATGCATCAGCGATGGTCGTTGCGATGGGCACCTATGCAAATAGTACAGCATAACGTGATTGCTACTTGCTTGAAATAAGGCCATCCCAACAAAATAATTGACACGGTTTGCGGACACGGCAAGCCGTGTCCCTACGAACGATGCCCTAGGGACACCCAGAAGGGTGTCCGAGCGGCGTCAGCCGCATTGCCTTATTTTTTAGCTGGAAAAGCCTTATCACGATGGAAAGATTTTACCGGGGTTCAGGATGCCGTTAGGGTCAAGCGTCTGCTTAAGCTGTCGCATCACATCCAGCGCGTCACCGTGTTCAGCACGCATATAGGCCGCCTTGCCGATGCCGACGCCGTGCTCACCCGTTGCGGTGCCACCGAGTTCGATGGCCTTCTGCACGATGACCCCATTCACCGCCTGCGCCTTCTCGAAGCTCGCTTCATCCCCGAAGGGCAGTTCGACGTGGATATTGCCATCCCCTGCATGACCCTTCATGTAACCTGAGATACCGTGCTGCTCGATGCGCTGGCGCGAAAACGCGATCAATTCCGGGTAGGCGCTGATGGGCACGGCCACATCCATGATGAAGATGCGCTGGCCGGGGTGATTGCGCAAAAGCGTTTCATAGGCGACGTGGCGGGCGTGCCACAGCGTCTTACGTTCGGCGTGGTCCGCTGTCGCCTTGAAGCTGGTCGCGCCTGCGCCCTCGCAAATCTCGCGCAGCAGGTCAATATCGGCCTGAACCGTGTCCGCGTGCGTGCTGTGGATTTCCATGAGCAGCGTCGGCAGCGCTTCGATGTCGGTTCCGGCTTCGTTCAGGGCGCGGGTGTTGGTCTCATCAATAAATTCCAGCGCAGCCACGTCGATACCACTGCCACGCACCGCCACCACCGTCTCAATCGCCGCTGCAACATCTGGAAAGCTGGCAATCGCCGCCACCATATGCTCTGGCACGGGCACCAGCTTCAGCGTGGCCTCGGTGATGACGCCCAGTGTGCCCTCACTGCCCACGAACAGGCTCAGCAGGTTGTAGCCGGAGGATTGCTTGATAGAGCGCGACCCCACTGTAATCAGGCGGCCATCCGCCAGCGCGACCTGCATCCGCAGCACATTATCCTTGCTGGCCCCATATTTCACCGTGCGGATGCCTGCGGCGTTGTTGGCCAGCATCCCGCCGATGGTCGCGTTTGCGCCGGGGTCAGGCGGGAAGAACAGGCCGTAACGCGCAAGCTGTGCGTTCAGGTCCATATGCGGGATGCCGGGCTGCACCGTCACCTGAAAATCATCGGCGTGTATGGCAATAATCTGCGTCATGCGTTCCAGGCTGAGCAAAATGCCGCCATGCATCGGGATGCTGTTACCCTCTAAACCTGTGCCCACACCCCAGGGTGTGACCGGGATGTGTTGCGCGTTAGCGATCTTCAGCACATCGGCCACCTGCTGCGCGTTGGCCGGGTAAAGCACGACCTCGGCGGCGTGGGCTTCATGATAGCCCTGGTCGCGGGCGTGCAGGTCTAGCTCGGCCTGCGCTGTCGTGATGTCGGCATCCCCGACGACCTGTGTTAGCTGTTGCAGGGTGTCCGGCGTGATGCGCGTGTAATGGGTGCTCACGCGGACGCCCTCGCGGGCGTCCGCAGATGTTACGTCAGCCATAGCTTAACTATCCGCCAGAATATCATCAACAGCGTTGGCCAGGTCGCGCAGGGTGCGCACCATAAAGACGCCGCTGGCGTGCTGGGCATACAGGTGCATATCGCTATCGCCGCTGCCCCACTGCTGTTGCGGCTCCGGGCAGAACCAGAACAGGCGGCGTGCTTTGCGGTTCATATCCTGCGCGACGTCGATACGTGGCGGGTTGTAGTTGTTGCGCCCATCACCCAGGATAATGACCGTCGTGCGGTGGTCGATGGTATCCATATGATTTTTCGCGAAGGTGTTCAGGCTGTTGCCCAGGTCCGTGCTGTAGTAGCCGGGCGGGTTGTCGCGCAGCACACGCTCAACGGCATCTTGCGAATCGTGCTCTTCAAACTCCATGCCAATATCGACCATATCACCGATGAAGATGAAGCTGTTCGTGCGGCGCACATGATCCTGCAATTCATAGACCAACGTCAGCAAGAACGAGACGTAGGGCCGCATGGATGTGCTCAGGTCACAGATGAGCACAAGGCTGGGCTTTTTGTGGCGCTTGCGATAACGCATGGAGATCGGCACACCGCCATAGCGCATATTTTCGCGCAGCATCTTACGCGGGTCGAAGGTGCCAGTGTTGGCGCGTCTCTGCCGCAGCGATGCGCGGGTTTTCAGGCGTGCGGCCAGGCGGCGCAGTTCTTCGCGCAGGTCGTCCAGGTCGCGCTGGCTCAGGCGCTGGAAGGGCACGTCAAGCAAATCTTCGCGGGGGTCGGGGTCGCGCTCGGCCATGCGCTCAGCCAGTGTCGCACCAGCGTAATTCGACATTTGCTCGGCCAGCCCTTGCATGTTTTCGCGCAGCATCGCTTCTAGCTCTTGCAGGGCTTCGTCGCTCATGCCCGCCTCGGAAAGCTCTTGCAGCAGTTCGTCCAACATGCGCTCTAGCTGCGCCATACCAGAAGCACGCATCATGCGGTTCTCGAACCAACCGCGCTGATACATCTCATCGCCCATATTCAAGCCGGCCATCTCGCCAAGCTGGTCAAGCTGTTCCTGGCTCAGCGGTTGGCCGTTCAGCAATTGCTGCATCAGTTGCTGCATGGCCTGCTGGTCGCCCATCAGCGCTTGCATGGCCTGCTGCAACATCTGCTGCTGTTCCGGCGTCAGGTTATCCTGAATATCCTGCATGGGGGGCTGATTCGCCGTGAAGAATAGCGGGAAGAAATCTTCAAATGTGGGTTGGTCGCGCTGTTCCTTGACCAGTGTGGCCTTCAGCGCATTACGAAACTGCTCCATATTTTGAATGCCAATGCGGTCCACACCATCCATCGCATCCTGCCCTTCCGCCAGGGAAATGCGGACACCTGAGGCGCGTAGGGCGCGGATGAACTCGACCATGCGTTTATCCATGTTGATTTGCCTTAATTAAACTCGCACAACTTAAAGGGGGTTCGCTTGCACGTGAGTGTACAGTCGTCATAATCATCTTAGCGGATTTTGTAAACTGAGACAAGCAAGCCACGTTATCGGCTAAGGCCATCCCAACAAAATAATTGACACGGTTTGCGGACACGGCTTGCCGTGTCCCTACGAACGATGCCCTGTAGGGACACCCTTCTGGGTGTCCGAGCGGCGTCAGCCG
>DAOTTW010000123.1:0-5830 GCA_034437615.1 Anaerolineae bacterium | reverse complement strand
GTTTAATGGCTACGCTCGCATTCATGTAGATCAGCGCCTATCCAGCCCGTACAGCGCAACCACGTTGCTGCTCGTGACGCCAGTGCAGTTGGATATGCGCCAGAAGCGCACTGTTATCGTCAAAATCGACACAACAGCCGCCATTATCGCAGAGTCGCAGCGTTACGAGCGCCATGTCAAGCAGACGCTGCCCGATCACACTGCACAGGTCCACGATAAGCCCACCGCACCGGAAACGGCCTCGCTTGCCGGTTTGCAATATACATTTGCGCCCGATGCAAGCGATAATGAACAGCAAGCGCCGCCACGCGTCCTGCGTGATATGGTGCAGCAGTGGTCCGGTGCGCAGATCGGGCGCTGGCTAAAGGACCGCTTATTCAAAGCCTACAATCAAGCATGGTGGCGCGGTGACCAAACCTATGAATTCAAAGTCTGGCGTGAATACGACTGGGTGCTGCCACCGATGCTCACACTAGAAACGTTCAGCGGTGACCTCACCGACACAAAGCCAGGGCTAATCAGCCCGCCAATTAACAGCCGCACGCTAAGCGCACTGCAATATGGCAAGCTGGTCTATTTAGATGGCTTCACAGTGCAGCACATCGACCACGAGCGCAACGTCATGCATATGGCAATGGGCGATGGCACCATCGGGTCGCGTCCGTATCATATCGAGATGCGCGGCGTGGACCTCGATAATGTCATGTATTATCGCGGCGAAGTGATTGACCGCATCACGGGCCGCGTCTGGCGCACCCGTGCAGAGCAGATGGGCGCTTATCTGCGCCTGCTGCGCCCGGATTTTGAAATGGACGCAACCACCCTGGATTTTGAGGGCGTCGAACTGCCGAACCCAGTGCGGCATTACCCCAAGCTGCTGGAAGAAAAAGTCAAAGGCACGCTCAGCACGATTCACGGCAACCTGCACCTGGGTAATGTGCTGGTGGGATCAGATGAGGCACCGCTGCTGGTGGATTTTGCCAGCACACGCGCAGGCCACACGCTGTATGATTGGGCATCGCTGGAAATCAGCATATTGGATGAATGGCTCGCACCGCTGATGGCCTCTGGTTGGGCCGCCGTGTGTGAGATAGCTTCTTATATCAACACGCTGAACAAGGGCAAGCTGCCTGAGAATGCGCCGCCCGAATATGCGGATGCATTTCAAGCGATTTACATCCTGCGGCAATTGGTGTCAGAGTGCCTCGCCAAACCGGACGCGTGGGGCGAGTATTACATTAGTTTGGCGATGTTGAGCTTGCGCGCCGTGACGCGGGAAGCGCTGCCCGTCGATCATCGACGCCTGATGTTCTATGTGTCGGCGTTGGCCATGCACGCTTACGGAGTGGAAAAGCAGCAGGTGAGCGCAAAGCCAAGCGTCAACCTCAGCACGGAGGTTGATCTTGCGGACATCCGCGCCCAACTGAAGGACAACAGCGAAAGTGAGACTTAACAGCTATTATAGCTTGTCGATAATGGCCTGTGTGAATTCGACCGTGCTGATGGTCTCTGTGCCTTTTTGGGCGATGTCTGCTGTACGTGCGCCATCCGCAAGCACGGCGTCAACGGCATTTTCGATGGCTTGCGCTTCGGCTGCGAGTTCCAGGCTATAGCGCAGCAGCATAGCCAAGCTCAGCACCGTGCCGATGGGGTTGGCTTTGCCTTGTCCGGCGATGTCTGGCGCGGAGCCATGCACAGGCTCATATAGCCCGAAGCGCTCTGAACCGAGTGACGCCGATGGCAACATGCCCAACGACCCCGCCAAAACTGAGGCTTCGTCGCTCAGGATGTCGCCAAACATGTTGCCTGCCAGCACCACATCAAAGCTAGCCGGGCGCGTCAGCAGGTGCATGGTGCAGGCATCCACCAGCAAATGCTCTAGCTCCACATCGGCGTAATCTTCATGTACATCCAGCACCACACGCCGCCATAAGCGCATAGATGCCAGCACGTTGGCCTTATCGACGCTGGTCAGCTTTTGGCGGCGGCCCTGCGCGGCCCGAAAAGCCACATGCGCCACGCGCTGCACCTCTGGCCGAGTGTAGAGCATGGTGTCATGGGCGCTATCAGGGCTATCGGTGCTCATTTCCACGCGATCCCCGAAGTAAATGCCGCCTGTCAATTCACGCACGAAAAGTATATCGACGCCATCCAGCAATTCGCGGCGTAGTGGGGCATGATCTGCCAGGGCTGGATAGGTTTTCACCGGGCGCAGGTTCGCAAACAGGCCGAAGTGCTGGCGCATCTTCAGCAAACCCTGCTCCGGTCGCACAGGCGCGGATGGGTCCGACCACTGTGGGCCACCCACTGCCGCCAGCAGAATTGCGTCGGCGTCTTCGCAGGTTTGCTGCGTGTCTGCGGGGAAGGGGTCGCCGGTTTTGTCGATGGCGATGCCGCCGATCAACGCTTCGTTCGTCGTGAAGTCGTGGCCGTAGCGCGTGCCAATCTTATTCAGCACTTGCAGGGCGGCGTCCATCACCTCTGGCCCAATGCCATCACCGGGTAATACTGCGAGTGTTGCTTGCATGGTTCAATCTCCTGAGGGGAGTAAATCCGGGTCCATCTCATCCGCCAAGCATAAGCCATACTCGACGCTATCCACCAGGGCCAGCCAGCTTGCGTGGATGATATTCGTGCCTGCGCCCACCGTGCTCCAACGCTGCGAGCCGCGCTGTGTGTCGATCAGCACACGGGTTTTGGCAGCGGTTGCGTTATCGCCATCCAAAATACGCACCTTGTAATCGACGAGCTGCATATCGGCCAACTGTGGGTAAACAGGCACCAGCGCCTTGCGCAACGCCATATCCAGCGCGTTCACGGGGCCGTTGCCTTCTGCTGCGGTGTGTACGATGTCGCCGCTTACATCCAGCTTGACCATCGCTTCTGAGAGCGGCCCGCGTCCGATGCGGTCTTCGACAATCACCGTGAAGTCAACCAGCTTGAATGGCGGCTCATAGACGGGTTTGGCACGGTGTAGCCGAATGGCAATCGACGCACCCGCGCCCTCAAAGACAAAGCCTTCATGCTCTAGTTGCTTGATCTCTTCTAGCACTCGCACCGCTTCATCTTTCGAGACATTCATGCCCAGTTCTTCCGCCTTGCTCAGCAAATTACCGCGCCCAGATAAATCCGAGACGAGCACGCGCATTTCATTGCCCACCAGCGTCGGGTCGATGTGCTGGTAGCTATCGACGTTGCGGCGCATCGCTGCCACGTGGATGCCGCCCTTATGCGCGAAGGCGCTCTTGCCGACATAGGCTAGGTGTGCATCCGGCGCTAAGTTGGCGATTTCTGCGACGGTGCGCGAGAGGTGCGTCAGGTGGCTAAGCTGTTGCGGATTGGGCAGGCAGTCATAGCCCATCTTCAGTTGTAAATCGGGGATGATGCTGCACAGGTTGGCGTTGCCGCAGCGCTCACCGTAGCCGTTGATCGTGCCCTGTACATGTGTTGCGCCCATCTGCACCGCCGAGAGAGCGTTTGCGACGGCCAGTTCACCGTCGTTGTGCGTGTGGATGCCAAGTTGTGTATCCGGGAACGTCTCGCGTGCAGTCCGGGCCAGTTCAGCCACTTCCCAGGGCATCGAGCCGCCGTTCGTGTCGCAGAGTACGATGCAATCTGCGCCGCCGTCGATGGCTGCTGCCAGTGTATCGAAGGCGTATTCCATATCCAGCTTATAACCATCAAAGAAGTGCTCTGCGTCGTAGATGACCTCTTTGCCGAGCAACTTCAGGTAAGCCACGCTTTCGCGGATCATGCGCAGGTTCTCGTCGGGCGTGGTTTGTAGCACATCGGTCACGTGCAGCATGGATGTTTTGCCGACGACGGTTACAACGGGCGTGTCGGCATCGACCAGCGCTTGAATGTTGGCGTCGGCGGCGGGGTTGCTACCTTTGCGGCAGGTCGCACCAAAGGCGGCGATTTTGGCGTGCTTCAGGTCCAGCGCCTTGACCTGCTCGAAGTAGGCGGCGTCCTTCGGGTTGGACCCCGGCCAACCGCCCTCGATATAGCTCACGCCGAGTTCGTCAAGCAGGCGCGTGATGCGCAGCTTATCGGCAACCGACAGCGAGATATTTTCGCGTTGCGTGCCATCACGCAGCGTGGTGTCGTAGATATGGATGAATGACATTTACACCGCCATCTGTGTATTGATGCGTTGTGGGTGCTCGGCTTCGTAGGCTTGTACGTCGTCTTCCAGGCTCATCAAGAAACCAAGCTGATCGACGCCGTTGAGCAGGCAATACTTGCTGAATTCATCAATCGGGAAGCTAACCTTGCGGCCATCGGGCAATTGCAACGTCTGGCTTTCCAGGTCGATGCGGACTTCTGTGCTGGGGTCTTCTTCTGCAAGGCTGACAAGCTGCTGCTGTGTCTCCTCGTCTACGATGATGGGCAGCAGGCCGTTTTTGAGCGCGTTATTGCGAAAAATGTCGGCAAAATCCGTGCTGACGACAGCTTGCCAACCCATGCCTTGCAGCGCCCAGGGTGCGTGCTCACGTGAACTGCCGCAGCCGAAGTTATGGCCTGCGATCAGCACGGTTGCGCCCTGATATTCCGGCTGGTTCAGCACGAAATCGGCGCGGGGGTTGCCATCCGCATCATAGCGCCAATCGAAGAAGGCTTGTTTGCCGAGGCCGTGCTTGTCAGTGGTCTTCAAGAAGCGTGCCGGGATGATCTGGTCGGTGTCGATGTCGTTATAGGGTAGTGGGGCGACGCGCCCACTGAAGGTTTTGATGGGTTCCATGTCTGATCCTTCTCTGTGCTTAATTCAGTTTATTTCAATGCTGCCTCAATGCGGTCTTGCCAGGTCTGTGGTGGGATTTGATACGGCTCCAAAAGTTCTCGCAGTTCTTCACCCGCGTCTGTGACGCTATAGTGTCCGTGGTCTCTCCAACTGCTTGTTGCCGTGTAGCCTTTTTCATTGGCGATGTCCACGACTTCCCGATAAGTTGAGGCATAGATATTGCTATTAGATTCTGTGTTTACACCCCAAACATATACGATGAGCAAGCGGTCTAGTGTCTCTAAGGTCTTGGTCAGCCGAAAGACACGCTTTTGACCCGTGTAGACTTTCACAGGGATTTGCAGTGGTCGTCTATCTGGTGATGCCGCATCTGAAAAGATAACAATGTCAGCAGGTTTCTGTATTGCCTCTGTAAATTGGATGCCTACTGAGCGCAACGAATCCTTTAAGATTTCCTTTCCAGCATAACGTGTGCTGTTGTCGAATGCTTCGATATTGTTTTGCTGAATTGTCATCAGGCGGCCTCTCCATTTTTCGGGTGTCATTCGGTATGGCTCTAGCAGGTGCAATAACTCTTTACTTGGTTTTGTTGTGCTATATGTACCTCGATTGTGCCAGGTGTTGCTTTGGGTCCATCCAAGCTGATCTGCGATAGCGATACATTCATGATGCGTCAACGCATACGTAACAGCGTCTTCTCTTGGGGCTTGCAAGCCCCACACAAAGACCATCAATAGGTTGGGAAACTTCTCATATTTGCGATTGATGCTGAAGCTACGGTTAGACGCTGCCTTTAGTTGCAGCGGAACAGCACGAAATTCGGTGATTTCATCCCCCGCTGTGTCAATGTAGGCTATCAGATCAACGCCACGATCCCGGATGGGTTCTGCAACTTCGATATGGGCTGCGAGCAATTCGTTAGTCAGGCGATTGCGACCCATGATCTCGATCACCTGAGCATCTAATTTGCCCATGTGCTAGGCCATCTCCGGCACATACATCTCACGCGGGTCGGTGATGCGTCCGTTGATGGCAGTCGCGGCAGCAGTCAATGGGCTGGCCAGGAATGTACGACCACCCTTGCCCTGA
>DAOTTW010000122.1:0-4386 GCA_034437615.1 Anaerolineae bacterium | reverse complement strand
GCTATGATCGCATCTCGTTACAAGCTGCGGTACGCGACTTATGGCGAGGATCACACTAGAAAAATGGCTAGTACAGCGCTGGTAACTGCTTAGCCCTCACCCCAAACCCCTTCTCAGGGGTAGGTATTTGATGTTTGACCGTATTTTATGGCGGTTTGCACCGCCCCGGACACCCCATTGGGTGTCCCTACGGTTCACAGCGGTTGTGTAGGGACGCGGCTTGCTGCGTCCGCTACACAGGAACAACGAAAAACCAAATACCTACCCCTGTGAAGGGGGATTGAGGGGGTGAGGGCCAGGTCGCGGGCAAAACATGCCCGCCTGAGTAGTTCTACAATGTCACATTTCGGAAAATGCTGATTTGTTACACGTTTTGCCGCACGCATTTAACATTAAGACGTAAATTATAGCTGTAGGGGCTTGATGCATCAAGCCCCTACATGTTTTTCAGCTGGAAAGCCTTACTCAGCTTTTGGCAGCAGCAGGCCCAACACACCCGCAAGCGCCACCGCCACCGCCACAAGCTGAAATGTGGCCGCCAAGCCTATCGAATCCGAGACGCTGCCAATCACCAAGCTGCCAATCGCACCCGCGCCGAAGATAAAGCCCAAAATCGCGCCGGATGCGAAGCCCTTGCTATCCGGCAGCAGCGATTGTGCCAGCACCACAATGATGCTATGTGCGCCGCCCACGAAACCACCCGCGACAATCGCCAGCAAAAAGGCCGGAGTACCGTCCAGAATGGGCAGGAAGAAGAAGGCTGGAGCCGATAGCACCATGCTGAACATCATCACAAGCCGCCTGTCGTAGCGATCCGCCAAACCACCGAAGAACACGCCGGAAATGCCCGACGCCAGCCAGAATAAGCTCGTAATCAGGCCATATTCGGAGGGCGACCAGCCTTTTTGCTGGAACAGCACGGGGATGAAATTCACCGACCCTGGTGTGGCCAAACTGCGCAAAATCACCATCACAGCCAGCACAGCGAAGGCCATCATGGGCAGGCTGACGCGGGCTGATGTGCTACGGGCATCAGCGGTATCTGTCGCCTGTGCTGCTTTGTCCGTCGCTTTGTTCTTGCCGCGTCGATACACCGGAATCGTGGTGGCCATCAGCGCGACACCCGGCAGGGCCAGCACGGTCAGCACGAACACAGGCAGCAGGTTGGGCGCAAATTGTGCGATACCGGGCAAACCGACCACATCCGCATAAGCACGCAGCAAATCCAGGTTGCTCAGGTCCAGGATTAAGCCCAGCAGCGCCGGACCGATGGCCAAACCTGCCTGGCCCATCAGGAAGAAGAACGCTGTATGGCTGGCGACGCGCTCACGGTCCACTTCGGCGGCGTGCAATGCGCCCACCGGATGCACGGCCCCGCTGCCGATCCCACGCAGGACAAACGGAATCAGCATCAGCCAGTAATTGCGCGTGACGATAGCGGCGACGACGGCCAGCATATACATGCTGACGACCCAGGCGAGGCCACCAGCGCCCAGCCAGCGCCCCCCGCGCCGATCCGCCCAGACGCCAAAACCGGGCTGTGTGATGGCCCCGGAAAGCTGCGCCGCGCTGATGGCAAAGCCGATCTGTGTGTTGCTCATGGGCAGCACGGTAGCGCTGAGGAACGCCAGCAGCACAACACCACTGGCCATGAAGATGTCGTTGGTCAGGTGCCCCAGGCCCACCGCCCAGAACAAGCGCTTACGCGGGATGTATAGCATCGTTGAAGGTCCTCTATGTTTGGAGCAGGTCAGCTTTTCAGAGCCGGGGTCGCGTGTATGGCCAACGCTGGCAACGGATGATAACATACCCCGCAACCGTCTGCACGCATCCATGAAATAAGGCGATAGCCCTGACATGATGCCACATCCACCCAAAGCCGCAATAGGTCCATATGGACCACGCACACAGGCAGCGCACGTCACGACCCCTGAAAAGGGATTGAGGGGGTGAGGGCCGATTCGCGGGCAGAATGGGCCTGGCTGAGTCGTTACTTAACCACTGTTATCGTTCGTGAAGCGCGTTACAATTAAAGGGACATGATGACAGATGACGCACAGTTAACAAGGACAGTAGGACAATGACGCTACCGGAATCAGAGATGAACGAGCGTATCGAGCGCGTGACGAAGCAGGTGATGGCGATCCTGGGCGAAGCGCAGGCGCATCCGCGCACAGGCCGCACCCTGCCGGATGTGGGGCACGTGCCAGAAGGGGCCAGCATCACGAATCTGATTGACCACACGCTGCTGAAGCCGGACGCTAGCGCGCGCCAGATCGAAAAATTATGCTTTGAGGCGCGTGAGTACAACTTTGCGTCCGTATGCGTGAATAGCGTATTCGTGCGGCTAGCCCGCGAGATGCTACGCGAGAGTGCTGTGAAGGTTTGCACGGTGGTCGGCTTTCCGCTGGGTGCGGTGATGCCAGAGGCCAAAGTCTACGAGGCCGAGGCCGCCATTCGTGCGGGGGCGCAGGAAATTGACATGGTGCTGCACATTGGCGCACTGAAAAGCCGCGATCTGGTGGCGCTGCATGAAGAAATTAGCGAGGTCGTCACCGTCTGCCATGATAACGATGTGCTCTGCAAGCTCATCATGGAGACCGTCTTTTTAGACGACGACGAGAAGATCATCGCGTCGCATCTGGCGCGTGTGGATGGCGTCGATTTCGTCAAGACGAGCACCGGCTTTAGTGGCGGCGGCGCGACGGTGGCAGATGTGCGCTTACTGCGGCGCGTTGTGGGGTCTGGCGTCGGCGTGAAGGCCTCCGGCGGTGTGCGTGACCTGCAAACGGCACAGGCAATGGTGCAGGCAGGCGCAAACCGCATCGGCGCTAGCGCAGGGGTGGCCATCGCCCGCGAAGAACGCGGCGAGGACATCCCACCCGCAGCAACCGACAGCTATTAAGTAAGGTTTGCGGGGTTCTGCGCTTCAATATAGCACGCGGGTCCATTTAGTCAGCGGCGACAAAACACAAAGGCAACAGCGATCACAATGCAGGTTCAACTCAGTCGGGCATTACAGGCAAGCATCTACGAAGAAGTGCAGGGCACCTATCCCAACGAGGGGGGTGGCTTTTTGTTGGGTCAGCGCGACGGCGATACGGTGCGGATTCGCGATGTGCTTCACATCGAAAACAGCTTCGAGAGCGAAGAACAGTACCACCGTTACGCTATGACCCCGCAGAACTGGGCCAAGATGGAGGACGAAGCCGACGCACGCGGCCTGACGCTGGTGGGCTATCATCATAGCCACCCGGATGCACCCGCTATCCCGTCGGAGTATGATCGTGTGCACGCGCTGCCCAATTTCGTCTACATCATCACGTCCGTGCAGCAGGGCAGGGCCGCCGATCAGCGTGTGTGGCTATTGCAAGCAGATCGCAGTAAATTTGAAGCGGTTGACTTACACATCTCAGGAGAGTGAAGCACATGGCACAGATCAAAATCCCGACGCCTTTGCGCGTCTACACCGATAATCAGGCACAGATTGACGTGCAGGGCCAGACCGTCGGCGCGGCGCTGGATAGTCTCGTTGAGCAGTATCCTGAACTCAAGCCGCATCTGTTTCAGGATGACAAACTGCGCAATTTCGTGAACGTCTTCATCGGTGACGAGGATATCCGCTTTTTGGATGGCACCGAGACGGAAATCGAAGTCGATAGCAGCCTGCGCATCATCCCTAGCATTGCAGGTGGCCGCTGAGCTTATGCTGCAAATACGCCGCGCCACGCTGAACGACGCTGCGGGTATTGCGCAGGTCAAGCTACGAACGTGGCGCTCTGCCTATGCGGGTCTCATCCCGCAACATGTGCTGGATCGCATGGACCACGCCGACGAGTTGGAGCGTTGGCAGCGCAACCTGCGGCGGCAACAGGGCGTGACGTTTGTGGCGGTTTCGGCGGGGCAGGTGCTCGGTTATGGCATGGCGGGGCCGGCACGCGGGGATTATCCGCCTTGTGATGCTGAGCTTTTCGCGCTATATGTGTTGCACACGCAGCAGAGGCAGGGCATCGGCAAGAAGCTGGTTACGGCCTGTGCGGATTACCTGCTGCATCAGGGCCACAATGCGCTGCTGATCTGGGTATTGACGCAAAACGCCCCCGGACGCGCCTTTTACGAGGCGCTTGGTGGGCAAGCTATTTATACGCAAAGTTTCAGCTTGGGCGGTGTGAGTTTGCAGGAAGCAGGCTACGTATGGCCGGATTTACATCTGCTGGCAAGTCGATAAGGCTTTTCCAGCTAAAAAACAAGTCAAATTCTTGCAACATCGGCAATGCGGCGTAACTACTCAGCCCTCACCCCAAACCCCTCTCCCGAACGTGCCTTTGGCACTGGGAGAGGGGCTTTCAACAGCGTACCTCCCCTCCCCCTCTTCTCAGGGGTAGG
>DAOTTW010000121.1:0-41122 GCA_034437615.1 Anaerolineae bacterium | reverse complement strand
AGCAGCACATAACAGCGGCCACCCTTTAAACGCATCAAGGCGCGAATTGTGCGCTCAGCCATTCCGTCAGGCGTTCGCTGATCTCCGGGTAGGTCCGCAACAATGTCGTACCACGTCCGGTCTCGAAGTCATTCACACGCAATGGCCCATTTGCCCCGGTCGATAGCTGCAACATCGCGTTATAGCCTGCCTGATCGTCACGCCCTACCGTGACCCACAACGGGCGCGGGTTGTAATCCGGCAGCACATTGGCCAGAATATCGCCGGATTGCGGGCTAATGAGCGCGGCGGCATCACACAACGCCGCAACAGCACACCCCAAAAAGGCCACGTCTGCCCCCACCTCGGACCCCACAACAGCCAGGCGTGCCGGGTCCACTGTGCTAAGCTCCGACAGGGATTCAAGCAATGCACGCACATCCGCAGCGCGTGGCGGTTGGCGCATCTCGGCCACCATCACCGTAAAGCCCGCCGCGCTCAAGCGGCCCGGCAACAAGCCCCACGCCAGACGATCCTGTGCCACGATCAACAAGCCCGGCACGCGCATCTGCCCCGCTTGATCCACGACCGCGAGCGGCTGGCCAGCCAACTCAAAGCGCTGATACAAATCCGCAAGCAGCAGCGTGCCGTCTTCCGTGACGACCTGCACGGTTTCGGCGCTGTTCGCTGCGCGTGTCGCCACAACCACAGGCGGCAAAACGCCCTGGTTTGCGTGTGCGGCTGCGGTGGGGTCGTTGCGGCCATCCAGCACATTATCGCCGTAAATTTCATCAGAGGAACGGATTAACACCGTCGGGCTGGGTTGCAGGGTTGGCACGCTAATATTGCGCTCCGGCGTGGGTGTAGCTGCACTGAAGGCATCGCACGCGCTGAGCGCTAGCAGAGCCAGCAAGAGTATACAGGTGGTCCAGGGTGATTGTCGTCGCATGTGGTATCCTGTTCCCTGTTCGATGAGAGGCCCATGTATAGGTGGGGAACGCTTGCCTGTCAATGGGTACACATGGGTCATACACACAGCGTAGCAAAGGAGTCAGGTTCACGTGTCCACTTCAGAAAAGCGCCTCCAAGCGTATATCTCCGGTCAGGTGCAGGGCGTAAATTTTCGTGCGACGACGCAAAGCACCGCAGAGCGCCTGGGCATCAAGGGCAGCGTGCGCAATTTGCTGGATGGCCGCGTCGAGGTGATCGCAGAGGGGCCAGAAAGCAGCCTGCATGACTTGATCGCGTTTTTGCATCAGGGGCCGCCCGCAGCACAGGTCAGCGGCGTGGATGTGGCATGGCAAGACGCCACAGGCGAATACCCCGGTTTCAGCATCCGTCCGACAACATAACATCACACAGGCGCAGCATAGACCACCATGCGCTCTGCACCGTCCTCGTAGGGGCTGCCTGTCACGCTGCCATAGACCTCACGCACTTCAAAGCCGCATTGCAGAAGCAGCAGCGTTAGCTCTGTATGGAAGAAGTAGCGCAGGCGATGCGGCACATACAAGCGGCTGACCGCGCCTTCTGCGTCGATTTCGTCGTAAATCCATTGCACGTGCAGCACTTGCGTCACGCGGTCTAAATAGCTGCTGGATTGCAGCATAATCAGGTGGCCGCTGTCAGGGTCGATAAATGTGCGGTCCAGCATCACCGCGTCGGTATCCTGTGTGGCGAAGGTCTCGCCTGCGTTCGGCAAATCCAGCACCAGCAGACCGTCGTCGGCTAGCAGGCCGCGCAGGTTGCGCAGCAGTGCAAGCTGATCGCCCAATTCATAAAAGTGCATCAGCGCATTGTAGGTCAGCAGCAGCAGTTTATAGCGCCGTTCATCCTTATAGCTGCGTGCATCACCCTCAGTGACGCGCACACGGTCGGCTATATCCGGGAAGGCTTGCAGCTTGTTGTCCAGTCGTTCCAGCATGGCCGCGCTCGTATCCACCCCGGCTACCTCATAGCCCTCTTGCGCCAGGTGCAACAGCACGCGCCCCGTGCCACAGCCCACATCGAAGATCGGCCCGCCGTACTGCGCCGCTAACTGGCTGTAGAGCACAAGGTCGTCGGTCTTGTCGCTGGTCTCAGCGTCATAAAAGCGTGCCACACGCTGATAAAAAGCCGTCATCGTCTATCTAGTCCCTGCTGTCATTGTCTTCTGTCGGTTTCAGGGTGCGCTGTAGAAACGCGCTAACCGCCTCCAAATGGGCATCAGCCGCCCACAACGGCGGGAACAGATCACGCTCGGTCTGCAAAGCATCTAAATAGGGTTGTGTGCGGCCTGCCTGCAATAGCGCCTTGATGCCACGCACTACATCCGGCGGCTTGCTGGCAATATCTGATGCGAATTCCAGCGCCACGTTTAACGCCTGCCCTGCTCCCGTCACTTGATTCGCCAACCCGAAGCGCTGCACATCCTCAGCCTTCAGGCGCTCACCCTGTAATAGCAATTGCATCGCGTTGGCATAGCCCACCGTGCGCAGCAAACGCTGACCCGCACCCCAACCGGGCGTCAAGCCCATGTGTATCTGTACCATGCCCATGCGCACGTTTGCATCGACAATGCGCATATCACAGGCCAGCGCAATTTCGCTACCACCGCCAAGCGCATAGCCGTTAATCGCCGCAATCACAGGCACCGGCACCTGCTCCAGCGCCAACAGCGTCACCCCCATCAGTTCAATCATCTCATGGGCGTCGGCCTCCGACGGATGCTTACTCAGTTCAATCAGATCACCACCGCTGCAAAAGGCTTTTTCGCCCGCCCCGGTCAGGATCAGCACCCGCAACGCTTGATCGGAGGCCAGTTGCTTCACCGTCAGGCGCAACGTGTGCATCATCTCTAACGTCAAGGCGTTGTGTGCTGCTGGTCGATTGAAGGTCAGCACGCAAATATCGTTATCATGTCGTTGAAGTTGTATAAGCTCGTCCATAGCACGAGAGTTTACGCATTTTCCGGCGTGGCGCAAGTTGCTGTTATAAATAGCAGCGTGGGGCGAACGTGGGGGCGGTCAGAATTGATTATCGTGGGTGGCTTTGTTACAATCCCGTCCGGTACGATTTTGCTCATTTTGCATTAATAGATCAAATAGTTATGTAGGGACGCAGCAAGTTGCGTCCGCAACGAAAAAACACACAACCACTCTATTGTGTGGTGCTAGCCCCTACAAGATAGACAGACAGATAAACAGACAGATAAACAGACAGATAAATAAATGGAGAGCGCCACGTGAAACAAACGACCTCGACGCTTCGGCTGTTGACCTGCTTGACCCTCTTTGCCGTGTGTTGTTTGTCCGCCTCGCTGACCTTCGCGCAGCAAGGCATCGTGACCACTGTTGAACGCGATTTGACGCTGCGCGTCGGCGCAGGCACGCAATGGCGTCAGCTAACAATTATGCCCGTTGGTACCACTATCGCGCTGGATGGGCGCGTGAGCGATAATTCCTGGGTGCGTGGCATCAGCCAGAATGGTGACGTGGGCTGGATGTTCGCGCAATATCTGGCGGCAAGCCCGCAGCAACTCAGCAGCTTGCCGATCATCGCCCGTGAAGCACCGATCACGGTATCCGCACCCGCAGCGGGCGCTGTGCAGGCCGCACCCGCCGGACGACCCGCAGCAGATGCACCCGCAGCATCCGCGCCGCAAACGGCAACCGTGCCTGCTGGCGGCGTGCAGGCCAGCGCAACCGCTAACGTCAATATGCGCAGTGGCCCCAGCACAGAATTCAACCGCGTGGGCGGTGTGCGCTTCCAGCAACCGATTACGCTCGATGGCCGCGACCCGCAAATTAGCTGGGTGCGTGGCGTCAACAGTGATGGCACCGTCGGCTGGGTCAGCGTGCAATACACCGACCTGAGCTATGACCAGGCCGCATCACTGCCCATTGTCGAACCCGGCTCGCCGTTTGGTTTGGCAGTGCCCGCTGGCCAAGACGCCGCAGCAGAACAGCAAGCCGCCCCCGTCAACGTTAACCCGGTGGTAAGCACGGCCCCTGTGCGCGGCTTCAGCTACGGCGGCCATATCGTCGGCTTCAGTGGCCCCACCGTGAACGCCATGCGCCAGGCAGGTATGACCTGGGTCAAGAAGCAGGTGCGCTACAATCAAGGCGATAACCCCGGCGGCGCTATCGGCCTGATTAATCAGGCGCATGGCCTGGGCTTCAGGGTCGTGCTGGGCGTCGTCGGTGCACCCAACCAGGTGAATAACCCCGGCTACGATGATGCTTACGCGGGCTTCGTCGCAGGTCTGGCAGCAGCAGGCGCGGACGCCATCGAAATCTGGAACGAGCCGAACCTGGACCGCGAATGGCCCACCGGGCAGGTTGACCCCGGACGCTATACGCAATTGCTGGCGCGTTCCTACAATGCGATCAAGGGCGCGAACCCGAACACGCTGGTGATTAGTGGTGCGCCTGCGCCGACGGGCTTCTTCGGGGGCTGTGCGCCGCAGGGTTGTGATGATCTGGCCTACATTCAGGGTATGGCCGCCGCAGGTGCGGGTAACTTTGCCGACTGCATCGGCGCACACTACAACGAAGGCATCGTACCGCCCTCACAGAATAGCAACGATCCACGTGGCGATAGCTACTACACGCGCTTCTTTGATGGCATGGTCAACACCTATTACAACGTTTTCCGTAAGCCAATCTGCTTCACCGAGCTAGGCTACCTGACGCCAGAGGGCTACGGACCGCTGCCGGGTGCGTTCGGCTGGGCCGGTAACGTCACGGTGGCGCAGCAGGCCGCATGGCTGGATCAAGCGATGGCACGCGCTGCCCGCAGTGGCCGCGTCCGCTTGGTTATCGTCTGGAACGTGGACTTCACAAACTACGGTGGCGACCCGATGGCAGGCTATGCCATCATCCGGCCCGGTGGCGGCTGCCCCGCGTGCGCCGCGCTGGGTAATTAAGCACACACGAAGAAATCATGACCTCTCTCCGCGCACCACGTCGCTAAAGGCGGCACATCTCCCCCGAATTCGGGGGAGACCGAGAGGGGGTTAGACACGACATACCGCACACAAGCGCACCACAAGCCAAGCGACAGCAAACACCATGACCCAACCATCGCCTTACGCCCAACAGCCCTATCCTGCCGCCTACCACGCACAGCAACGCCGCCCTGCCAATACATTTGGCTGCTGGCTGACCGCCCTGGTGACGGTTTTCGTCGCCGGGATGCTGGCGCTGGTCGGGTTGTTCCTGCCGCCCTTCAATGCGTATGAGCGCCTGTTTGCGCAGCCACTCAACGACCTGAGCAGCGCCGGGGCCAGCATCAGCAGCAGCGACGGCAGCCTACGCCTGACAACCGTCACACAAGACGGCGGTTTCTTTGCGCGTGTCGATAGCATCCCATTGGCCAGCTTTGCCGCACAGGACGCCGATGCCGCCGATTGGATACCGCAGTTAAGCGCCGAATTGCCAGCGTATCTGGCCCTGCAAAGCCCAATCTATGACATCGGGCAGCGCGGCAGCGCCCCCCAACGCAGCACATTAGAAATCGCGGCTCCGCTCAACAGTCTGGTGCAGCCCGGATCGCTGGATATGTACGGCTGGTATACACCACAGACGCCCGGCGACCCGATGGCAGGCTGGCAGTTCATCCCATCGAAGCACGATGCACAAACCGCAACCTATCAGGCAGACGTAGGCGCTGTGCCGCAGCGCGTGGCGCTGTTCCAGTCTGTACCTGTGCAACCGACCATCAGCAACACCCACAGCGTCACACAGACGTTGACGCAGCAGGTGGCCAATGTGCTCGACATCGCCGCGCCGGGCGGCCTACAACCGACTGCTGATGGCCGCGTCGTGGGGCACCTGGCACCAGGCTTTGAGTTGGGCGCACCGTATGCCGTCATGCCCTCAATCCACGATTACGCCGACCCGCGTGCGCTGGATACCGAGACGGCGAACCTGATCCTGAGTAATGCCAGCACACGCCTGAACCACGCGCAGGCCATCGCGCAGCTTATCGGCAACGGCGGCTTTGCTGGCGTCTTTATTGATTATCGCGGCGTGGGCATCGAACAGCGCGACAGCTTCAGCCAATTCTTAGCCGACCTGAAAGCCAATATGAACGCATCCGGCGCGCTGCTGGGCGTTGTGCTGCCGATGCCAGGCTATGACGCGGCATCCGACACGTGGACCACAGGCGCATATGATTGGCAGGCTATTGGCCACCACGCCGATCTGGTGACGGTCAACCTGCCGCTTGACCCGCAAGCCTATGCCCCGAATGCCAGCGTGCAGCAGATGTTAAGCTGGGCGGTGCGCAACGTGCAGCGCCAGAAGCTGATGCTAGGGCTATCGGGGCAATCTGTGCGTGTCGTGGGCGGTGATGTCAACCGCATTGGCTATGATGCAGCGCTGGCGGGCCTCGGTGATGTGGCTTACGATACGGCGCTTAGCGATGTCGGCACCATCGAACCGGGCAGCGAGATTCGGGCGCGTCTCGATGGCATGGCGGCAGCCTCCGGCGTCGACACCACCCTGAACGCACCCTACCTGACCTACCTCAGCGACGATGGCAACCCCATCGCACAAATGTGGCTGGGCACAGGCGATGCCCTGCGCTATCGCATGGACTGGGTGACGCGCTTCGCGCTCGCTGGCGTCATGTACGACGATCTACTCAGCGGTGATTTAGCCGATGATGCGCTCAGCGCCGTTCAGCAATTCGATCAGCAGCTTTCACGCGCCCCGGCCCCGGTTGAATTGGCGTTGCGCTGGCGTATCGAAGGCGCGGATGGCCTGGTTGATGAGGTGACGACAGGCATCAACGACCAATTAGTCGTGACGCTGGCCGCGCCCGATGGCAATTATGCCTTTAACGTGGCGGTTGTGGGCGTCGGCCAGCAGATCGACGACGACAACCCGCAAATGCTGGAAAGCGCCCGCAGTGGTGCCGCTGTCGCGCTCTTCCAGGCGACGCCCACGCCCACACCCCTGCCCACCGAAACACCCACGCCCACGCCCACACAAACACCCACGCCGCGCCCCATCCAGGCCACTGCTGCCGCGCCAGCAGGCGGCGGTGGCGCGGCACCGTCCGGCGCTAATTTCGCCGCAGCACCGCCGCCCTCCGGCAGTATCGGCAATTTTGAATACGGCGGCCACGTCTCCAACCCCGGCAGCGCGCAGACCGTCGCCGCGATGCGACAGGCGGGTATGACCTGGCTCAAGATTCAAAAGCGCTTCTATCGCGGCTCGGATAATGTGCACGAAGTCGCCGACAGCATCAACGTGGCACGACAAAACGGCTTTAAAGTGCTCATAGGCACCGTAGGCGACCCAAATCAGCTAGGGGCAGGCGGCCAGGGCTACATCAGCGATTACACCAATTGGCTCTCACGCATTGCAGCACTTGGCCCGGACGCCATCGAAGTATGGAACGAACCGAACCTGGACCGCGAATGGCCGCGTGGCCAGATCAGCGGTGCGGCCTACGCCGACATGCTGCGGCAGGGCTATAACGCCATCAAGAATACCAATGGCAGCGTGATGGTCATCAGTGCGGCCCCGGCACCCACTGGCGCGGAGAACGCCTTTCCTGGCCAGGTGGTGAACGATGACCGCTGGCTGACGGATATGGTGAATGCAGGCGGCCTCAATTACGCGGATTGCATCGGCATCCACTACAACGAAGGCATCGTACCGCCCTCTGTGACCAACGGTGACCCCCGCGACAACTTCTACAGCCGTTATTACTGGACGCTGACCAACCTGTACTGGGGCATCATCGGCGGTCAGCGCCCGTTGTGCTATACAGAATTAGGTTATCTCTCATCGCAGGGCTTCCCGCCGCTGCCTGGCGGTTTCGCCTGGGCCAGTAATGTCACCGTCGAGCAGCAGGCTGCATGGCTGGCACAAGCCGCCGCCCTCTCTGCTCAAAGCGGCAAGGTGCGTATGATGATCGTCTGGAATGTCGATTTTCAGGGCTATGGCACAGACCCACAAGCAGGCTATGCTATGATCCGCCCTGGTGGGGATTGTCCGGCCTGCCGCACGTTAGCAGCCGCCCGTTAACACGCAATTTTCGTAGGAGCATCACACACAATGTTTAGCCGCAGTCTGCAACGCGCACGGCGTCAAGTGCGCTGGTTTATTCTAATCTGGACGGCCATCACGCTGTTTATGGGCTTGGCGACGTTCCTGGCGATCTACTTTACGTATCGGCCAGCCAGCGCCGACGATAGCCGCCTGTCTTTGCTGGCTCCGGCCCCACAAAGCACACCAACCCAGCAGCAGGTCGTTGCAGAGCTAACCGACGACGCGGCCCCTGATGCCGCCGACACCGACAGCGCACAGCAGGTAACGCCACAGGTGGCCGTTGCTGCGCCAACAGAAACACTGCCAGCGCCGACGGCCACTATTGCGCAGCCGACAGCAGCGCCAACGCAGAACATGATGCAGCAGCCAACGCAAGCCGCGGCTGCTGACGCCGCCATGCAACAAGACGCGGCTGCGCCGCAACCAACCGCCACTATCCCACCCGTGCAAGATACGGCCTTCGATGTCGGCATACAGGTGCAGCATAGCCTGGATTTTAATCAGGATAATCAGGATGGCTACTTCAACGCGGTGCGCAATAACCTGGGCCTGGATTGGGTGAAGATGCAGGTAAGCTGGAAGGACGTGGAGCCGGTGCAGGGTCAGCGTGATTTCGCCAAGCTAGACTTAGCGCTGGCCTCACAGCAGACGTTCAACATGAATATGATGCTGTCTATCGTCGCCGCGCCGGATTGGGCACGCGAAGCGGGCGCAAACCTGGACCGCGAAGGCCCCCCCGCCAATAATCAGCACTTTGTAGACTTTCTGCGGGCACTGGTGCAGCGCTACCCCGGCCAAATCCACGCCATTGAAATCTGGAACGAGCAAAACCTGGACCGTGAATGGATGTCCACGCGGGGCTTGAGCGCAGAGAATTACGTGGCGCTGCTGCAAGCCGCGCATGGTGCCATTAAAGCCATTGACCCCAATATCATCGTTATCAGCGGTGCGCTCGCCCCCACAGGCTTTGACGATGAGACCGCCGTCAACGATTTTCGTTATATGCAGCAGATGATCGACGCGGGCTTGTTGCAGTACACGGATTGCGTCGGCGCACACCACAACGGCTATAACATCAGCCCGTTGGTGGCTTGGGATGCCGTGCCGGATGACCCCTCGGCACTGTATCGCGGCCCCTTCCAGAACCCGCATCATAGCTGGAGCTTCAGCAGCACACTCGAAGGCTACACGACGCGCATCCGTGCCGCCAGGTCGGATAAGCGCCTGTGTGTGACCGAATTCGGCTGGGCTGTCTCTGAGGATTTAGGCAGCTACCCACCCGGCTTTGAATACGCCGCCGACAATACGCTGGCCGAACAAGCGCAGTATTTCCGTGAAGCGCTGACCTTGATGCAGGATTCCGACATGGTGTGGCTAGCCTTCATCTGGAATTATAACTATGGGCCACAGGCTGGTTTCGACACCAGCAACGACAACGTGCTGTATTCGCTGGTCAGCCCGGATGGGAGCTTCCGTCCGGCCTGGGACACAATCCGCGAATGGGTGCAGATAAATGAAGCCGATGCCATCAACACAGATGCAACAGGTGCAGGTGCAGCCGATGCCACCAACGACAGTTAAGCCAGCTAAGCGTCAGGCGCGGCGGCGCAACCTGTTCGCGGCTATCGTGGCGCTGCTGGTTGCTGCCGCGCTACTGATCGGCGGTTTCATCTGGTTGCGGCCTGCACCAGACCCATTTGCTGCTGACGCGGTGACCGCGAAGCCATTTAGCCCCCTCACATACAGCATTCAGGCGTTTTTGTGGTGGGATACAGGCTATACAGGCTTACATCTGGATTGGGTCAACCTGCTGGCGCTGAACGCTGTCAAGCAAACCTTCGCCTGGTCAAACTTGGAGCCAGAAGCGGGGGCCTGGAATTTCACCGAGGCAGACCGCATCATGAACGAGGTCGAACGGCGCGACATTCAGTTGATTATACGTCTGGGTCAGGTGCCACAGTGGGCGACCTCGGTCAATCTTGATGACCCTGAAATCATCGACGCGCCACCGGACGACCTGACGACCTGGGCGAACTACTGCCGCACACTGGCAGAGCGCTACACGGGCCGCGTCAAAGCCTATCAAATCTGGAATGAGCCGAACCTGACGCGGGAATGGGGCGGCGCACCGCCCAACGCGGCAAGCTATGTGCAGCTATTGCGCCTGTGCAGCGCTGCCATCCGTGACACCGACCCTGACGCTATTTTAATCTCATCTGGGCTATCACCGACGGGCACGCAGGACGAGCGCGCGCACCGCGACGACATCTATCTGGATGCCATGTATCGCGCAGGCTTCCAGCAATATATTGACGTGGTCGGCGTCCATGCACCCGGCTGGGCGCACCCGCCCAGCTATGGCCCCGACGATGCCGAGCGCGACGGGAACCCACGCTGGGCGACCTTCCGGCGCGTCGAAGACCTGCGCAAGATCATGCTACAACATGACGACGCCGCCCGACAAATGGCCATCCTAGAGTTCGGCTGGACCATTGACCCCCTTCACCCCGAATACGCCTGGCACGCTGTCACGGAGCAGCAGCAAGCCCAATACATCGTAGACGCCTACGCCTATGCTGCTGAACACTGGCGGCCCTGGGTCGGGCTGATGTCGCTGGTGTATCTGCCGAAGCAAAGCTGGACGCAAGATAACGAGCAATACTGGTGGGCGCTGACCACGCCCGAACACCGCCTCCGTGAGGCGTTCTTCGCAGTCGCTTCGATGCCCAAATACTGCGATGGCTATATCATCCCTGCACGCCCCCCTGAACACCCGGAGTTTGACGGCGATGTCCCAATCCGCACTTGCGATTAGCCTGTTCTTTCACATCAGCGCCACCGTATTGTGGATCGGTGGCCTGCTGCTGACTGTGCTGCTGGTCTGGCCGGAGGTGCGCCGCACGCTGGAAGGCCAACCCAGGCTGTATTTCATGCTGTCACGTTGGCGCACGCGCTTTTACCCCATCGGCAATATCGCGCTGGCGGTGCTGATCGTCACAGGCTTGTTTCAGATGACCGCTGATCCCAGTTATGAGGGCTTGTTCGCCTTCGATAACACCTGGAGCCGCGTTATGCTGGTCAAGCATATCGTGATTGTGCTGATGGTGGCGGCTGGCGCGTTGCTGCAATACGGCATCAGCCCAGAGCTAGAGCGCACATCGCTGCTGCTACAGCGCGAAAAGGGCGATGTCGCGGCCTGGGGCCGTTTGCGTCAGCGGGAGGTACTGCTGACGTGGGTAAACGCGCTGCTGGGGGTTGCGGTGCTGGCGCTCAGTGCTTGGGCCACATCCATCTAAACGTAGGAGATGATATATCGAATTCGGTTGAAACGTATGGGTGGGTTCCGGACGCGCCATGAATGGCGTCCGCCAAAAATCAACCGAACCCGATATACAACCCAATCACACGTTTGACGCATTTTTAAAAGCTTTTGCTGCTATGAATTGTAACGGTTTGCTGGCATAGTGTTGCGGAATATTGACCGTTGTCCCTGGCACCCATACAGAGAGGCTGAAACGTTTGTCCAACCGGATAAGTTATGTGCTGGCTGTCGCGGTGCTGCTGACGGCGCTTATCCTGCGCCTGTGGGATTTGCCGCTGCTCCCCGCCGGACTGACCAACACTGAAATCAGCAATGTGGTGCTGGCAAGCAATGCGCAGCAGGGCGACATCCGCGTTTTATACGACCTGAATGCAGGTGGTCAGGAAGGCTTATACCCCCTGCTAGCCGCACTGACGACCTTCGCCATCGGGGATGGTGTGCTGGGCTATCGGCTGCTGTCGTTGTGGGTGGGCCTGCTGACGCTCGCCGTGACCTATGCGCTTGGTGCACGCTTATTCGGGCGCACGGCGGGCATCGCAGCAATGGCCCTGCTGGCAGCAACGATGTTGCCCGTGTTACTGTCGCGTGTTGTACTGGTAGAAAGCCTGCTGCCCCTGCTCGTGACCGTCGTCATGTTGACGCTGGTGCGTGCGCTGCCTGTTTACCCCAGCCTGCGCACACAGCGCACCAACACATCGGCATTTGCGGCATTAGGTATCGTGCTGGGCCTCAGCCTGTATCTGCATCCGGTTGGGCTGTTGCTGACGTTAGCAAGCATGGCCTTCATCGCCTACTTCATCGTGCTAGAGCGCAGCTTATCCCGGCAACGCTTGAGTTACATCGGCTTCTCGATTCTGATGCTGATTATCATTGCCATGCCATATCTGATTTCCACGATCAATCTGCCCGAACTCGCGGCCAGCCAGCGCATCTTCGGGGATTACGGCGGCCTGACATCTGCGCTACTGAACACACTGGGCGCTTTGGGTCTGCAAGGTGACCAGAACGCCGCGCTAAATATCCCTGGTCGGCCACTGTTCGACCCGATTACGCTGCTTTTCTTGCTGTTAGGGCTGGCCTATGCGCTGCGGTTTGCACGCCGCCCGGCTTACGCCCTGCCCCTGATTAGCGGCTTGGTGCTGGCCCCAGCAGTGGTGCTGGCGGATAATCCGCCTAATTTTCAGGCGATGGCTACACTGCTACCGATTTTCGCGCTGCTATTCGGTCTGGGGGTGCGCACGCTGATGCGCTTCATGGATGATTACGCGGCGCGGCGTTTGGCGTGGTCGGGCTTACTGCTGCTGCTGCTCTTCAACATCGCCTGGACGCTGGAAGACCTCTTCATTGCCTGGCCGCAGCGTGACGATGTGCGCAGCGCCTACAACGCGGATTTAGCCGAACTCGCCCATCATCTGGACGTGACAGGCGGCCACTTGGATAGTGTAATCTGCTTTCCAGATTGGCAACAAGCCAGACAGACACCCACGCTAGAACCCACTGAACTCATGTTGCTGATGATGAACCGCGCACAGCCACGCCTGCGCACAGTCGATTGCCGCAATGGGCTGCTCTTCACAAACGGCGGCGGCAACGAACAAATCATCATCACAGAGCCAGGCACGCTACAGGCGATGCATCCCCACATACGCGCCTGGATCGAACGCGGCATGTTTATCGACAAATCACGCCTGCCGGAACAGCGCGTCGTCCTGCTCTCGCTAGAGCGTTCGCTTGCGGATGCGCTGGGCGTGTACACAACCACATCACTTGCTAATTACGCCTTCGATGCGGTCACCGCAAGCGTGCCTGTGCTGCCGCCTATTCGCTTTGGGGGCAATGTGACATGGCTAGGGGGGCAGCGCCTGAGCGATGGCCCCTATCAGGCCGGGGATACGCTGGAAGTGGCGAATTACTGGCGCGTTGAGGGTATTACCCCACCGGATTTGCAATTATTTACGCATATCCTGCGCGATCCGGTCAGCATCGCAGCGCAGCGTGATATGATTAGTGTGGACCCACGCCAATTACAGGGGCGTGATGTCTTTGTGCAGATTACACGTGTGCCCATACCGGAAACGTCATCCACCGGCGAATACATTGTCTCCGTAGGGGCCTATCAAGAGAGCACGGGCGAACGCCTGACGGTCTTTGATCGCCAACAGGTCGCACGCGGGGATCGGCTCTTCCTGTATGCAGTGGACATCATCAACCCGGCAGAAGCAAACGATGCACAAGATGCGTCGGCAAACGCCGAAACAGACGCAACAACAGCAACAGAGGATTGACCGATGTTTGAGATAACCCATGTTTGAAATCGTATTTTTAGGCACGTCGGCCTCTGCGCCGTCAATCTATAGGGGTTTGCCCTCTGCGGCTGTGCTGGCGGGTGAAGATCGCTTTCTGGTTGATTGCGGCGAAGGCACACAACGCCAAATTTTGCGCAGTGGCATCGGCTTCAAGCGCCTGAACCACATTCTGATTACACACCAGCACCTCGACCACATTTTAGGGCTAGGGGGTCTTGTCTCTACGTTTACGCGCTGGGAAACGCTGGAAGATGTACATATCTATGGCAGTGGCGCAGCGCTGGACCGCGTGCACAGGCTGCTATTTGATGTGGTACTGGTCGGGCAGCCGCCCGATGTGCCTGTATACCTGCACGAAGTCGAACCGGGCGAGTTTTATCGGGGTAAAAATTTCAGCGTGTCGGCCTTCCACATCACGCATCGCGGGCCGGGGTGCCTGGGCTACATCTTCAAGCAGGATGCACACCGCCCTTTCGATGCCGAGAAAGCCGCCGAACTCGGCATCCCGGCAGGGCCAGAACGCGCCCAACTGGTACGCGGTGAGGCCGTCACGCTGGCTGATGGGCGTGAGATTGCGCCGGATATGGTGCTTGGCGAGACGCTACCGGGGGTGACGCTGGTTTTCACAGGCGATACAGCCCGCACCGATCACCTTTTCGATGTGGTGCAAGACGCCGATGTGCTCGTCACCGAAGCGACCTTCTTAGCAGGCGACACCGATACAGCGGATTCCTACGGGCATATCACCGCGTCACAGGCGGCGACGCTGGCCAGAGACGCCAATGTGCGCGATCTGCTGCTTACGCACGTCTCGCGGCGCTACCGCGAAGGCGACATCATCGAAGAGGCGCGCAGCATCTTCCCACGCGCCCACGTCGCCCGCGATTTAGACCATTTCATCACGCGGCGCAATCAGTGGATCGAAAAGGTCAAAGTCAACACGAAAAAGTAGCGACCTGACTATGACCCCAGATCAATCATGCCTTCGCTGATGATCTGGCCCGGTTGGATGACCTGCGGCCTTGCTGTATCAACGGTAGCCAGCAGATCATAGGTGGTCGCGCCCGTGATGCGTACAGGCACGATTTCACCCGATGGCAATTCGCCCTCAACCAGCACATAGCCGTCAATCTCCGGCGCATCGCGGTAGCTGCGCCCCAAACTAATCACGTCACCTGTGGGGGTGCCATCTTCGTCTTCTGCGCCACCATGCCCTTCTACCAGTACGTTCAGCGTTTGGCCGACGAACGCCTGATTTTTCCGCAAGCTGATGCCCTGCTGCAAGGCCATCAAGCGTTCATAGCGCTCTTGCTGCACGTCATCCGGCACTTTGTTCGGCAGGGCGGCGCTGGGTGTGCCCGGTTCAAACGAATACGTGAAGGCCCCAACGCGGTCAAACTGTAGATCTCGCACGAATTGCAGCAAGCCCTCAAATTCTGCTTCGGTTTCGCCGGGGTAGCCCACAATGAAGGTCGTGCGCACAGCTAGGCCCGGTATCATGTCGCGTAGCTTGCCGATGGTCTCATACACCCATTCGATTTTAGCAGGGCGGCGCATCCGCTTGAGCGTTTCGCGGTGGCCATGCTGCAAGGGCATATCCAGATACGGCAAAACCTGCGGGTGCTTGGCCATCGTCGCCATCAGTTCATCGGTCACATAGCCAGGATAGGCGTACATGATGCGCAACCAGGGGATATTCGGCGCGGCCTCTACGATGCGATCCAGCAGATGCGCCAGCCCGTTCTTCAGGCCGAGATCATGGCCGTAATCGGTGCTATCCTGCGCAATCAACATCACTTCTTGCACGCCCATCGCTTGCAGGCGCACGGCTTCCGCGACGATGCTTTCTATTGGGCGGCTGACCGCTGTGCCCTTGATCTTCGGGATGGCGCAGAAGGCACACGGGCGGCGGCAGCCGTCGGCAATCTTCAGGTAGGCGCTGGCACCCTGCACACTGGCACGCAGCACACCGCGTTCATCCAGCCCGACGACATTGGCTTCGGTGGGCAGGTGATAGAGCGGTTGCGGGTGCTTGCGTTCACGCAGGCGCGTAATCAGGTCGAAAATATCCATCCAGCGGCGCGTACCAATCACCCCATCCAGCCCCGGCACATCCTGCACCAGCGTATTGCCATAGCGCTGTGATAAGCAACCTGCCGCAATCACCATCTGGTTCGCCTTGCGCATCTCGACCAACTCACGCAGTACGCCGACGCTTTCTTCTTTAGCAGCGTTGATAAAGCCGCAGGTGTTCACGATCAATACTTCGGCTTCGTCCGGGTTGCCGACGCCACGCATCCCATTTTGCTGTAGCACCTGTGCGATGCTTTCAGAATCCACTGTGTTTTTCGAGCAGCCCAGGCTGACGAGATAGAACTTGTCGGCTGCGGCTTTATTTGTGGTTAATCCTGTCATTCCGTTAAATCCTCAATCATGAATATTAGGGTGGCGGTTTTGTGGCGGATGGCAGCGCCGTCTGTCTTGGCGGAACGATAGCCGTTGCCGTAAACGTCTGTGTGAGTGTGGCCGTCGCGGTGGGCGTGTCGGTGGCAGTCGGCGTATGTGTCGCGGTCGGGCTGATAATCGGCGTTGGTGTATTGCTCGGTGTGCTCGTCGCTGCAAGCGTTGCGGTGGCGCTCGCTGTCTGTGTGGCCGTCGCTGTCGCGGATGCCAGCGGTGTCGCGCTCGGCAGCGGCGTAATCGTGGCAGTGGGCAGCGGCGTAAATGACGGAATCGGCGTGATGGTCGGCGTCGGCTGTGCTGCTAAACCCAGTGCGCTATCGACGCCGGAATCATCAAAGACGACGTTGAGCGGCTGGCCACGTGTGCCAAACACATCTTGCTGCTGACCATTGAACACGACATCCAGCGCGGCAGCATTGCCTGCGTTAATCTCCACGCTGTTACTGCCATTCAACGAAACCTGCTCACCGGGCACCGCCAGACCTTCAAAGGCCAGCGCACCATCCACCCAGGCCCGCATCCACACGCGCTGCACGATGTTGGCTTCGACATTGACGCCAGCACCAGCGAACCCCAGATCAAACATAGGTGTATCTGTCGGCGGTAGTGGCGTCCATGTGGCCGTAAATGTAGCAGTGGGTGTCATCAAGCTGACATCCACCACAACGGGGGCGGCTGTCGGCTGCGGTTCTTCCAGGATGCCGAGCAGATTCAGCCCCACAAAGCCAATAACGGCCAGCGATGCCCCCGACACCAGCAACAGCAGCAACGTCATGAATACGCGCCGCTGGCGGCCCTGCTTAGCTTCGGATTGCTCCGCTAGCGTAACACGTGGCAGGCTGGGCGGTGTGTCCGTGATACTGGCGGGCGCGACGGGCACCTGACGATTTTCGCTGGTGGCTGTCTTGCGTTTCTTGCTCTTGGCGGATTGCGCCCCACCCTGCCGAGATGCCTCATAGAAGCCTAGCACCTTTTCTTCATTCAGACCCAGGAAACGCGCATAATTGCGCAGCAGGCCCCGTGCCTGCACAGGCGACCCGGCTACATTGAAATCACCTTGCTCGAAGGCGTCCAGCGTGGCCCGACGAATGCGCAGATCACGCACCACCTCATCCATCGTCAGTTCTTTAAGTTCGCGGCTTTCACGCAGGTAGCGGCCCAGCGATTGCGGGTCATTCGGGCTGAGCAGGTCTATCGGGTGACGGCCCTGTGGGGCGCTGCGTCTGATGCGACTGTTACGCGCCCTGCGCGAGCGTCTGCGTCTACGAGCCATCGCAAAGCACCTGTATCATTCATCCATCGCATGAAAACCTGCTTTAAGGGCGCAATGCATTGCGCCCCCTACGGATTGATTTTTATGCGTGCATAGAGACAACGTTATCGGAGGGGATACAATGACTTTGATGCTCAAGATTCGTCTGCGTCGCTTGGGGTTTCAATGACAGTGGCGTCCGTGTCGATGCCCGCTTCGGCCAACGCTTCGGCTTCGCTGGCTGTCACGCTGACCTCAACCCCACCGGAGGCCCCCGTGCCCACATTCGTATCGAATGCCGCACCTTCACCGATTTCGCCAGGTTCGGGGGCAGCTTCACCGGCTTTTTCGGCGGCCTTGCGTGCAGCGAGGAATTCTTCCATCTCGCCCTCACGCACCACCGTAATCGTCAGCAAGGGCGATTCGTCGGTTCCGAGGCGCACAGGGACCTGATGCGAACCCAATTCACGCACAGCCTGCTGACTAACGCGGCGGCGGTTAATGTCCACGCCCGTTTGCTTATCCAGTTCTTCGGCAATATCCGCAGTGGTGACAGAACCGAACAGCTTACCGGTTGCGGCGGCGCGACGCTCGAAAAACAATTCCACGCCGTCGATCCGGCGGGCTAGATCGTTCAGCATATTCTCGTATTTAGCACGGCGAATCTCCACCTGCTCTTGCAGCTTTTCATGGGATTTCAACGCGCCCTTCGTGGCCTTCACAGCCATCTTACGCGGGATGAGGTAATTGCGGGCGAATCCGTCGGCCACTTCAGCGATTTCCCCGGCGACCCCGTGCTTGTAGATGTCTTGCAGCAGAATAACCTTCATGCGCTTGTGCTTTCTCTCTTGGTTGCCAGCTTAATTTTTTATCTTTGATATTGATCGCGTTGACCGCTATCTGTGAAATAGCGTAATACAACAGCGCCCACAGCAGTTTTACATTTGTGGTGTGGGTTGGGCTGGTGCCATTCTGAATTGTACGAAACAAGCTTATTATAAGGACGGGCATCAGGGCTTGCCAAGTGGCAATGTCTGTAGATTGCACCGTTTTCGTAGCACGCTAACCACGCCTATAATCAGTAAAACCCAAAACCAACATTAGACGCACACACGCAAAGGCAAACCGCATGTTGTACGCTCAGGCGATGGCCTCCGGCTCGACCCCATTAGATCGCCACATCATCCAGGGCACGTTGCAGGTCGGGTTGTATCAGCGCTATGCAGGCGCGAAGGTGCTTGTACTGATCCCCGACCCGACGAATGGCTCCGCGTTTGCGTTGCCATTGCTATTTCGGCTCCTGGTAGATGTACTGCAAGACGCTGCTCAACTGGATTTTATGGCGGTGCAAGGGGCACAGGCTGCGCTCAGTGACGAGGCGCTGCTGCAATTGGTCGGCATCGAAGAGGACGAAAAGCAGATCGAATATCAGCACGTCAACCTGCTGAGCCACACGTGGCAAGAACCGGATGACCTGATCGCCATCGGCAACTTATCGCAGGCGCAAATTCAGCAAATCGCCGGGGAGCACTGGCATGAATCGCTCGGCGGTGATGTGCCTGTGCGTGTCAACAAGTGCGTTCAGCAATACGACGAAATCCTGATCTTAGCGCCGACAGCCCCGCACGAAATCCTCGGCTTTGGTGGCGGTGCGGCTTATCTGGTGCCAGGGATTGCAGGGCCGGAGATGATCGACGTGACGCATTGGCTAAGCGCCCTGGTCGGCACACAGGATGTAATCGGCGTCTACGATACGCCAGCACGCCAACTGATTCACGCTGCCGCCGACTTCATCGAGACGCCCGTAACGCTCATCAGCGTGGTGACAGAAGGTGCAAACACGCTGGCAGTGCTGATCGGGGATTGCATTGACGCCTGGAAAGCAGCAGTTAATGTGTCTGCAAATCGGCATATTTTCTGGCTGCCCCATGCCATGCAGCGCGTGCTGTGTCAGGCACCGCCGTATTACACAGATTTATGGTCGGCGGCGAAAAGCGTGCAGCGCGTCGAGCCAGCAGTAGCCGACGGCGGTGAGATTATCTTATATGCGCCGCACCTGAAGCACATCAGCAGCCTATACGCCGAACAGATACACGATATCGGCTACCACGTGCGGGATTACTTCATCGAGCAATGGGAGAATTACGAGCAGGTACCGCTGCGGGTGCTAGCGCATAGCGTGATGTTGCGCGGGGCGGGTTCCTACGAATACGGCAGCGAATGGTCACGCATTGATGTCACGCTGGCCAGCCAGATTACAAAGGCCGATTGTGATGCGCTTGGCCTGGGCTATAAGAGCGCAGTGGAGCTTGACCCGGCAAAATGGATCAACCGCGTTGATGACGGTGTGCTCTACGTGCCCCACGCTGGCCAGACACTCTACAAGGTGTTGGGCGCATGAGTGTACTGGTTATCGACATCGGCAGTTCATCCACGCGGGCGCTGCTCTGTGACGAACAGGCGCGGCCTATTCCCGGCGCAAGCGCACAGCGCAAGCACCACTTTACGACGCAGCCACAGGGCGCAGCTTTCGCAGATGCGGACCACCTGCGGCAATTAACCGAAGCCTGCGTTGACGACGTACTGACGCACGACGCGGCGCAGGGTATTCGTGTGGTGGGCATGGCGACCTTTGCCGCGAATCTGCTGGGCGTAGATGCGGATAACCGCCCGCTGACGCCGCTCTACACCTATGCAGACTCACGCAGTGCGCCCCAAGCCGCCGATTTACGTCAGCGCCTCGATAGCAACGCCCTGCATCAGCGCACCGGCGCATTTTTGCATTCCGCCTACTATCCGGCGCAGCTTACCTGGCTGCACGAGCAAGACGCCGCTCTGTTCCAGCGTGTGCAGCAATGGCTGGATTTAGCGACGTATTGCTATCGGCATTGGTTCGGTGCGGCGGCCTGTAGCTATTCGCTGGCCTCGTGGTCTGGCCTGTTTAATCGGCACGGTGAAGGCTGGGATGATGAATTGCTGCTGGTGCTGCCCAACTACGCCGAACAATTACCAGCTTTGCGCGATTATGACGAGATGCAGCGTGGCCTGCAGGATGCGTATCAATCGCGTTGGCCGCTGCTGGCTGATGTGCCCTTTTGCCTGGCAGTTGGTGACGGTGCGGCGGCCAATGTCGGCAGCGGGGCGGTCAAGGCGGGTACGATGGCACTCACCATCGGCACAACGGCGGCGCTGCGGGTGGTTTCGTTGAATGACAAGCCGCTGGTGCCCGATGGCCTCTGGAGCTATCGCATTGACCGCGAGCATCATTTGCTCGGTGGTGCGACCAGCGAGGGCGGCAACGTCTATGAATGGGCACAGCATACGCTGCAATTGACGGCTGCGGACCTGGATACACACTTGCTAGCGCGTCGGGCAGGTGAGCATGGCCTGACCGTCTTGCCGCTGTTCAATGGGGAGCGTAGCCCCGGCTGGCAGATGGATGCACGCGGCACCCTGCACGGTTTGACGTTGGCCACCACGCCACTAGACATCTTGCAAGCCCTGCTTGAAGGTTTGGCAATGCGGCTGGCGATCATCTTTGAACAGCTTACAGCCGTCGACTCAGTTGCAGTCGATCAGGTGATGGTGGGTGGTGGCGCGATCACAGCTTCGGCGGCGTTGCGGCAGATCATGGCAGATGCACTGCAACGCCCGCTGGTGACCATCGCAGATGACGAAATCACAGCGCGTGGTGTAGCGGTGCTGGCCTTGCACGCCATAGGCGACTGCGCCCTGACGGACTATCCACCGCAAATGGGCCACATCATCGAGCCAGACCACGATAATATGGAGCGCATGACGGAGGCGCTGATGCATCACCGTGAGCTATACGCCCTGTTGTATAGACACCAACGCTAATCTTCGCTCATACTGGCTGTGTTAAAATGCATCAGGCAAAAAATAGGGTTGACGGGTGATGCGACATGTTCGTGTTATTTGACGATTTCGTTTCATTTCTGCGCAAGGTCAGCGTGCCGAATTGGGCACTAGCGCTCTTCGGGCTGTTCCTGCTGCTCTCCGGCCTGTGGATGTATGCACTGGCGACGCTGATTATCACGCTGCTGTTTATGTTGCCCACGATTGTCTTCTTAGGCGGCATCGACATTATGGCGAAGTGGGCCAGCAACGACCTGTATTTTCAGCAGAAGCGCCGCAAGCGCAAGCGTCGGCAGCCTTCGACTATCACACCAGCGCAGTATGTAGCACGCCTATCGCGCCTATCTGACGCTGATATGCCCACAGAATGCATTATTGAAGAAGTAGGGCCAAACCACAACGGCGCACAGCGCACGAAGTAATCTTATGAACGGCGCAGGCGGCGCAGCACGGCCAAAGGCACCGCCTTCGCTTCATCCAAGCCTAGCAAAATGCTGACGCCGAAGAACACTACACCGCCGACGCTGCCCCCTAGCAGCACCATCGGCAAGCCGCGTAGCGCCACCACGTCATTCAGCCACAGCAGCACAGCGCCCATCACCAGCGCAGCCAGCAATTGCCGCCACAGACCAGAGAGCACAAAGCCATCCTTCAGGCCACGCGCCGACCCCCGCGCCCCGATGCGCCGCCGCATCAGCCACCACAGCAAGGCCGCCTCAACCAGCGTCGTCAGTGCGTTCGCCAGCGCCAAACCCGCAAATGCCCCCCGCGTCAGGCTTTGCGGTTCACCGATCACCTGCGCAAACAAGATGCTCAGAATAATATTGCTGACCATCGCGCCGACGCCAATCACCACAGGCGTCCACGTATCCGCCAGCGCGTAAAAAGCCCGCGAAAGCACCTCTAGCAGCGCAAAGCCCGCAATCCCAATCGCATAGAAGCCCAGCGCCCAGGCCGTTGCAACGCTGTCTTCGCTGGTCCAGTTGTTGTACTCAAAGACGCTGACAATCGGCTCACCGAACACGATAAAGGCTACCGTCGCTGGGAAAGCCAGAAACAACACGCTGCGCATGGCGTTCGCCAGCCGATCTTTATAGCCATCCCAATCTTCGGCGGCATACAACGCGGCCAACGTCGGGAACACTGCCGAGCCGACGCTCTGCCCGATGAGGCCCAGCGCGAAGAACATCAGGTTAAAGGCAGTCGTCAGCGCCACAATGCTACCTTCGACCATGCCAGAGGTCAGGATGATATTCACCACAAAGTTGATCTGCACCACAGCGATGCCGAGCACACGCGGACCCATCAGGCGCAGCACGTCCCACACACCGGGCACGCTGAAGCGCGGCAGCACGCGCAGCTTCGCCTTGATCTGTGATAATCCCGGCAGTTGTACGGCCAGATGCAGCAACGCAGAGAGCACCGCGCCCCATGCCAGCCCATAGACGCTATTGCGCCCCACCTGCGCGAGCGACAACCCAGAGGGCAAGCCGACAGCCACGCTAAGGCGTTCTGCCAGCGTGTACGGCTCACCGATGATTGGGGCCAGCAGCAGCGCACCCAGGATAATGCCGATGCTGTTCATGCTGATGGCCACCGAGGGCAAGACGAACATGCCATACGTCTGCAAAATGCCCATCAGCAGGCCGCTGATGGCGAAGATGAACGGCGTAACCATCATCAGGCGCATCAGTTCGGCGGTCAGGGCTTGCGCTGCTGCATCCCGACCCGGTAGCAGCACGGTCTGTACCAGCAAGGGCGCGGTCAGGATGACAACCAGCCCCAGCACCGCCGCCGCCAGCGCCGCCAGTGTCATCACAGCGCTAGCAAGCTGCCATGCGTCGGCTTCGTCGCCATCCCGCAACTGTGCAAAAACGGGGATAAACGACGAGCCAAGCGCCCCACCTGCCACCAGATTGAAAATCACTTCGGGGATGCGCTGCGCCGCGATGAACGCACCGTAGGCTTCTGCGGTGCCGAACTGCGCCGACAAGACAGCCGTGCGCAGGAAGCCAAGCAGACCACTGGCCAGAAAGCCCAGCAGGACGATCAGCGCGGCACGGGCAATCTGTGCATTCGTCAGGGCGTTGGATGCACGCATATGGCTCACGTCCCCGGATACGGCGCGGCGGTGATGTTCACGTAATACCACAGCAGGCCGCTAGCTACATGCAGCCCGAAGGCAGCCACACACAGCCAAACACGCGGATCACGCCAGCGCCGTGCATCAGCACCCCGGTAGCGGCCTAGCAGAAAGCCCATCGACGCCACGAACAGCACGAATAACGCCAACATCGCACCCCACAAGAAATTGCCGTGCCCCTGGCGCAAACCCGATTGCGCCAGCAAATACACCTGCGCCGCCCCCACGACGAATACACCCCAAGCCAGCCACAGCGCAGCAGATCGCAACACCGCACGCGGATAACTCAGCAACACGATCAGCGGGAATAAAATCGAGAGGATAAATTTAGGGATCAGGTGGATATTCGCCAACCCATAGATCTCAAAGAAGGCCAGCGGCTTCAGGATAATGTCGCTATCCAGTTCGTCGGGCCGATCAAATGTATACAGGTATTGCCACGCCAGCACAGGCAAGGCCGCCAGCACGAAGCCACCGATAATCAAGCGCCAATCCACGCGCTGACGCAGCACGAATTGCCGCAAGCCCCCCAAGCCGACCAGCACAGGCAGCAGCGATAGCGTGTAATTCGGCTTAGAAAGCAGGCTCAGCACCGTGACCAGCGCCGTAACGCCGATCAGACCCCATGTGGCAGGCTTGGCCGTGAGCGCACGCAGCGCCAGATAAAATTGCAACAGCCCGAAGAACGTCGCCGGGATCATGGTCGGGTTGTGGTAGATCATCGGCGCAATGTAGCCCAGGTATAAATCCAGCAGCGCCAAATCCGGCGGGAGGGCGAACAGCGTCACAGGTGCGACGATCAGCAGCAGTAGCGTCAACCCGATCAGGCCGAGTCGCTCCGGCCATGTAGCCAGCGGCACACGCAACGCCTGCCGCAGCAATAGATAGGTCGTGATGCCGATCAGCGCGTAAAATGTCATGCTGAACACGACACCTGCCATTTCGAATGGCATTACCTGCCCCAGCGTCAGGATGCCCGCCAGATAGATGAAATTGGGGCGTGTGGTGCGCGGTTCGCCTGTGCTTTGGATCAGTTCGGCGTCAATGCGCTGGCTGTTGAAATCACCAGACGCACCCAGCACCACTTGCACCTGCAACATCGGCACGAACAGCAATAGCAAGCCAAGCGACAAGATGGCGATGTCAGGGGCATACGCTCGCAAAATCGGGTTCGGACGCGGCTTCGTCACGGCGGCAGCGTGCTCCTTTTGTGTCTTTGTATGATGGATCAGTGTATATCGTTCAGTTTGGTGCTGCTAACGCGGGGGATTATAGCGAAGGTGTGGCGGTGCGCCTATGGATGAAACATATTTCGGTGGACGCGCAGCAACACGCCCACCGACGAAACCCTGCTTACGCCCGTAGCTTGGCACCGAGCTTATCGTCAAGCGCCTTGATGATCTGCTTGCGCAGCTTGGCCACGTCTTTATCTTTTAGTGTCTTCTCGTCCGTCTGATATGTGAGCGCATAGGCCAGGCTCTTCTTGCCTTCACCGATGTTTTCGCCCCGATAGACATCGAATAGCTGCAAATCCTTCAGCAGGTCGCCGCCTGCCTCGCGGATGGCTGCTGCGACCTCTGCTGCCGGGGTGTTTTCATCTACCACCAGCGCCAAATCCTCGAAGATTGGCGGCGTCAGCGGCAAGGGCCGCACCGGGAATTCGACGGCGGTGCGCTCGATCATGGCTTCCAGGTTGAATTCGGCCACGATAACGGGTGCTGTGGTCAGTTTCAGGCGTTGCGCCACCAGTGGATGCAATTCCCCGAAGTGGCCGACCAGCCTATCCCCCACATAGAGCGCCGCAGAGCGACCCGGATGCAATGACGTGTGATCTGAGCGCGTGAAGCGCGTATCCGCGATGTGCAGGCCGATCAGCAATTCTTCAACGATGCCCTTCATATCGAAGAAATCCGCGTGTTGGTCGCTGCTGCCGTTGCTAGCCCAATCCGCGTCATAGCGCGGCCCTGTAATCAGCAGCGACAGGTAAATCGGCTCATCTGGCAGGTGTGAATCCGGCGTCGGCAAGAAGACGCTGCCGATCTCGAAAATCTGCTGACGCGCCTTGAAGCGGGCATTCTGTACGGCGTGTTCCAGCAAGCCAACCAGCAGCGTATGGCGCATCACCGTCTTATCCGCAGAGATCGGGTTCGCCATCTCGATGTAGCTCACCTGCGGCAACGAGGATGGCGCTTCCGGTGGCACGAGCGCGGCTTCGGCGTCCGGCGTCGTCAGGCGATAGCTGATATTTTCGCTGAGGCCCAGCGTCACCAGCAGATCACGCACACGTTCTTCGGCTTCCAGCAGCGGGAAGGTGTGCTGTGGCGGCATCTCGTCATTCATGAGCGTGGTCGGCACCTTATCGTAACCGTAAACGCGCACAATCTCCTCAACGAGGTCCGCTTGGCCCACAACACCCGTGCCGATGTCCGTGCGGTAATCCGGCACCGTAACGTGCAACACATCGCCCTCTAGCGTCACATCGAAGAGCAGGCGCGTCAGGATGTCGGTGGCGGCCTGTACGGTGAAATCCATACCGAGCAAGCGCTGTACCTCACCAATGGGCAGATCAACACGGACAGGCTGCGGCTTGTTGGGGTATTCATCCAGCAGGCCACGCCCGATTTTGCCGCCGCCAAGCTGCCGCATCAGTTCAATACCCCGGCTCACGCCCAGGAAAGCGCGTGAGGGGTGAATATCCCGGCTGAAGCGCGTGCCTGCTTCGGTGAATACCTTCTGGGCTTGCTGCGTCTTGCGGATGTTGATGAAGTTCCAGTTCGCGCCCTCTAATAGCACGTTGGTCGTCGTGTCGCTAATCTCGGTCTCTGCGCCACCGATGATACCGCCCAGGCTGAGCACCCCGGCCTCATCGCAGACAAGAATCTGATTTTCACCGAGTTCGCGCTGCACGTCATCCAGCGTCGTCAGCGCTTCGCCCGCTTCCGGCAAGCGCGTGATAATCGTCGGCGCTTTGCCGCCTGCACGCGCCACCAGCTTATCGTAATCGAAGGCGTGCAGCGGTTGGCCAATCTCAAAGGTGATGTAGTTGGTCACGTCCACGAAGTTATTGATCGGGCGCTGACCCAGCAGTTTCAGGCGGTAACGCATCCAGAACGGCGCTCGCTGGACTTCGGTCTCCTTCAGGATGGCCAGCACAAAGCGCGGGTTCAGGTCCGGCTCGCGGATGTCGATAGCCACCTGCCCGGTAATGGGGTCGCCCTCAGCAATCATATCGTAGGATGGCTCCTTCAGTGTGCCACCCGTCAGCGCCGCGACCTCACGCGCCACCCCCAGCAAGCTGAAATTATGGCCCAGGTTCGGCGTCAGTTCGATGTCCAGCACAATGTCGCCAAGCACATCCTGTAACGGCGTACCGGGCACATAATCGGCGTCATGGTCCAGCAATAAAATGCCTTCGTGTTCGTCGCTGATGCCGAGTTCTTTTTCGGACATGACCATGCTCTTGTTGTAGATGCCGCGCAGTTCTTTGCCTTGCAGCACCATCAATTGCGGCTCGTCGCTGTGGCCATCCCACACCGTTGCGCCCTCTTTGGCAAAGGGCGTCCACAGTGGCGGGTCCAGTTCGCCTTTGCCAGCGTATTCATGCAGGTTCGGTGCACCCGTCACGCATTGTTCTAGCTCGTCGCCGCCATAATCCACCATCGCCAACACCAGCTTATCGGCGTCGGGGTGCGGCTTGACCTCCCGAATCGCCGCCAGCAGGATTTTATCGCGGTCCCACACCAGATGATCGGATTTCGGCCAGCGGATGCCGGGGATTTCTTGTTGTGGCACACCGATATAGATGATCTTGCCGACCTCTAAGCCCGCCAGTGTCAGGCGTTCGGCCAGTTCTTCGGCGCTAATGTCGATGTCTACGTAATCTTTCAGCCAGGAAAGCGGTACACGCATGGTTTTTGCTCTCTGTTGTCCTTGTGTGATTGATGAAGTTAACGACTTATGGAGAAACGAAAACGAACCTGTATCGTCGTAGGGGCTAGCGTGCTCAGCCCTGGGTTTGGCACGCCAAACCCCTACACTGCTAGAACTGCTGCAAGAAGCGCAGGTCGTTCTGCCAGAAATAGCGAATATCCTCGATCTGATAGCGGCGCATGGCGATGCGCTCCGGCCCCATGCCGAAGGCAAAGCCGCTCCACTGCGTCGGGTCGTAGCCGCCGTTGCGCAGCACATTCGGGTGCACCATGCCGCTACCGGCAATCTCTACCCAGCCCGTGCCTTTGGTCAGGCGCATGTCGTCGCTGGAAATATCGACCTCCATGCTAGGCTCCGTAAACGGGAAATAGGACGAGCGAAAGCGCACCTGCACATCGGCACCATAGAAGCGCTTCACGAATTCGGCCACTGTGCCTTTCAGGTCGCTCAGGTGGATGTTGCGGCCAATCGCCAGGCCCTCGACCTGATGGAACTGAATTTCGCTACGGGCGCTGATCTGCTCATAACGAAAGCACATCCCCGGCAGAATCACGCGGATGGGCTTGGTGCCGTTTTCACCGAGTTCACGCATAGCGCGTATCTGCCCCGGTGACGTGTGCGTGCGCAAGATGACGTTGGGCGTCGTCGTATAGAACGTGTCTTGCATATCCCGCGCCGGGTGGTCTTTTGGGAAGTTCAGCAACGTGAAGTTCGTGTCGTCGTCCTCGACTTCGCGTGTGCGGAAGACCTGAAAGCCCATATCAGCCCAGATGTTGTAAAACTCACGCAGGGTTTGCGTGGACGGGTGCAGGTGGCCGCGTGGTCGGCTGCGACCGGGCAGCGTAATATCCACCTCGCCCGCTTCCAGGTCGCGTGCAATGGCCGCCATGCGTAGCTCTTGCGCCCGCGTCTCGAAGGCTTCCGTCAGCTTGGTCTTGAGGTCGTTGACGGCCTGCCCGAAGGGGCCGCGCTCTTCTTTTGGCAAGCCACCAATCTGACTGAGCATAGCGCGTATCTGGCCTTTGTTGCCGAGGTACTTCGTGCGCCACTCGCCTAGCTTGCTTTCGTCCTGTATAGCGCTGAGCGCTGTCAGCGCCTCTTGCTCTACTTGTTGTATCTGGTCGGACATCGTTATTTGCTCCTCATATAAAACCAAAGACGCCCCCGCCCATCTGCATCGGCTTCGCACGCGCTGTGCAAACCATGCGCAGGGACGAGAGCGCCGCTACACTGCGCTTCCCGCGTTACCACCCTGTTTCAGGCCCCGCGATAAACATGGCGCGACCTGCCCTCATTAGCCCTGTCACGTCGGGCGCACGGAGCAGACTACTAGCAGAAAGCTGCGTTCACCTGTCGGCTCCGGGGTGAATTCCACAAACAACCCTGCGCGGCTCTCAGCCTGTGGTCGCGCTTTCTGTCGGCTTGTGCGCTGGTTTTACGTCAGCGCCCTTGCGGACTGTCCCCATCACTGCCTTTGCGTTTGTGTCGCCTCTACACAAATGCGTTTGGGCGATTGTGCTAAATATAATGGCAAGCAGCATTATGCAGAGGCGCGTTACGGCTTGTCAAGTGGAACAATTCTAATCTAAAATCCCTTTTGAACCCTTGCGATACGTTAAACATCCTTTAAAATGAGCGTAGTCTCTTGACATCCCTGTAAAACCATGATAGTTTCCTAAGGAGAAGCGAAAATGACCACAGAAACCAAGAAGTTACGCATCGAAGCAGGTGCCGTTTATAGCCGTCAGGAAGCCGCCGCAGCGCTTGGTATCAGCCTATCGACCCTGAAGCGCCTCATCAAAAAGGGTCATTTGCACGTCAGCAAACCGATGGGCATGAGACGTGTCTTTATCACAGGCGAGAGTATCCTGGCGATGCTGGAGAGCACGCAGGTCGAAAGCGCTTAGACCTATCGGGCGCGTTCGCCGCCAGACTGCACCACGAGTAACCTGGGTAAAGGGTCGTTTGGGGATTTATCCCCTAGCATTATCGCGAGTTATCGCATAAAATGCCTTGAAATTTGAACGAACTATAAAAGCACTGACTTAGCTGGACAACACAATCGCAAGAAAGGCAGGCCGCGCCGAAAATCGGCGCAACCACACACTATGATGATCTTACACGCCATACAAGGACTCACAGCACAGCGCCAATGGCGGCGTCTGCATATGCTGTCTTGCGAACCGTCTGCGGATAACGCGCAGATGCGTCTTGCGGGCGTCCTGCGCGTGCTATCGCATCGTCAACGCCTGCTCAATCTGCCTGCTCAGTATACCCAGCAGAATAACGCCGCATCACCGCGCATCACCGCGCCAGATGTTGACGTTGATCCGTTTGGTAATGGCATCGGGCTAGCAGGCAGTGAAAGCGTCGTGTGTTGGTCTCATGGTAGGAGGCGAAGGCTCCGAAGAGCTTGACGAGAAAACCCTACCATCACCCTAGACTCTAAGTAGTGAGCACAAAGGGGTATGAGACTAACATCAGGTCTCATACCCCTTTTTTATTTGCTTATTTTCAACAGAACGACCAAGAGGTAACGCAGTTATGAACAGCCAGAATAGCAAGACCCAGGACTTCATCGTGATGCCGACGAACCCCCCTGCTGCACCAGATGCAGGCGGTGGCTCCCAGATTAATCAGCAAGCAAGGCTAGAGCAGGTTAACGATATGAATGCAACGCTGGAACTGCTGGACCAACTGCATAATGCAGCGAGCGAAGGCCAACTGGCTGAACTGACCCACATGAATAAGCGTGAGTTGATCGCGTATCTGCGTGAGGTCATGTACGTGGCGGAACAGACGATAGAAGAGTTGCAGGCCGACGATGCGCGTGGGCAGGTCGCCCAGCAAGAGCCGCGCCCGCTGCTGCGCATCCTGGAAAAGACGGGCTGACGCAAATAATTCTAAAGCGGCAACGGCTGTAACACGTTTGTATTCACGAAATTTGCAGGGATAACAAGCCACAAACCCGCCATTTCACGTTATAATAGGGACAGATGCACATATAAAACGCAGCCATTTGTAATGCGCTGCACAGCAACTAAAGTAGCCTTAACATACTCATAGTATGCTTATTTTGGCAAATTGCATGGTAGTTTCAACTGAGGTAGCACAACCAACGGACAAGGCGCAGCCTCAGTTGCCAAGTAGAAGGGGCTAAACCGCTGTGAACAGCAGTGCCATAATGCAGAGCCGTGTCCTTCTGCTCAATGGGAGCACATGGGAACCCTTGTCGGTGATTACCGTACCACGTGCGATGAACCTGCTATTGGCAGAAAAGGCCATCGTCGTGGAAGAGACGGGCGAATTCTTGCGCACCGTGCGCGACCAATTCGCAATACCCTCTGTTATTGCACTACGGACGTATGTCAACGTCCCCCGCCGCCGCGCCCACTGGAGCCGCAAAGGGGTGTTGGTACGCGATAACCACACCTGCATCTATTGCGGTGCCAAACCAGGCTTGCTGCAAAAGGGCAAAATCATCAATAAAAACGACCTCACGATTGACCACATCATGCCTAAATCACGGGGGGGTAAGGATAAGTGGTCGAATACGGCTTGCGCCTGCGCCGCCTGCAACCATCGTAAAGGCGATAGGACGCCCCACGAAGCCGGTATGAAGTTGCGGTGGGAGCCAAAGACACCCCGCACCAGCTACTTAGTTATCGCGCTAGGGACTGGCCCCTCTGTCTGGAAGCGTTACGTCGAGGTCTGAGACCCCGTAGCGACCCAGGGCAGAGGCGGCAAGCACGGCGCACTCTGCCCTGCTGCCTGGCCCCTCATAAATCTTGCATCCCCACCAACCGCTAAATCACATCATTGTCACACCGCGCTTAAATTGCTTGTTGTACAATCACAGTGCTCAACCTATAGTTTAACGCATGTTCTTTTTTGATAAGGGTCGCTCTATGTGTACAAGCATTAACTTCGGTATTCGTCGGTTGTTCATCGGCGCGTTCATCACATTGCTGCTGCTGCAAAGCATAGGGGAACCGACACATGCCCAACCACCGCCCCCACCACAACCACAAAACGAGGCCATCATAACAGCCAACCCAAACGCGCTGCATGGTGTTGCGATGTTTATGGCGCAATCCGGGACGCTGGTGGAAAACACGGTGACAGGCACCGATGCAACGCAAACCTACACGCTGACCCTGACCGACACGCCCGACGCAGGGGCCTACTGGTTGCAGCAGCCGGGGTTTATGCCGTTACCCCCAGAGCTAATCGGCGATAGCCCGGTGGATGATACGGTTATGACGGGCAATTTGCTGGTTTCCCCGATGGTGAACGCATGGCGCAGTCTGGGCGTCCCCATGCGTGCCGATGCCTGGTTGACGACCAGCAGCGCCACCGCACACTTGACTGTCTACAGGCCAGATTACTTCCCCGATACAAAAACGTTGACGTTTCAGGCTGAAATCATCAGCGTGGTAGGTGGTGAAGCCAACAAGGGCTTGCCGATTCTGCCAGAGTCATTTCGGCGTGCGACACTGGCGCTGACGCTGGACCCCGTGCTGCTGATGGGGCTGGATATGGGCATTGCGAACGCGCTACAGGGCATCGTCTGGGCCTGCCAGGGCAACCAGCGCCAACTGGCCATCTGCGAATGCAAACGGAATGCAGACAGCGCCAACCCAACCAACCGTGAAGCGCGTGTCGAAGCCTACGCAGCCTGCAACCTCTTGCGCTCCAGCCCAGACGAGCAAAAACGCTAAGGCCATACAGGCATCAGGAGGGCACGGCTTTTCAGGGGCATACCCCCCTTATAGCGCATAGGTTTATAGTCGTGTGCTACTCATAGCTGAAGTTCAGCACACCGAGCGTGAACAGCACTGCCGCCGCCACCAGCAATACACCAATTTCGACCAGCACATCACCCAGGCCGCCGCCGAAAAAGATCAGCGTGCGGAAGCCATCCATCGCCCAGGCTACCGGCGAAAGGTGCCCGACTGTTTGCATGAAGTCTGGCGCGATTTCCAGCGGCCACCAGGCCCCACCCAACGGCGCAAGCACCATCGTCAGCAGGAACGTCACGCCGCTGGCCTGCCGGAAATTTTTCATCACTGTCGCCAGCGCAATCGCCAACGAGGTAACGCACAGCACAAACGAGAGCATAATCAGCAGCAGCGCGGCGGAGTCGTTGCCGAAGTCCGTGCCTGTCAGGACGCCTACGACAAAGACGACGCCGAACTGAATCATGCCGAGCACAACATAGGATAAGATTTTGCCGCCGAGGATCGTCGCCTTGCTGATAGGCAGCACGACCAGCCGTTGCAGTGTCCAGCGCTGTTTCTCCAGCAACAGGGCGCTGACCGCACCCAATACGGTAAACATCACAAACATGGTGCCCATCCCAGGCACAGACTGCCCAAAGCCCTGTGTTTCCGCGATGGTGCGCTGCCGTTCCTCGTCCGTTGTCAATGTGAAATTCACGCTTACGGGGTCGGCGCTGATGTAGCCTTCTGCGTTGTCAAACACACGCTCCTGAAAGTCGGCGCGGTCTGCTGCATCTACGAAGATAGACGTTGCTTGCTCACTCTCATTGATTTCAAGAAAATCCTGGCCTATGGCCGTGCCGACGCGGGCCGCCACCACTGCGCCATTCGCCTGCTGGATAACCGCTTCTAATGAGCGCAGAAACGTGTCGTTTTGCGTCAGTTGCGGGTTGCTGTAGTAGTCGATTTCGATGGGCTGGAAGTTCTCTAGCCGCTGCTGATAGCCCGCTGGAAGCACGATCAGGGCGCGAGTTTGGCCGTCTTGTACGCGCTGAATGGATTGCTCAACCGTCAGCGTTTCCTGATCGTCTTGCAGGTTGCAATTGAAGTCGGCGCGGTCTGCGGGGCACAGCACCAGCGTGCTGTTCGTCTGGCGCAGGCGTGCGATAAAGTCCTGTGAGCGTTGGCTGTCGTCCTGGTCGATCAAGTCGATGCGCAGGCGTGCCCCGCCGCTTTCGGCACCGCCCAGGGCCGCACCTAGCAGCATGGTCATAAAGACGGGCAGCGCAATCAGGCCGAACAAGTTTCCCTGTTGCGCGAAGAAAACGCGCAGATCGTTCATCATGATGTTTAACGTGTTTCGCATGTCGTTAGCCTTGTGTCGTTTGATTGTTTTGTTGGCTATATATCGACACGGCGGCTGAACAGCGTCGCGCCGATGCCAAACGTGATAAGCCCCTGCACGACCAGCACCAGCAGATTCAGCCAGATGTCCGTGCCGCCAGTGGCCAGCGTCTCGAAGCCCTGCGTACCCCAATAGACGGGCGAAAATTGCGCGACCGCCTCCGGCAGACCGAAGCCGAACGCACCACCAAGCGCACCCAACGCCACGTTGATAAGCGGCGCGATGATAAAGGTCTGCTCACGGCTGCGGGCGATGCCGACAATCAGCACGCCAACGCCGGAAACCGACAGCGTTAGCGCCAGCAACAGCAGGACCAGCAATAGCGGATTGCCGCCCCACAACCAGACGAATTCGCCTTCAACCAAGCTGGCAATGCCCGTCAGCGCCAGCAGCAAAAAGCCGATCTGTAGCAAGACGCTCAGGCTGTTACCCAGGATTTTACCGATCAGGATGTAGCTACGCGGCATTGGGGCCATAATCAGGCGTTGCAACGTCCAATTCTGGCGGTCCTCCCAGATGGTATTCAGGCCGATATAGGCTGTGAACAGCGCGAAAAAGACGGCCTGCGCAGAGCCGAAGAAGCGCAGCGTCTGCGCGAAGCCGCTTTGCTGCTGGCCCGCGTTGATCGGCTGCTGCTTAATGCTGATTGTGTTCAGCGACGACTGAAAGGCACAGGTGAAATCCGGGTTGAAGCTGCCAGTCAGGTTGGCCGCAACAAAGGTGATGCCAAACGCGGGCCGTTCGCTGGCGCGTTCAGTTAGCGTGCCGATGGTCGCTGTAATGGCTGCGTTACCCGTCAAAAGCCGATTGACGATGCCTTCGGTGACGCCGCGAACGATGCTGACCGAGATGCTTTGCGCGTTATTGCCGTAAATATCCACCTGCGTCGGCTTGATGGCCGCTGCGATGCGATCTGCTGTGCCTGTGTCTGTATCATCATCGTTGGCAGCAGTCGCATCCACGCCCAATGCTGATTGAATGGCGGCTGTGAAATCAATCGACGTGTCCGTTTGTGGCGTCATGCTGGCGCTAAAATCCGATGGGATGCGAATAGCGGCGGCGTAGGTGCCATCCTGCACACCCGCCCGCGCCGCTTCGTAGTCGTCCAGTTGCGTCACATTCAGCAGGTCATCCAGTGATGTCTGCTGATTAGTCGTATCGCCTGTCGCATCTGTCTCATCGTCGGATGTATCACCATTGGTCGCGATTGTCAGATCACAGCTCTGGTCGGTGATGGCGTCATCTTGATCCTCTGCTGCTTGCGCTGGCATCAAGATACCGACCAGCGTTTCGCCATAGTTGAATTCTTGTCCGTTGCTGGTGCTGCCATCGTCCTCATTGACAATGGCAACCGGAATATCTTCAAAGGTCAGTTCACCACCACTGAGGCCGCCGAAAACCAGCCCGATCAGGCTAGAAATCAGCAGCGGGGTGGCAAACATATACAGCAATGTGCTGCGGTCCGTGTATGTCAGGTAAATTTCTTTCCAGGCCAGGTAGCGTAAGCGTTGCATCGTCGTTCTATCGCCTTTCTAATCGCGCAGGGCACGCCCGGTCAGGTGCAAGAAAACCGCTTCCAGGTCCGGTTCACGCACTTCAACGGAGCGGATTTCCACGTCAAATGTTTCGATGATGTTCAGGATGCGCGGCAGCGCCTTACGCCCGTTGTGCGCTAAGACTCTTATGGTGCCGTCAACGGTTTGGCCGGGTCGCACCGCCGCCAGCGTGGATGTAGGGCGGCTATCCTGTGCGCTTGCCTCGGCTGCGTCTGCCGTGCCTCCTGGTTGCATGAGGCTCGCCAGTTCAATCTGCTCGTATTCGGCATGGGTCACGCCCGCAACGTCGTTTTCGATGCGGCGCAACAGGGCTTCATCCACAGGCTGATCTTCCACGCTGAACAAAAGGCGGTCCTCCTGCCCGACCTGCTCGGTGAGTTCGTCCTGTGTGCCCAACGCGATAATCTCGCCATGATCGATGATGCCCACGCGGTCGCTGAGCTGCTGCGCTTCTTCCATCAGGTGCGTTGTATAGAGCACAGTCATATTGAATTCATCACGCAGGCGCAGCACCGTATCCAGAATGCGGCGGCGGCTCTGTGGGTCGATGCCGACGGTTGGCTCATCCATGTAAATCAGTTGCGGACGGTGCAGCAAGCCGATGCCGATATTCACGCGGCGCTTCATACCGCCGGAATACGTGTCTACTTTGTCTTTTTGGCGGTCCGTCAGGTCGATGAATGTCAGCACTTCATCCACACGCGACGCCAATTCTTTGCCGCCCATGCCATACATGCGCCCAAAAAACTCTAAATTCTGGCGTGCGGTCAGTTCGGGATACAGCGCGATTTCCTGCGGCACCACGCCCATCAGTTTTTTCGCTGCCATCGGTTCTTTCGTAATGGAATGGCCACCGATAAGCGCGTCACCCTCTGTGGGTTGGATCAGGCCGCTAATCATGGAAATGGTCGTCGTCTTGCCTGCACCGTTTGGCCCTAACAAGCTGAAAATTTCGCCTTTGCGGATGGTCAGGTTCACCCCTTTGACGGCCTGAATCTCGCTGCCGTCACCTGCCTTGAAGGTCTTGCGCAGGTTTTGCGTTTCGATCATATTTTGTGTCTTACTTTTGCCGCTCATGGTTGTCTGCTCGCCCTCTTTGATAGTTATACGGATGTATAGCGTAAATCGTCATCCATTGCACAGGATCGCGAGATGGATTCATACGCTTATATGTGCATGTACAGATAGTATTGTACGCAATGCAGGCCGTGTGTCAATCATCGTGCGCGTGATACAGCGCATCGCGTACAATAGACGTAATGCGCTGTTTTTGACTCAGGAAATAAAATAGCATGAAAATTTGGCAGCACGTGCGCACTAGTCTGCGCTGGATCTGGCGTTATGGCCTTGCACTAATACTTTATGGTATGCTGATCGTCTTTATGGTGCAACGCTCCGGTACGCTAAACGACCTGTGGCACAAGGTCGCGTATGAGGTCAGTGCGCACCAATTCGATTATTTCGGCTGGGAGGTGCAGGCCATCCTAGCGAAAGCAGGTCAGACGTTGCACGGCCAGCACCCATTCATGAGCGAAGCGGCACGCTCTGGTTTTGTGCGCGAATACGTCGCGGATTTGCAGCAATTGCGCAGGCTAGAAGCTGAAATCCGGCAGCTATACACCGATCCAGCCATTACAGATGCCGACGACGCCAGTGCAGCATTACGCCAGCGACGCGATGCCCTGCGTGAGACCCTTAATCAACGCAAGTTAACCGCAGAAGCCATCATCGAGGGGCAGGTGGCGGCTGTGATGGTGGATGCCGGCTTTGGCACGCTGGGCCAACTGCTGCCGCCGATGGCTATGCACATGACTGAGGTGCCGAATCTGTTGGTGACATCGCCCCGTGACCAAATCCGCATGGATGTGTCGGTGAATCTGTATCCGCTGCCTGTGGATGAGATTGAAGCGATTGAAGCACGCATTGATGAGCGCTATAACGTCTCGTCGCTGATTGTGCCGTTGGGCGGCATCGCGCTGTATCCGGCAATGGTGCTGGAATATGCGTCTATCCCGTTGCTGATCGAGACATTTGCGCACGAATGGCTGCACCACTATCTGTTCTTCTTTCCGTTGGGCATCCATTACTTCACGGTGGACGGCTTCAGCGGCGCTGCACGTACCATTAACGAGACGACAGCCGATTTATTCGGCAAGGAAATTACACGCCAGGTACTCAGGCGCTACTATCCCGAACTGGTGACAGCAGAAGCGCCAACAGCAGCGCCAGAACAGCCAGCACAAGCAACTACCCCCGAACCCGCAGCCTTTGATTTTGGTGAGGCAATGCACGAGACGCGCATTACGGTGGATGCACTGCTGAACGCGGGTGAAATAGCAGCAGCAGAGGCATACATGGCCGAACGGCGCGAACTGTTCTACGCCAACGGCTACGCCATCCGCAAGATCAATCAAGCGTATTTTGCCTTTTACGGGGGTTATCAGGCGGGTGGTGTGCCGGGTGTCGGTGGCGAAGACCCCATCGGGCCAGCGATTCGCCAAATCCGCGAACAAAGCACAGATTTACATGATTTTATTGTCACCATGCGGGGCATTACCACACGCGAGGCGCTGCTCAACACAGCAGGCCCCTAAAGCGTCATAGTCTGATTGTCATACGGTTATAAGTGAGTTTAGAACCATTGATTTAGCGTTAAATTATTGTTACATTTTTGGAATGACAATTTGTTAAAGAAGGTACCATGGTGTCTGTACGCGCCAGGTGTGTGCATCGGCATTACCTGAACAATGATGTGCACGCCTTTATTTTTCATTACGCGGATGAAGAAACCGTTGATGAATTCATCCAGCAGTTCCGCGAGGTGCTACATCAGCAGCCACGCGACGAGACGCTGCTGATGCTGGTAGACCTGCGCCCGATGGGGATTCCGCCGTTTACCTACACGCTGAACGCGGTAGCGCGTTTGTTCAAAGAGCCGCAGATTGCAAACCCAGAACCGCCGAAAATACGCGCTGCGTATATTTACGATCAGAGCCGCTTTATTGAGGTGATGAAGCGCTTTTTCGGGCTACTCAAGCTCAACAATCAGCGGCGTTTCTTCAAGGGGCAGCAGGTCGAGGCGTTGGCGTGGCTGCTCGGTGGCGAGGACGCCACCTCTGCATAAGCTGGTTCTAGGCGGACGCCCCATCGGGCGTCCCTACAACAATCATCTGCATCCGTTTTGATTTCTCTATACTGTGACTTGCCAATCCTTGAGGATGCCAGCGACCAGGGCAGCGCGTTGTGGCAAACTGCTGATAACTACATGCTCATGCAGCGCGTGCAGGCCGTCGCCCTGTGGACCCAGCCCATCTAACGTCGGGATGCCCATAGCCGCCGTGAAATTACCATCGCTGCCGCCGCCGCTACCATCTTCACGCACGGTTAACCCGTACTTTTCCCCGATGGCGCGTGCCTGCTGAAAGACTTGTTCACGCCGTTCCATCGGTGGGCGATAGTGGTTGTTGGTGACGGTTACCTCTGCGCCGGGGATGAAGGGCTGCAAATCGCTGAGCGTTTCAGTCAATTGATTGAACGCCTGCACGGTCATAGTGCGTGCGTCGATGTAGGCTTCGGTGCGCTCCGGTATAACGTTCCCAGCGGAGCCACCTTCGACCATCGTCACCGATACAGACGTGCCGTTCTTGAGGTCGTTCAGCTTGTTGATCGCTAGCGCCTGTTGTGCAAACTCAATCACAGAGTTGATGCCCTGCTCCGGCGCATTGCCTGCATGAGACGGGCGGCCCTTAACCGATAAAGCGAACGTCGCCACGCCCTTACGCCACGTCTTGAGCGCACCCTCTTTCGTGGCTGGTTCCATCACCAGCACCAGCCCGCAATCTTTGGCAACGTCTTTAATGGCGTCCTCTGAATAGCGGCTGCCAACCTCTTCATCTGTGGTCATCAGCAGCCAGATGGGGCGCTCTGGCATGATGTTCATTTCGCGCAGACCACGTATCGCCGTCAGCGCAATAGTGATGCCGCCCTTCATGTCGATGGCACCCGGCCCGTACAGACGCCCATCCTCTTTGATGGTCACGGGGCGCTGTGCTAGCGTGCCCGTTGGCCATACCGTGTCGATATGCACCAGGAACAGAATCGGCTTGCCGGGGGCTTGCTCGTGCCATTTCGCCAGCAGCATATCGCCAACATGTTCCTGCCTTATGCGTGCGATGGATGAGGCACCAAGCGCGTTAAACTGGCCATCCATATAATGACCTAGTTGGTCCACCAGCGCCTTTTCCTGCGTAAAGGATTCGTGGTTGACCAATTCCGTCAGCAATTCGATCATCGCGGCTTGCTGGCCTTCAAAATATTGCAATAACTCGGACATGGTTCGCCTTCTTTCATATATTTCATTGATAAAATGCATTTGCAATTGGGTTCTGTTGACGTTCATGAGATTGAACCCAAAAACACCGTAATTGTAGGGGTTCAGCGTGCTGAACCCAGAGCACAGCGTGCTATGCCCCTACGTTTTGGGCCATTTTGGTCTCCAATGAAGTCAAAATTTCGAATATCAACACGACCTAATATGGGCACAGCATCAGCGGCGTATACGTCGGGCTGCGGCTGCCATAGCGATTCAACAGGGCCAGCGCGTCCGCATTTTCATCCTGTGCGACGATATTCTGCACCGCCACACACGCCCGATGCAGGTCGCCCGTCTCGGATAGCGTGTTGCCGAAGGTGTACGCCATGCGTGCATATATCGGCAAATTGTCTGCTGTATCCGGCGGGAATGCCGCCCGCAAACGTGCAAGCGCATTCGCATAGGATTCTGCCCGCTCCTCACCGCCGTAAGCCGTCGCCAGCATCAGCCGATAAATCGCGTAGCTCGTAACGACAGTCGGCCCATCATTGAACCAGTAGCGCAGCCCGTCCGCGTCGAGTGCCTGCCGATACAGATTGGCGGCGGCGTCCACATTCTGACGTGAAAACTCGGCGTCACCCTGATGTACAAATTGGATGCGATATTGCGGCGCATCAAGCTGAATGATGGATAGCGTGTAAACGCTGCCGTTCCAATCGTAAATGTTGATGCCTGTACGCAATGGCCCGGTCGCGGACGTGCCGCGTGTATCCAGATTAATCACCAGTTCTGATACGTCGTCGTTATCCGTATCGCGCAGGGTCGGCGGTTGCAGGCTAATCAGGCGATCATCCAGCAGATTGACCAGCCGCCCGACGGATTCCGACCAGCTTAGTACCAGCGTCTCAAATTCGCAGGCTTCGGCATCCGCGCAGATGCGCCGCGAGAGCACGGCTTCGGGCAGGTTATCGTTGTTAATATCGCCTAACCATGTGAGCCGGGGCGGTTCCAGGCCATCCGCAACCAATTCGATACGCGGGCTGTAGCGGCCACTTTCACAGACCAGCAGCAACGCGATACCGACATCGCCCGGCGCGGTCATGCCTATGATGACCTCCGGTTCACCCTCGCCGGTCAGATCGACATCCCCGCGCACGTAGCCCGTCTCACCCAGCGCTTCCCAGTCCACACGCAGCGCAGCGCGCAGGGTCGGCAAGTCGCCGCCTGTGTTCAGATAACCCAGGATGGCGTCAATGGCGGCTTGGCGTGTGCTCGGTTGATCTGCCAGTGTGACACCTTCCAGCACTGCCGGACACGCGGCTAAATTCGGTGTGGGCGTCGGGCGGGATACCCGCGCAACGGCTGTTGCGGGGCTGTCGGCGGCGTCTGGCCCCTGCCGCATATTGGCCAGTTCCAGATCACCGCGCACGGCGCTGCCCACCGTCATCGTCGGGAATGGGATGGCAGTGGGTGGCCCACTGACGGTCACTTCTGGCTGACAAGCAGCCAATAAGCCGATTGCGATGATGCTTGTGATAGTGAGGTAAAGCTGCTTTAACATGTTGCGTAGTATAAGCGAAGAACGGCACACGGCAACAGTCGCTTTAGCCGAGATTGTGTTGGGTATTCCGCACGAGAGCATAGCATCATGGGGAAATCAAAACGGATTCAGACGATCTTTGTAGGGACACCATTCTTGGCGTCCGCAGATGGCGGACACGGCAAGCCGTGTCCCTACGATCATATCGATTTGTTTTCATTCGTGCATCAGTCGTCCTCGGCCAACTGCTGCACGAGTTCGGCGTCCTTCTG
>DAOTTW010000120.1:0-2793 GCA_034437615.1 Anaerolineae bacterium | reverse complement strand
GCTGCATCGTCCTGTTCGGGCGTAAGCAGCCCCAAAATCGCGTTCAATGCACCCATCTGATCGGCAGGGTCAGCAGGCAGCGCTTGCATCAATTGCGCCTCGCTGACCTGTGTATAACCGAGCGGCTCCAGGAAGCGCCCGACGTAGCCCATGTATTTCGCCTGTGTCTCGGCGTCGGCCTGTGGCCGCTTGCCCACGAAACGGTTAATGTACTTGAGCAAGCCACGCAGCGATTTACAGGCATCCTCGAACGCTTCATCGTCGCCTGTGTCTTGGGCAAAGCCTGCGATGCGCTCCATGCCCCACTTCAGCAAAACCGTCGCTTCGGCATCTTCGAGTTCATCGCGCAGATTTTCGGCCTCATACAGCCGTTCCTGCTGCAATTCAACCGCGTGTTGTGTGGGCATCACGTCCCCCTGACCAGAGATAACTATGCAAAATGCTTGCGTCACGAGTATAGGCAAAGCGTCGGCAAAATGATAGGCGGCTTGCATTGCATTCTGCCTGACAGGTGGCTATCATGCCCCACATGCAAGCATCTAAAATCACCCTGAAATATGCAAAAATCGCAGGGTTCATCCTGCTAAATACCGTCGTGATCGCTGTGTTGCTGGAAATCGTGCTGCGCTTGAGTGCGCCGCTATTGCCAGAGCCGTTGCAGGTCACAGCGCGGCGCGTGACCACCGGGCAGGCTTATGCTGAGGTCTGGTCCCCGGCCTGGCAGCAGAACCGCGACCACTACTATGCGTTGCGTCCGGGCCTGGATAACGCCCTGCAATACGGCAGTGCGAACGTCAGCTTTCGCCTGAGCACGATTGAATTATGGGCTGGCGCGGGCATCGGCGTGCGTAACCGCCCCGTAAATTATCGCGTGGATGCTGTCGTCGTCGGGGATTCGTTCGGCCTGTGCTTTACGGAGCGTGCTGATTGCTGGGTGAACCGCCTGCAAGCGCAAACGGGCCTGGGTATCGTCAACCTGAGCCAACCCGTCACGGGCACGACCAGCCATCTGCGCATGTTGCAGGGCTTTGGCGCACCGATGGAACCGCCGCTGGTCATCTGGCAGTTCTTCGGCAATGACTTCAACGACGACTATGGGCTGGCGCTCTTCCGTGATGAATTGGATGAATTAGATGAATTGGATGAATTAGATGAATTGGATGAATTGGATGAATTGCATGAATTAGATGGATTGGATGACCCGTTGCCGCCCGATACGCCCTTTGATGACGCGCCGCCAGCAGATACGCTGCTTACCTGGCTGCAAAACAACTCAGTCGCCTACGCCGTCACAGAGCAGGTGCTAACCGGTCAGTGGGGTGGCTTGCCTGCGGGTGAGCGTGAATTCGTCATGCGCTACAGCGCGAGCTATGGCGACAACGTGCTATATTTCGGCGCACAATACGAGCAACGCGCCCTGGATATGGCATCCGAGCGCAATCAGATCGGCTATGAGCTATCGCAGCAGGCATTTGCAGCCGCTCAGCAGACCGTTGCCGAGTGGGGCGGGGAAATCGTCGTCGTGATGATCCCCACCCGTGAAGAAGTCTATCGCGAGCTAACCGAGCCGCTCATGGGCGCTGCTGCGCTTGACAGGCTAGCCAGCGCACGCGCAGCCATGCATGACCTATGCGACGCGCTGGCCCTGCGTTGCCTGGACCCGCTTGAGGTTTTCCGGGCACGCGCCGCCCAAAACGAAGCGCTCTACTACAGTGATGACATGCACCTGAACCCACACGGTAACGCGGTGCTGGCCGCGTGGCTGGCGTCAGAGCTTGGTTTCTAGTCGCGGCAATCGGTGCAGGTGATGTCGTCTATCGCTTCGCCTGCCACTAAATCCGCCACCCAATCAACCAGACGCACACCATCGACCTCAACTTCGTAAAAAGCGTCCCGAATCGTGATGCAGTGGCTTTCGCCGGGGGCGATGTAGGCGCGGAAGTTATCGACGCCTGTGCTGCGGATGTCCTCATGGTTGGCCTGTAGCGTGTCGTACACGCTCAGTTCTGGGTCAGCGCCGAGCAAACCCTGGAAAAAAGCCTGCGTCTCATCGTAAGCCGCGTCCACCTGCGTAAATGTGACATCCGGTAGCGCCTGCGCTGCCGCTCGATAGATGCCATGCATGGTCAAATCTTGATTGCTGCTGACGTTCATCTGTGGTGGCATGATGCTGGCGCTATCCCAGGATGCAAAGGTCGGGAATACACCCGGCACGCGGTAAGCTCCGGCGGCGTCCCCCATGTGTTCGATGCGTGCATCGGGATACGCTTCTGCTAGAAAGGGCACATAAACAGGGGATGGCACCGCCCCAGCGCTACAGCCCGTCATCACAACGCTGTCGGGGGCTTGCACGTTAGCGAACGTCCAATCCAGCACGGCCAGCGTATTAGCGTAGCCGCGATGCTGTATCGTGTATTCACGCCCGTTGTTCTCGTAATCCGTCGCTGCATTGCCGATATGTGTATCGCCGGTGCAATACGTAACCAGCACAGTCGTGTAATCCTGAAATGGGTTTTCGGCATTGTCATAATCGAAGATGCCGGACAATATCGCCGGATTGTCGAAGCTATCCGTGAAGGGGTCGTAGGTTGATTCACCCCCTTGAAAATCACAGTTCGCGTCGTTCCAGCACGCGCCACCGCCCTGCATGTGCACCATCAGCTTGTCGGGGTCGGCTGGACGCACGAAAAAAGCGTATGGCGTGCCATTGGAACAGACTGTATCCCCACCGGCCAGCAGCAGCGACCATTCTTCTTGCGGCAATTCGTCAAAACTGGGTAGGTCGTCCTGTGC
>DAOTTW010000119.1:0-3368 GCA_034437615.1 Anaerolineae bacterium | reverse complement strand
ATGTGGTCACGGTGGCGGAACTGCTGGACATCGTGCAGCAGGAGGTCGCGGACTACGCGCTGTCTCAGGTGATGAACGGGGGAGCCGCCTTCGGTCCCTTCGACGCGGCGACACGCTTCTACATCATGTATCGCTGGTCGTATGGCAAGAACAAGATCGAGTTCGACGACGGGATGCGCATGGCGATGGCGCTCGGTGCCGAGGTGGACGCGCTCATGCACAGCAGCAGCGTGCTCAAGAAAAGCGGCAGCAGCGTCGCGTTGCTCGGCCCCTATGAGCGCGAGCAGAACATCCACCTGGGTGAGCCGGGTCGGGATGGCCTGCCCGCGATGCTGATTGACATGGTGCATCGCTCAGCGCTGCTGTGGCGTGCTGGTCGGCGCGACGAATTGGCGCGTTACGTCGCCACACACATCGGTACGCGGGTCGAGCCGATGCGGGCGGTGGCGCAGGCACTGGTCAACGTGCTGCCGGATGGCGACAAGGAGAAACAGCTTTACGAGGGCTTTTTGCAGGGCGAGCTGCCCAGCCCACCATCAGCCCAACAAATGATGTTCATAGATCATGATTTTGGTGAGGAGTCGTAGCCGTTATGCCGATGGATTACAGGCGTGCTGTGCAAAGCGCGCGCAAGGCGTTTCAAAATGGGATGTACAAGGAAGCCCTCAAGACAGTTGGCGACGCTCAAGAGCATGTCTTAGGCGATTTACTGACTGAACTATATGCGCACGGCAACAGGGGCGACAAAACATACCTGGAACAGGTTATACAGCGCATCGCACCGGGCAAAAAGGTTAACAAGCTCACGACAGTCGAACTTGTACAGGTTTTTCAAGAACGCGGCGTGATGGAGCTGCTGGGACAGTTGCCGGACGTAAAGACGCGCTTCTTCTCGGTTGAAGCACTGGACCGGATGCGGCACATCCGCAACAACAGCACCCACAAGGACTATTACCCATCACAGGAAGAAGCGGCCTACGCTGTCTCACAGTTCGAGTTGTTCCTGATAGAGACCGCTCGTATTCCGCGTCCCAAAGAAATCCCGCTCCACGTCGGCCCGCTCAAGCCCTGGATTCAGGTCGCGACGCCTCACCGTGACATCCGCGAGGGCAACTTCGATCTGAACGTTTTCGCAGCGGATTTGGGCGAGGTGCAGCGCGAGCGAGCGAAGAGCGAGTATCAAGACCCGGAAGTGTTTTTCTCACGGACGTACCTCACACGCGGCTTACGCCTGCAACTTCAGAATATGCTGCGGCGGCTGGCGGGCCAGCCCGGTACAAACGCTGTCGTCAACCTGTTTACGACGTTTGGCGGCGGCAAGACGCATACCATGCTGGCGATGCTGCATTTGGCCCGCGCTTATGACCGTCTGGCGTACAAATTCCCGGAGATCAAGCGTCTGATAGCCGATGCCGAGATCGAGACGCTGCCAGAAGCGCTCAACGTCGCCATCATCGACGGCACCGCGCTTTCGCCGGGCAATCCGCGTCATCCAGAGCGCGGCGTCAAGCTCCATACATTATGGGGTGAAATCGCCTACCAACTAGGCGGCGCTGAGGTCTACGAGCTAATGCGCGACCTGGATGAGCGTAATCAAGCCCCCGGCTCATCCGATCTGACCGACATGCTGGCATACGCTGGCCCCTCGCTAATCCTGATCGACGAGACGCTCGAATACGCCACCAAAGCCGCTAACGTGCAGTTAGGGCGCGGTTATCTGGTGGATCAAATGAATGCGTTCTTCAAAGCACTCAGTCAGGCGGTTGGTAATCGTCCCGATTGTCTGCTGGTCATGACGCTCACCAGCAGTCGTCAGGAGCAATTTGGCGATCAGGCCGCGGAGTTGTATGAAACGCTGGAACGCATCCTCGAACGTGTCGAAAGCACCGAAGTCGTCGCAGAAAACGTCGAAATCTACGAGATCCTGCGCCGTCGCCTGTTTGAAAATGTGGGCGATGACGTCTATCACGAGCAGCTCGCACAGGTGTTTTCGGATGACCTGTACCGCAAGCACCCAGACCTGTTCCCAGATAAAGCGTCGGCCCCTGAATACAGCCGTGCTATGGTGCAGTCCTATCCCTTCCACCCGGAGTTGGTGGACATCATGCGCGACCGCTGGGGGTCAATCCCTGGCTTCCAGAAGACACGCGGCGTGCTGCGCTTCATGGCGCTGGTGGTCAGCGCCCTGTATCGCAATGTGCATAACGAATTGCTCATCAAACCGAGTGACGTGCCGCTGAGCGACCCCAATGTGCGTAACGAGTTGCTCTTTCATGTCGATAATCAAGGAGGGTACGAGGCCGCGATTATCTCCGACATCGCAGGTAAGGACGACTCGAAAGCCACGCGCATCGACGCAGTCAGTGGCGGTGATTATCAGCGCTTTGGTGTCGCTGAAGGCCTGGCGACATCCGTTTTCTTGTATTCCCACGCCGGTGGCGAACGGCGCCCGTCGGCAACACAGCCTCAGATGTGGCTGTCATCACTCGAGCCAGCGCTGATTCCATCGGTGGCTACCGACGCATTGGACAAGCTTGAGCGCCAGTTGTTCTATCTGATGCGGGAAGAACGCCAGTATTATGTCTCCGTAACGCCCAACCTCAACAAGATGCTGGTCGAACGTGTCGAAACAGCCAAGCGCGACAAAGAAGCCGTGCGACAACTCATCCGAGCTGAGATCGAAAACATGCAAGGTCGTGCAGGCTTCGCAAAAGTTTATGTCTGGGCGCAGGGGCCACGCGATGTAACGGATAACCGTAACCTGAAGCTGGTCATCGCGCCACTTGAGCGCTACTGGCACCCCAATGCTGATAATGCGACACGGGTTGAAACCGAAGGCTACATCGACACGATCCTCAGCAATGGGACGGGGACGTTTCGACAATTCAGCAATACGCTGGTCTTCCTCGTGCCCACGCACACGGGTGTCCAGACTATCCAGGCGGCTGCGGTGCGTCGTCTGGCCCTGGATGAGATTTACAGAATTGATCGGGATAAGCTCAACGACGCGCAGCGCGAGCAATTCGAGAAGCAGTACAAGAACTCACAGCAAGACTTGCCTGCGGCGATCTGGGGGGCCTACACAGTCGTCATCGCACCGGCACCCAAGCAGCCAGACAGCAATCAGCGCCAACTCTGGGTTAGCGAGGAATTCGCCAAGGGCAGCTATCAGGCAGGCCAGCATACGCTGGCTGGGCGTGTATGGAACAAGCTCAATGCTGAAGAACGTCTGCTGGAACGTCTCGATCCGATTTTCCTGCAACGTCGTGATAATGAGCGCTGGGCGACTGTGTGGCCCGAAAGTGAGCCACTCTTGAAGGTCAAGCAACTGCGCGATTACTTCGCCCGCTACGACTTCATGCCGATAC
>DAOTTW010000118.1:0-13400 GCA_034437615.1 Anaerolineae bacterium | reverse complement strand
GCGGCAATCCATGTCCAGGCGTTCAAGCGCCCGACGTACTCACCGGTGGGGATGTAACCGATCTGGTCGCTATCCGGCCCCAACTGCGGGTTCGCGTTCTGCAAGTAGTAGTTGACGAAGGCGGCAACCTGCGGCTTTTCCTGCATGATGCTGGGCGCGCTGTAGATGAACAGCGGGCGGCTCAGCGGGTACTCGCCGGTGATGCCTGTCTCTTCGCTGGGGATGACACCCTCAACTGCGACGGGGCGTAGCGAATCCTCATTTTCCTGGAAGTAGGCATAGCCGAAGTAGGCGATGGCGTTGGGGCTACCCTGGACGCCCTGCACCAGCACGTTGTCGTCCTCGCTGAACTGGATGCCAGGCGCGTTCTGGATCGGGCCTTCGTCCTCGTCGTAGATTTCTTCAACGAAGTAGTCGTAGGTGCCGCTATCGCTACCGGGGCTGAACAGGCGAATTTCTTCTGCGGGCCAATCCGGGTTGATCTCGTCCCAGGTCTGGAATTCACCGGAGAAGACCTGAGCGACCTGCTCCAACGTCAGGTTGTCAACGAAGTCGTTGTCTTCGCTCACCGAAATCGCCAGCGCGTCGATGGCAACGAAGAATTCAGCCGGTTCTATGCCGTTGGAACGGCAGGACTCGACCTCTTCAGGGCGAATGGCGCGGCTGGCGTTCTGAACGTCGCTCTCGACGTTGACGCAGAAGCGCTCATAACCTGCACCAGAGCCGATGCTGTCTACGGTGATCGTACCGGCGTAACCATCCTGATTGAACAGGTCAGCCATGCGCTCGGTCAGCGGGAAGACGGTGGAGCTACCAGCGCCGATGATGTTTTCGGTGATCGCAAGCGGATCAACGGCGGGCAGTTCAACGGGCGGCAGCAGCACGGTGTCGATGGCGTGGATAACGCCGTTGCTGGCTGCGACATCGGCAATCACAACACGAGCGTTGTTGATGCGCGGGCCGCTTTCCGGCAGGGCGACATCGACTGTGTTGCCCATATCCAGTGTCTCTACCTGACCCTCGGCCAGATCACCGGACATAACGCTGGCACCGACGACGTGGTAGGTCAATACCTGCGTCAGCGCATCCGGGTTCGCTACCAGGTAGTCCACCAGCACGGGGGATAGTTTGGCGAAGGCGTCGTTGGTCGGGGCGAATACGGTGAAGGGGCCTTCACCGCTGAGTGTTTCGACCAGGCCAGCGGCATCAACGAGGCTCACAAGCGTCGAGAAATCCTCGTTGCCTGCGGCGACATCAACAATGGTTTCGTCCTGTGCCATGATGTTGATCGAGGATACCACGATCAGCACCAGGGCGGCGAGTACTGCAATTAAACGGTTTTTCATCAATCTTGCTCCTTGTTGGTTCTATACTCCGAGGCAGAGGTTAACCAACGCCCTTGATGAAAAGATAGAATTTTGTTTAAGAAACGCCCTCTGATTTGCGCCATCTGCTTAAGCGAATCTTCACAATTCAAGTAGGTAGCGCACAGCAGGGTAGCACCACAGGAAAACGTGGGCGGTGAAAATGTAACGACTCAGGACAGTCTGTGTGTGTCGCCACCGGCTAAAGCCAGCGACCCATCAGTCAATACCTACCTGACTTCTGAAAGTGCTGTGTTTGACAACCGAGCAAGTCTGAGGTATTCTCTGCGCCATACATTGGGAACGTTCCCGGACTGGTAGCACCATAGAAAAGCGTGGACGGCAATAGCCCTGAGATGCGCAAGAGGGGTGTACTTTCAGGGCCAGGCGAAAAAACTTTGCTGCATGGCTATTTAATAACATATAGGAATAATATAATGGCGACAAACAGGCTACCGTCGGATTATGACGAGCGCGTTTATGCTGGCTGGCTTGGCAAATGTATCGGTGTGCGCTTCGGTGCGCCACTGGAAAACTGGACCTATGAGGAAATCCGCGACCATCTCGGTGAACTGACGGGCTATGTGACGGAGGATGGCGGCAAAATCTTCAAGCCTGACGATGATACAGCCGTGCCGATGCTCAAGGTCCGTGCCCTGGAAGATTACGGCTACCCTGCCGAACTGACGCCAGAGCAATGCGGCGACACGATGCTGAATTACATCGCGGATGGTCATGGCACGCTCTGGTGGGGCGGTTACGGCATTTCCAGCGAGGAAACAGGCTACATCAACCTGAAGCACGGCATCCAAGCGCCGCTATCCGGGTCGATTGCTATGAACGGCGCGACCATCGCAGAGCAGATCGGCGGCCAAATTTTCGCCAACATCTGGGGCTTGGTCGCGCCAGGCCAGCCTGCACGCGCTGCCGATATGTCGGCGGCTTCGTCCAGCGTAACGCACGCTGGCGACGGCATCAACGGCGGGCGCTTCGTGGCTGCGATGACTGCGGCTGCCTTCAGCGAGCGCGACCCACGCCGACTGATCGAAGTGGGCCTGGAGTACGTGCCGCCGGATTCTGAGTATGCGCGGGTGGTGCGTGCCATGTTGGGTTACCACGCCGACCATCCGCATGATTGGCGTGCTGCCTTCGCGCACCTGCAAGCGCACTTCGGCTATGACAAGTATTCGGGCGTCGTGCATATCATCCCCAACGCTGGCGTGATCGCACTCGGCCTGCTGTACGGGGAGGGTGATTTCAGCAAGACGTTGCAAATCACCAACATGTGCGGCTGGGATACCGATTGCAACGTCGGCAACGTCGGCGCGATACTGGGCGTGATGGTCGGCGTTGCGGGCATCGCACCGCATTGGCGTGAGCGCATCAACGACCTGGTGATTGCCGCCAGCCTGATCGGTACGCGCAACATCCTGACTGTCTCGCAATGCGCGGATGTGTTCGGTACGGCTGCACGGCGCTTACTGGGCATGGACGCACCGCAGCGCCCCCGCCTTCACTTTCAGTATCCCACCGCCACACAGAATTTTGTGGCAGAGGGCGAAAAGGGCAGGCCGATTCATGTGCAGCAAACCGTGCTATCTGATGGCACGCCAGCGCTACAGGTCGCCGTGCGCAAGCTCAACAAGAAGGGCGAAATCCGCATTTACACGCGCACCTACTACCGCCCCTCAGAACTCAGCGGCAATTACTACGGCGCGGCCTTCACACCACTGATCTTCCCCGGCCAGACGCTCAGCGCCGAGCTATATCTGCCAGCAGATGCACCACCAGACGTTAAAGCGGGCTTGTTCGCCTATGACGACAACCACGATACAGCGTATCAGGCCGAAGGCACGCCGCTAACGCCGGGGCAGTGGCACACGCTCAGCTATGAGATACCAAGCAGGTCGGATGTGTGCCTGTCGCGGGTCGGCATTACACTGCGCAACGTCGGTGAATTGTGGGAAGTCGGCTCATTGGCGTTGCGCTGGATGGATTGGGGCGGCACCGCAGACTATCAGACCACCTTTGCGCATGAGCGCGAAGAAACAGGCGGCATCAGCCAATGGACGTATTTACGTGGTTCCTGGCGGCTGGAAAACGGCGCATATCATGGCAGCGGCCCCTACGAAAACGAGACCTACACGGGCGATATTGACTGGGGCGACTCAAATATTCGTGTCGAAGTCACGCCGTTGATGGGTGAGCATCACCGCGTTAATCTACGTGTGCAGGGGGCATTGCGTTGCTATGCCTTTGGCCTGTCAGTGGGGGATACGGTCACGATTTACAAGAAGGACCGCACGTATCGGGCTGTGGCATCGGCGCGCTTTGCATGGGAAGCCGGCAGAGCCTACGTGCTGGGTTTTGCGGCTTCTGGCAACCAATTAACGGCTAGCGTCACGGGCGAGGACGCATCGCAGGAAATCACATGGACCGATGACGAGCGTCCGTATCTCAGTGGTCAGGTCGGCCTGAGTAATGTCAACGGGCACACGCGCTACGAAAACGTGACCGTCAGCGCTGTGATGAAGGGCTAGCGGCATGGCACGCCTACACGAATATCAAGCCAAAGCGATCATGCAGAAATTCGGCATCGGCGTTCCGGTGGGTAGAATAGCCGAAAGCGCAGACGAAGCGCACGCGGTTGCATCAGACATCGGCGCGCCCGTCGTCGTCAAGGCGCAGGTGTGGACCACCTCCCGCGCTGCACAGGGCCTGATCCGCTTTGCGGAGACGCCCGCAGCCGCCAGGGATGCCGCCGACGAGCTACTAAGGCGTGATTTGAACGGCTTCCCAGTAGAGCAGGTGCTAGTTGAACAGCAGCTTGCATTCACCGAAGAGCTGTATCTCGGCCTGATTGTCGATAGTCAGCGCCGCAAGCCCGTGCTGCTTCTCAGTCGCTCCGGTGGCAGCGGCATCGAAGAGCGTGCAGATAGCGCCATGCTGCGGCATGAGGTCGCTATTTTACGCGGCGTGCAGGAGTACGAAGCGCGTGATCTGTGCGTGCAGGCTGGCCTATCCGGTAAAGCGCTCACGCGCTTAAGCCGCGCCATTGTGAATTTCTACAGGGCTGCAAGGCAATATGAGGCACGCTCAGCAGAGATCAACCCGCTTGTGCTGACCGCCGAAAACGAGGTCATCGCGCTGGATGCACGTTTTACGGTTGACGACTACGCCGCCTATCGCCATCCCGAACTGGACATCGACGTTGCACGTGAATTCGACCATCCACCGACCAAACTAGAGCGCATCGCATGGCAGATCGAGAAGGACGACTATCGCGGCACGTTCTACTTCATCCAGATGCAGACGGGCTTTGCGAAGGGGGCTGGTGTCGTCGGCTTTCATGGCGCGGGTGGCGGCGGCAGCATGATTAACATGGACGCGCTGCTGAGCCAGGGCTTTCAGGTGGCGAACTTCGTGGATACGAGTGGCAACCCGCCCGCCAGCAAGGTGTATCGGGCAGCACGGATTATCCTCAGTCAGCCCAATATCGACGGCTATTTCGCTGGTGGTAGCGGTGTCGCCAGCCAGGAGCAGTTTCACTCGGCTCGTGGGCTGGTGAAAGCCTTCATGGATGCACAACTGAGCGTTCCGGCGGTGATCCGCATTGGCGGCAATAGCGAGGCGCAGGCTATCGAGGTCTTGCAGCGTGCAAACGGCAGCTTTCCGGCCCCGGTGCGGGCCTTTGGGCGCGACGACACGCCGGAGGCTTGCGCCGCAACGCTGCGCGAGTTGATCGAGGCTGCCGATAGCCCCGCAGAGGTTGAGCAGCCCGACCCACGCGGACCCGCGACAGACCCGTATACGTTCGAGACGGTGACAGGTGGCACGGTGACGCTGGACCATGACCTGTGCCGCCGTTGTGAGAGCAAAATCTGCATTGAAACCTGCTCGCCGGGGATACTGTCGCTCGAAAACGATGTACCTGTGCTGAATATCACACACGACGCAGCCAAAGGGGGCGGTTGTACGGAATGCCTGGCGTGCGAGGTCGAATGTTATTTCCTGGGCAACAAGGGCGGGGTGATTGATCTGCCAATTGTGGGCCTGGATGATTAAGGGGGGCGCATGGCGATACTGATTGATAAACGCAAGCGCGTGCTGGTGCAGGGCATCACCGGACGCGAGGGCCTGACGCGCACAAAATTGATGCTGGATTACGGCACGCAGGTCGTCGCAGGTGTGACGCCGGGCAAGGGCGGCCAGACCGTGCTGGATGTGCCCGTATATGACACGCTACCGCAAGCCATCCGTCAGCAGGGCCAGCTTGACATCAGCGTGATTTTCGTGCCTGCGCCACTGGTCAAGGCGGCAGCGCTGGAAGCGCTGGGGGCTGGCGTCAAGCTGCTGGTGCTCGTGCCGGACCGCGTGCCGCTTTATGATGTGCTGGAAATCGCCGCCGTTGCAGAGGCACACAACGCGCAATTCATCGGGCCGAATACGCTCGGTGTGCTCAGCGCTGACGAAGCCGTACTCGGTATGATGGGCGGGCGCGCTGATAGCATCCGGCAATGGGCGCGGCGCGGTCCGGTTGGCATCAGCAGCCGTAGCGGTGGCGTCACGACCAGCATGGCCTATTACATCAGCAGGGCCGGGCACGGCTTATCGACCATTGCCCATGTTGGCGGGGATTCCGTTGTTGGCCTGACTCATGCGGATATGCTGCGCCTGTTTGAAGCGGACCCGCAGACTGAAATCGTGGTGATGTATGGCGAGATCGGCGGCTCGCAAGAAGAAACGGCGGCGGATTTGCTGGCGTCGGGTGCGTTTACGAAGCCGCTGATTGCTTACGTGGGCGGCAAAGCTGCGCGTGAGGGGATGCGCTTCAGCCATGCCGGGGCCATTATCGAGGGCGACACGGGTACGCACGCGGGCAAGGTGCAGCGCTTACGAGAGGCAGGCGCTTACATCGCAGAGTCATACGCGGATATTCCGGCGCTGGTCGCTCAGGCGCTTGGTCAGCGTTCTGCGTCAGTATCCCTGCCCACAAGCAAAAAACAACCAGATAGCAATACCTACGCATGGCACACAGCGATCACCGACATTCAGCCCAACGTCATCAGGCTGCGCGGCCAGCCGATTGAATCCCTGATGGGTACGGCCAACGTCGGGCAGGTCGTGCATCTGGCGCTGATGGGCGTATTGCCACAGCCCAACGTCGGGCGCATGGTCGAGGCTATTCTCGTCTCGTCGGTGGATCATGGCGCAACGCCACCCTCGACGCTGGCGGCCCGCACCAGTGCCAGCACGGGCGCAGCGCTGAATGCGGCCCTGGCGACGGGCTTGCTGTCGATCAATCGACATCACGGCGGCGCGATTGAAGCCTGTATGCTCATGCTGAAGCAGGCGCTAGATCATCAGCAGCACGCAGGCACGACGATAGAGCAGAGCGCGGCGCATCTGGTGCGCACGTATCGCGCAGAAAAGCGCCGTCTGCCGGGCTTAGGGCATCGCATCCACAGCGACGACCCACGCTCAAAGCGCTTGCTGGCGCTGGCCGAGGCCGAGGGCATCGCAGGCGGCGCGACTCGTATGGCACGCGCTATCGTGCAAGCGCTGGCGGAGCAGACCGAGCGCACGCTGCCGCTTAATGTCGATGGGGCGATTGCCGCCGTGTTGCTGGATATGCAGGTGGACCCCGGCCTGGGCAATGCCTTCTTCATGCTGGCGCGTTTGCCAGGGCTGATCGCCCACATCCGCGAGGAACAGACCCGCGAAAGGCCGATGCGCGTCATACATCCGCGTAACGTCGGCTACGATGGCCCCTGAACAAGCGTATCTATCTCGGTTAATTTTTGACGGAGGCCAAGAATGGCGTCCCTACAATAATGTTCTGTGTAGGGACGCGGCTTGCTGCGTCAGCTATGAAAAACGCACGACCACGCTATTGTGTGGTGCTACCGCTTGCTTGCAGCAGGCGATCAAAGGCGCGTGCGCGTTCTTGTGCGGCTGTGATTTGTTGCTGTTGCAACCTGATAATCAGCGTCGTCAGGTCATCGGCCAGGGGCATCAGGTCAATCTGATTCGCGCTGTTGATGGTCACTATCCAGTTTGGGCGCAGCGCTTCGACGCCCTGCAACGCGCCCGCAATCGCGCCACCCATACCCGCAATCGAATCGTTATCGCGCCCGTAGTTGGTCGCGCCGAAGACCGTGCCCTCATAATCACCACCTGTCACGACCAGGAAGCCCAGCGCAATCGGTAGCTCCTCGATGCTGTGTTCGCGGCTTGGCGTCCAGTTGTTGGTGTGGTTGCCACGATCACCCTTGCCATCTTCAGCAGAGCCGTCATAGCGCCGCATGACCGCACGCAATGGCGCGATGGCGGCTTGCCAGTCGTCATACTGACGTGCCAGCTCGACAACCGCAGCGATAGCGTTGCGTGTGCCGTCCTTCGCGACGGCTAGCGCCACCTCAATGATCGAATCAACCGACGCATCCGGCTTGAAGGCTTCAGCGACACAGGCGGCCATCACAGCAGCGGCTTCCAGGCCATAGCTATGCTGATGTGCGCTGAATACGTCCAGCCCTTCGCGGTAGGCTTGCAGGGGGTCGCCCGCGTTCACGATGCCAACTGGGGCCGCATACATGGCCGCACCACAGTTCACCATGTTGCCGATGCCTGCCTCGCGGGGGTTGGCATTCGCGAGGAAGCGCATGTAAAGCCACTTTTCGGGGTAAAAAAGGCGCTCGATCAGGGGCATATGACGGCCACGTTCGGGCACCCAGCGCGTCGGGTCCGTCAGCATGGGCACCATATGGCGCGAAAAGCTATAGGCATCCAGGTGATCGCCCTGTGCGATGTAAGCGCGGCTGAGCAACTGCACCATATGGCTGTCGTCGGTGTAGCGGCCATCGCCCTTGCCTGTGTCGGTTGGCCCGTCCCAGTTCTCCACAAAATCGGTGATGGTGCCGTAGCGCTCTTGAATCTGCTCTGGTGAATGCCACTCAGCGGGTCCACCCATCGCGTCGCCAATGGCAGCACCGTACAGGCAGCCCTGCACCTTACGTAACAACAGCGTGCTTCCCGAATTCGCCATCCTGCTCTCCTTGTGGGGTTATGTGGGTGTTGGTCTCGGATAAAATCTCGCTTATATTTGCGTGCTGCCAGCGCTGCGCGATGTCGTCAAGCTGCCTCAGCAGCAGTGCCCGCGTCTCTGGCGCATCTATGAAGGGATACGACGCGAAGAAAGCGCGTAGTTTTTTGAGCCGCGTCAGCAGATAGCGCTTTGCGCTGCGCTCATAATTCGGCTTCTGGGCTAAGGCCGTGATATGAGCACGCCATGCACGCGGCAGCCTGTCATACTCGACCAGGCTTTCCAGCGCCCTGAAGTGCCCGGTGATGTTGTGGTCAAAGGCGCGTCCGGCATACAGGGCGATCAGGCGCATTAAGACCATAAACACGACGACGACAACGATGATGACAAGGTACAGGTTCATAGTAGTTTGCTCTGGCCTTATGTGTTCGCTGGCACGCCTTGTAAATTCAGGTCTTTGGCGAAATGGCACAGCGCATAATGCCCCGGCGCTACTTCTTCCCATTGGGGCGTGGTCGTGCGGCAGACCTCCTCGGCGTAGCGGCAACGCGGGTGAAAATAGCAGCCTGACGGCGGATTGGACGGGTTGGCGACATCACCCGGCAACAGAATGCGCTCCATCTTCACCTCTGGGTCTGGGGTTGGGATGGCTGATAGCAGCGCTTCGGTGTAGGGGTGCTTGGGGCGCGTGAAAAGCTCATCCGTCTCGGCCAGTTCGACCATTTTGCCGACGTACATCACCGCGACACGGTCCGCGATATGCTCCACCACGCTCAGATCATGCGAGATAAACAGATACGTCAGTTCAAATTCTTGCTGTAGCTCTTGTAGCAGATTCAGGATTTGCGCCTGCACGCTGACATCCAACGCCGAAACCGCTTCATCTGCCACGACAAGCTGTGGGTTGGTCGCCAGTGCCCGTGCGATGCCGAGGCGCTGACGCTGCCCGCCACTGAAAGCATGAGGGTAGCGTTTCAGGTACCTCACCTGTAGGCCGACGACCTCGATCAGATAGGCAACGCGGTCTTGTAGCTCCTTGCCACTCAGCTTTTTCTCGCTCAGGCCCTTGGTGGCGACCAGCGGCTCGCTGACGATGTCGAAAACCGTCATGCGCGGGTCGAGGCTGGAATAGGGGTCCTGGAAGATCATCTGCATGTAGGGTCGTACCGCCCTAAGCGCTTTGGGCTTGAGTTGGGCGATATTGACCATGTCGCCCTCAACGCGCAGGTTGACCTCGCCGGCGGTTGGCTTGATACCGCGTAAAATCGTCTTGCCGAGTGTGGATTTGCCGCAGCCGGATTCACCGACCAGGCCAAGCGTCTCGCCCTCGTTGATGTAGAAATCTACGTCATCAACGGCTTTGACGTACCCCACAATGCGGCGCAGGAAACCCGCTTCAATCGGGAAGTGCTTTTTCAGCCCCTTGACCTCTAGCAGTGTTTGCGGTGTATTTGGTGGGTTCATGCGTCGTGCCCTTGCATTATTGTTCAGATGTCAGACGGGGTGAGTTGCGGCTCGTCTTTGTCGTGGTGCAGGTAGCAGCGCACCTGATGCGCTTCGGCCACGTTCTCAAGCGCGGGAACTGCGCGATCACAGGTGCCGGGCATGGCGTCCGGGCAGCGTGACATAAACGGGCAGCGCTGCGGCAGGTTAATCGGTATGGGCACCGTGCCCTTGATCGTCTGGAGCGCTTGGCCGCGCCTCTGCCCGATGCGCGGCACGGATTTCAGCAGGTCCCGCGTATAGGGGTGCTGTGGATTGCGAAATAGCTCCCTCACAGGTGCGGATTCGACAATACGCCCCAAATACATGACCGCAACGCGGTCGGCTACTTCGGCAATCACGCCCAGGTCATGTGTGATGAACATGACCGACATGCCGAGTTCATCCTGTAGCGATTTGATCAGTTCGAGGATTTGCGCCTGCACCGTCACATCAAGCGCGGTCGTGGGTTCATCCGCAAGCAGCAACTGTGGGCTGCACGACAGCGCTATAGCGATCATCACGCGCTGGCGCATCCCGCCCGAAAGCTGAAAGGGGTAGTTTTTCAGGCCCTCTTGGGGTTTTGGGATGCCGACACGGTCCAGCATATCGAGCGCCATTTCGCGGGCTTGGGCTTTGTCATTTGTGATGTGCAACAGCAGCGACTCTTCGATCTGGTTGCCGATGGTATGCACAGGCGATAGGCTGGTCATCGGCTCCTGAAAGATCATGGAGATGTCTTTGCCGCGTATCGCCCGTATTTCCCGTCCGGTTGGCTTGAGTTGCAGCAGGTCCACCGGACCCTTGCCACTGGCGAATAGCTGCACGCTGCCGCCGACGGTTTTGCCCGGTGATGGTACGATGCGCAAAATTGAGCGTGCCGTGACGCTTTTGCCACAGCCGCTTTCACCGATAACGCCGAGTGTCTCGCGCCTGCGGATGTCGAAGCTGACGCCATCGAGCGCTTTCAATACGCCATCGTCCGTGTAGAAGTAGGTGCGCAGGTCGCGCACTTTGAGTATGTCGGTGTTCATCAGGGCAATACCTTAATCGTATGGGTCGGCGGCGTCGCGCAGGCCATCGCCCACGAAATTGAAACACAACACGGTGATGACCACGAAAATTGCCGGGATCAGCAACCAGGGGTGCAGCGCCAACGTGCGCACGTTTTGCGCTTGCTGTAATTGCACGCCCCAACTGACGATAGGCGCACGCAGGCCGACGCCGATGAAGCTCAGCGCTGTCTCACCGAGGATCATGGCAGGCACGGCCAGCGTCATATGCACGATGAGGTAGCTCATAAAGCCCGGTAGCAGGTGCGTGCGGATGATGCGCCAATCCGTCGCGCCGGAGATCTTCGCCGCCATCACATAATCCTCTTCGCGCAGTTGCAGCAGCTTGCCGCGCACCACACGCGCCAGGCCCGTCCAGCCGACAATCGACAGGATAACGGTAATCATAAAGTAGGTGGCTAGCGGCGACCATGTGGTCGGCACCGCTGCGGATAGCGCCATCCACAAGGGCAGCGTCGGTATCGAAATCAGGAATTCGATCAGGCGCTGAATGAGCATATCCGGCACGCCACCGAAATAGCCCGATATGCCACCCAGCAGGCAGCCCAAGATGAAGCTGATGAAGACACCGATCAGGCCGATTGTCAGCGAGATGCGCGCCCCGTGCAGCGTGCGCGAGTACATGTCGCGCCCTAGCTCATCGGTGCCGAATAAGAAAAGCGCGCCGCCCTCCTCGACCCCGATGAAGCGTATATCCGTCTCGATGAAGCCCAGCAGCTTATAGGGTTCGCCGCGCACGAAAAAGCGTAGCGCGTAAAGCTGCGAGGTGTCTGCCGCGTAGTTGCGCGCAAGTGTCACCGGGTCGCGTGTGCCTTCCAGCCCATAGACGAAGGGCAGGCGCAGTTGGCCCTCGTGGATGAAGTGGACGGGCGTCGGCGGTGCATACACATAAGCCCGATGCCGCGTGCTGACATCCGCTGTGGAGAAGAAGCCCGCTAGCAACGGCCCGGTGATATAGAGCATGGCGAGCACCAGCGCCGCGACCAGCGCCAGCTTGTGCTTCACGAAGCGCCGCCAGATGAGTTGCCAGCTAGACGCCATATAATAGGCGTTGTCTGCGTTTTGCTCTGGCTCGTCGTAGGGTTCGGGTGGGATTGTCGTAGGCGCTGTATAGTATGTCATTGCTTCTCAAACCGTATCCGGGGGTCAACCACAACCAGCAGCATGTCAGAGATAATCGTACCGATGATGCCAAGCGCACCCAACAGCATCACGATGCTGCCCGCCAGGAACAAATCCTGCGCTTTGAGGGCTTCCAGCAGCAGTGGGCCAATCGTGGGCAGGTTGAGCACGACGGCGGTCAGCGTCGCACCAGAGATAATATCGGGCAGCACATAGCCAAGCGTGCTGACAATCGGGTTCAGTGCCATACGCACCGGGTATTTGATGTGCAGCTTGCGCTCGGATAGGCCCTTTACGCGGGCGGTGACCACATATTGCTTCTTCAGTTCATCCAGCAGGCTAGCACGCATCACACGGATCAGGCGCGCTGTGCCAGCCGTACCGACCACGATAATCGGTATCGGCAGGTGTTGCAGCAGGTTCAGCACCTTGCCCCAACTCCAGGGCGCAATCAGGTATTCTGGCGAGAACAAGCCGCCGACGCTCCAGCCCAGGTAACGAAACGCCAGATACATCAGGATCAGCGCCAACAGGAAGTTCGGTATCGCCAGGCCGATGAAGCCAAACACCGTAAACACATAATCGAAGAAACTATATTGATGCGTCGCGGAGTAGATGCCGACGGGTATCGCAATGGCATACGTCAACAACAACGTCAGCAGCGAAATCGTCACCGTCAGCGCCAGGCGTTCACCGATCAGGCTGCTCACGGGGGCGTTGTACTGGAACGATTGCCCCATATCGCCCTGTAGCAGGTTGCCCAGCCACTTGATGTACTGCTCATGAAAGGGCAGGTTAAGGCCGTAATCCTCCTCCAACTCTTCGATAGAGTCACGGTCGAGGATAATGCCACGTTCACGCATCCCTGCGATCAGGGTGCTGAGGTAGTCGCCGGGTGGCAACTGAATCAGCGTGAAGGACACAATCGACAGCAGCAACAGCAGGATAAGCATGTAAATAAAGCGTTGAAATAAATATCCGAGCATGTGGTTGAAGCCACCAATTTCATTTTTAATAGAGAAAGCAAAACGCATTCAGATGATTCGTTAGGGCGCAATGCATTGCGCCCTGGGCTTAGCTCAGGCCAGTCCGTGTGTGTCGCCACTGGCTAAAGCCAGCGGCTGCCGCAGGGCCAACCCCCCTGAAGGGGGCTATGGCACGTTGCCTACAGGTAACGACTCAGCCAGGCCCATTTTGCCCGCGAACTGGCCCTCACCCCCTCAATCCCCCTTTTCAGGGGTAGGTATTTGGTTTTTCGTTGTTCCTGTGTGGCGGACGCACCAGTGGCGCGTCCCTACAGACCTGTTGTGAATGATT
>DAOTTW010000117.1:0-3182 GCA_034437615.1 Anaerolineae bacterium | reverse complement strand
ATCATCGCATCCTGAAGCTGAGCCGCACCATTGCGGACCTCGCAGGCACAGAATTGATCGAACTGCCCCACGTCGCGGAAGCCGTGCAATATCGCCCGAAAGAAACACCCTAAATATTGCAAGATGAGCGAAAGATTTACAGTCAGCACACGTAATTTAACATCACCTCATCACATCTGAAACATGGATCGCAACATCCATTCGCTAACCAAAGGAGCAGCAGCATACATGGCTCTACAATACATTGAATTGCCCGTGATGGGCATGACATGTTCGGCCTGCACGCGCAACGTCGAACGCGCCTTGAAGAAAACAGACGGCGTCGCAGCAGCAAACGTCAACGCGGCGACGGATAAAGCCAGCGTGGAATATGACGGTACACAAGCCAACCTTACCGCATTGGTCGCAAGCGTGAAAAAAGCGGGTTACGATGTGGCGACGGCTCAGGTGGAATTGCCAATTACGGGCATGACCTGCGCCATGTGCGAGAAAAACGTGACCCGCGCACTACACAAACCAGCAGGCGTGCTGGATGTGCATGTCAACCTGGCGACAGAAAAAGCCACAGTGACCTATCTGCCCGGCAGCGTGCGCCGTAACGACCTGATTGCAGCGGTGGAAAAAGCGGGTTACGGTGTGGTCGATACGCTAAACATGGAAGCACCCGCCGATGCTGAACGCGCCGCCCGCGACGCAGAAATGCAGCGCCAACGACGGCTCGTTATGATCGGCGCGCTGTTCACGGTGCCGCTGTCTATCCTCAGCATGACACGCCATTTTATGCACACATCGCCCTTCCTGATGGACGCGGTACCCTGGCTGATGAACGACATCTGGCTGTTTGTGTTCGGTGCGTTGGCCACGCCCGTCTATGTGCTGCTCGGACGCCAATACATCGTCGGTGGCATCAAATCGCTGCGCAATGGCACCGCCAATATGGATGTGCTGGTAGCGATGGGGTCATCAGCCGCGTATTTTTACGGCATCATCGTGCTCTTGGGCTTGCTGCTCGGCTTCTCGGATGTCGTCGGCACCAACGATTACTTTGAAGCTGCTGCTGTGATCCTGACGTTGATTACGCTCGGCAAGCTGCTAGAAGCGCGTGCCAAAGGCCGCACAAGTGATGCCATCAGGAAGCTGATGGGCCTGACGCCGAAAAGCGCCACCATCCTACGTAACGGCGCAGAAGAACAGGTCAGCGTCGATGATCTGGTGCCCGGTGATTGGCTGGTGGTCAAGCCCGGTGAGCGCATCCCAACCGACGGCATCGTGAATGATGGGCGTTCAGCAGTGGATGAGTCCATGTTGACAGGCGAGAGTATGCCCGTCAACAAAGCCACAGGTAGCGAAGTCATCGGCGGGACGATCAACAAGCAGGGCCGCCTGATTATCGAAGCCACCCGCGTCGGCGCACAAACTGCCCTGGCGCAGATCATCCATCTGGTTGAGCAAGCACAAGGCTCCAAAGCGCCGATTCAGCGCATCGCAGACCGCGTATCGGGTGTGTTTGTGCCCTTTGTGATCGTCATGGCGCTGATTACGCTGGTCGGCTGGCTGTTCGTCGGTCAGGTCGGCATCACGCAGGCGATGCTGAACACAATCGCTGTGCTGGTGATCGCCTGCCCGTGTGCGCTTGGCCTCGCGACGCCGACAGCCATCATGGTCGGCACCGGGCGCGGCGCAGAAATGGGCATCCTGTTTAAGAACAGCGAAGCATTAGAGCGTGCCCACAAGCTGAAAACCATCGCGCTTGATAAGACAGGCACCATCACACGCGGCAAACCTGCCCTGACGGATGTCATCCCCGCCAATAGCAGCGACGAACAGACGTTGCTACGCATCGCTGCCAGCGCTGAACGTGCCAGCGAGCACCCGCTTGCGGATGCCATCGTGAAGGCCGCACAGGATCGCGGCATTACGCTATCACAGCCGGAAAGCTTTGAGGCTGAAAGTGGTCTCGGTGTTCGTGCAGTGGTGGATGGTCAAACGGTGCTGATCGGTAGCCCGCGCTACATCCACGAGCAAGGCATCGACACAAGCACGCTAGCTGCTGAAGTAGATCGGCTACAAAGCAATGCCCGTACAGCTATCTTTGTGGTGGTCGATGGTCAGCTAGCGGGTGTGCTCGGCGTCGCAGATACGGTGAAAGCCGAGTCCGTTGCAGCGATTGCGGCATTGCACAGGCTTGGCCTGGAAACTGTCATGATTACAGGCGACAACGAACGCACCGCGCAGGCCATCGCCCGTGAAGTCGGCATTGACCGCGTTATCAGCGACGTGTTGCCGAGCGATAAGGCCGACGCCGTGAAGCAATTACAGACCGACGGCGCACGCGTGGCAATGGTGGGTGATGGCATCAACGACGCGCCAGCACTGGCACAATCTGATGTGGGCATCGCCATCGGTACCGGGACGGATATTGCAATGGAAGCGTCCGACGTGACGCTGATGAGTGGCAGCTTGCAGGGCATCGCCCGTTCAATCAGCCTCAGCAAAGCCACCATGAACACCATCCACCAAAACCTGTTCTGGGCCTTCATCTACAACATCATCCTGATCCCTGTGGCGATGTTGGGCCTGCTGATACCGATGTTTGCGGCTGCGGCGATGGCGTTTTCGTCCTTCTTCGTCGTGAGTAATTCTCTGAGACTGAGACGTTCATCGTTACCGCTTGCTCAGGATGACGCTCCAGATACTGCTCAATTGTCTCGTGCTGCTTCATCGGTACCTGCGGCTGAGTCGCTTTGAAGTCCTTTCGTAACGACTTCGTAACGACTCAGCCCAGCCTAAAAACAACCCCACCCCAGCCCTTTACAGGGGTAGGTATTTCGGCGGACGTGCCATTGCACGTCCCTACACAACCGCTGTGAACCGTAGGGACACCCAATGGGGTGTCCGGGGCGGCGTAACTGCTTAGCCCTCACCCCAAACCCCTCTCCCGAACATGCCTTTGGCACTGGGAGAGGGGCTTTAAACGGCTTGCTTCACCCTTTCCATTGTTGTCTGGGTATGGTGGGAGAGGAGGAATGAGTTCTCAAGGGTAGTATTTTATGGCGGCTGACGCCGCCCCGGACAGGTCAGTGCCCTGTCCCTACAGGGTCGCAATCATTCACAACAGGTCTGTAGGGACGCGCCACTGGTGCGTCCGCCACACAGGAACAACGAAAAACCAAATACCTACC
>DAOTTW010000116.1:0-12523 GCA_034437615.1 Anaerolineae bacterium | reverse complement strand
TGTCGAGACCTACGCCGCTGATGGCAGCAACGACCTGTTTAGCCGCGACATGACGGTATCCGGCGGGGATGTGCTGCCAGGTTTCAGCATGACGGTCAGCGACATCTTCGCCTGACATCCCCGCGCATCGCAGCCTTGCGGCGCTATACGCCGACGCCTTCCAGCCGATCCTCAAGATCACCATAGGCATCGCGCAAGCGCTCAATCATCGTTTCGTCTGCATCCCAGAAGCCGCGTGATTGCGCTTCTAATAAGCGGCCCACAATGCCCGATGTAGCGTGTGGGTTGGCTGCGGCCATGCGCTGACGCATTTCGTCATCCAGGATGAAGGTATTGGCCACATCGTCATACACCCAGCCCTCTACGGCATCGGCGGTGGCGCTCCAACCGTAGGTATTGTCGACGCGCTGGTGAATCTCGCTGACGCCTTCATAGCCGTGTTCAAGCATGGCGTCGTACCATTTCGGGTTCAGCAGCTTGGCACGCGACTCAAGGCGTACCATCTGCTCTAGCGACGAGAGGCGTTCTTCCAGCGAGATAGCATCCGCCACCATCACAGGCGGGCGCTTGCCGCCGTTGAGCTTCTGCACGCTTTTCGTCACGCCGCCCAGATATTCATAGTAGTGCTCTACGTCGCTGATGCCCATCTCAAAGCTGTCGATATTCTGGAAGGCCGCGCCGACGGTGCTCAGGCTGCGCTCCATGACAGCGCGTGCACCCTGCCAGCCGCCGTCGCGATAGGCGAACGATTTGCGCGTCATGAAGATGTCGCTGAGTTCACTGTCGTCCTCCCAATTGCCACTTTCGACCATGTAATTGACGCTAGCCCCATATTGGCCGGATTCATTGCAGAAAACACGCGATGCGGCCTCCTCAAAGCTGGCGCTGAGCGTGGCGGCATGTTCCAGCGTGTGCATCCGCACGTAATTCTGCTCCAGCGGCTCATCGGCGCTGGCCGCCAGCCGCACTGCTTTATCTATCAGGCCGCTTTGGTGGTGGAACAGGTCGCGGAAGATGCCGCTGATGGTCACCACGATGTCGATGCGTGGGCGTCCCAGTTCAGCCAGTGGGATGAGTTCGACATCTGAGATGTTGCCGAGTTCGTCCTCTAACGGGCGCGCACCCAGCAGATACAGGCATTGCGCGATGCCTTCACCGTCGCTCTTGAGGTTATCCGTACCCCATAGCACCATCGCCACTGTTTCGGGCAGGTCCCCGTTGTCATCGGCGGCGAGGCGCTGCAACAGCTTATCCACCAGCGTTTGAGCGCCCTTGATGGCGGCGGCTGTCGGAATACGATAAGGGTCCAGCGCGTGCATGTTACGGCCCGTCGGCACGATCTTGTCGTTGCGCACGACATCGTTACCCGGCGAGGGCAGGATGTAGCCACCTTCTAAGCTGTGCAGCAGGCCGTGCACTTCCTGATCGTGCGTCAGGCGGTACAGCAAATCATCCAGCCATGCCCACAATTTCACCAGCAAGCCGGGTTGGATGGCGGCTTGCTCATGCAGGTAGCTTTCTACTGCGCGGACATCGAGTTCAGGTTGGCGCGGTGCGCGGATGAACAAGGTGATGCTTTCGCGTAGGATGCGTTCGACAGTGGCCCACGTCTGCTGTGCGCTGCTATCGGTGCGCAGTGTGGCCTGTAGCTGCCCGTAATCCGCACCCAGACCCGACGCGATCAGCGCAGGCAGCACGGGCAATTTACGGCTGGTGGTCGGCTCCTGCGGCGGATTGAAGGCGACGGCCAGCGCCAGAATATCAATCAACTCGGCTTCGACGGGCGCTTCACCGAGCACATGCAGCCCCAGCGGAATCATGCGCTGTTCGACCTGTAGCAGTTCATGGTTCAGCGCGGTGATGTAATCGTCGCTGGTGTTATCGTTGTCGGGTTCGATGCCGAGTTGTTGCGCCTGTGCGCGAATATCCGCGACGAGTTCGGGGTCCGAGTGCTTATGATATTGCTCGATGCTGTCTTTCAGGCGGCGCAAGCCCTTGTACAAGCCAGCTTGTTGCAACGGCGGCACCATATAGCTGACCAGTGTTGCGGCGCTGCGGCGCTTGGCGATGCTGCCCTCACTGGGATTGTTGACGCAGTAATAGTAGAAATTCGGCAGGCCACCCAGCAGACGCACGGGCCAGCAATCGGCAGTCAGGCCGACCTGCTTACCGGGCATGAATTCCAGCGCGCCATGTGTGCCCAGATGCACAACGGCGTCGGCGTCGTATACCTGATCCAGCCAGGTATAAAACGCGGCAAAACCATGATGCGGCGAGGCATTCTTGCCCATCAGCAGGCGCATGGGGTCGCGTTCATAGCCGAAACCGGGCTGCATGGCGACGAACACATTGCCGAAGTGCGCCCCCAGGATGTAAAAATCGCGGCCATCAGTCAGCAGATCGCCGGGTGCATGGCCCCAGTATTGCTCAATCTCGTGATACCAGGGGAACAGCCGCCGATAGTCGTCCACGCTGAGGCGGTCGCCCACGTTGCCCGTTGTGCCATATTGCAGCGCGTTGCCCTCTGCGACCATGCGGCGCAGTGCGTCGGCGCTTTCTGGAATTTCGACGCTGTAGCCTTGATCGCGCAATTCGTGCAGCAGGCGGTGCAAGCTACTAAAGACATCCAGGAAGGCCGCTGTGCCTGCGTTGCCCAGGTTGGGCGGGAAGTTAAACAGCACCACGCCGATTTTCTTATCTGCGTTGGCTGTTTGCTTCAGGCGGACGCGCCGCGCCACACGCCGCGCTGCTAAATCCAGTTCGTGCGCGTTGGCGATAAACTTCTCGCCTGCGACTGTCGGCCCACCGTAGACAATCGGCTCTGCGGTGCCGTCTAGTTCTGGCAGCGCGACATTCATCGCCACCTGCATCGGGTTCAGGCCGCTATTATCAGCACGCCAATCCTCAACGCGCTGGAAGCCCAACGGAATCAGGTCAAAGTAGCCCACATCCGTCTTTTGCAGCGCTGCGATAGCATCTTCCGGGCGTGCGCCAGCCGGACCGCCCACCAGGGGGAAGCCCATGCCATTCATCAGCACATCCACCGGGGGCAGATCGTCCGCACCTGACAAATATTTCTGCATCGACGGGCGAAAATCCAGCAGCGCCGAATAAACCGTGCGGGCTTCCATGCCCTGTGCTTCCAGCTTGCGGATGAGGGCATCCAGGTGCGCGGTATTTTCGCTGAGGATAATAGCGCGGTGGATCAGCACGCCGACATGCCCGTTTGCGGCGTCTATGGGCTGGCCCTGTGCTTTGCGCCATGCCCGATACGCGGCGGCATCCTCAAAGGGTGCGGGCGCGTCCGGGTGATAGATTGCACCTTCGGGGTATTTCACCGCCTCATGCACACCGACCTGCCCCTGATAACCGGGTACGTAGCGCTCGATAAAGACGCCCATCATGCGATACAGGTTTTCCGGTGAACTGTGCATCCAGTAATCATGGGCCGAGATGAACGTATGCAGATCGCGCATTTTACCGGGCAGATACTTCATGATCTTGGTCAGGTTCATCGTGAGCGCGGTCTGGCGCTTGCGTTCGGCCTTAGCGCTCTTGGCAGGGCGCAGCTTTTGCAGCCAGCGCTTGAATAAGCCGGGGTTCTCGTCTGCTTCTGCGTCGTCGTCTGCTTCGGCTTCGGGCGCGTGCTTGCCGGGGTTCTTCTCGCGGGTGCTGAGGTCCAGCTTGCCGATGTGCGTCTTGTAGATCAGCGCCGGGTTGCTGGTGATAAAGAGCTTGGGCGTCTCGGTCTGCTTGAGGATGGCTTCCAGTGGGCGCACGTGGTCCTCACCGAAGATCATGCAGCCAAAGACAAAATCCGCCTGATCGACATCAGACGCCAGTTTTTGCCATGCGGCGTCATCGCGCAGGCTGGCCATGCTGTGCAGCGCCAGCTTCACGCGGATGCCGTGCCGTTCTTGCATCAGGCGGGCGGCTTGATGCAGGGCGCTGTTGTGGCCGCCGTCCATTGTGACGTATACGAAATTAAGATGCTCTGCTTGCTTGTCCATAAGTCTTTTTATACCCCTGGATAGTTTGCGTGTCCTGTTTTTATGGCGGCTGACGCCCCCCCCGACGCCAAGAATGGCGTCCCTACGCGAGACGCTTGCCAGCCGTAGAGACGCGGCTTGCTGCGTCCGCCACAACTGCGCTGCGACGTGAATAGTTACGATGGTTGCAGCACTTCCACGACGGCGCGTTCGATGCGGGCGGCATCACCGACGCTCTCAAGCGGGTCTTTGCGCAGCCGATGCTGCAAGGCCAGCGTCGCCACTGCGCCGATGTCCTGCGCTTGTGTTTGCTTGCGGCCTTCTAGCGCGGCCTGTGCCACCGCCGCACGGCATAACGTCAATTCGCCACGATGCCCGTCCACGCCCAACGTCACGCACAGGCGTGCCGCTGTCTCGATGGCCGCATCCGTTAATTCCACTTTCGGCAATAATTTTTGCGCGTCCGTCAGTTGCTCGCGCAGCGTGCGCTGCTCGCCTTCCCATTCAGCCGCAAAGCCAGCCGGGTCCAGATCATAGGCCCGCCGCCGCCGCACGATTTCCACGCGCTGCGCGATGTCCTCTAGCGTCAGGATGCGGGCATGTAGCCCAAAACGGTCTAACAACTGGGGTCGCAGGTCGCCCTCTTCGGGGTTGCCGCTGCCGACCAGGACAAAACGCGCCGGATGCCGAATGCTGATGCCTTCGCGCTCCACGACATTGACGCCGCTGGCCGCTACATCCAGCAGCAAATCAACCAGATGATCTTCAAGCAGGTTCACTTCATCAATATAGAGGAAGCCGCGATTGGCACGCGCCAGCAAGCCCGGCGCAAAGCTCTGCACGCCGTCAACCAGCGCCCGCTCGACATCCAGCGACCCAACAACACGATCTTCGGTGGCCCCCAGCGGTAAATCCACCACCGGAACGGGCGTCTCGGTGCTGATAAAGCGCTTGCGGTCCGGGTCGGTGCAGTAGCTACAGGCGTAAGCGGGCTGCTTCGGATCACAGGCGTAGGCGCAGGACTGGGTTTTTACGCGCTTCATAGGCGGCAATAACTGCGCCAGCGCACGCACCGCCGTGCTTTTGCCCGTGCCACGATGCCCCATCACCATCACACCGCCTATCGACGGGTCCACGACGCACAGCAGCAAGGAGCGCTTGAGTTCTTCCTGCCCGACGATGGCCGTAAACGGGTAAACCGGCTTACTCGATGCGGCTGGTTGCGTTGCCGCGTGGTTATGATTGCTGCTGCGGCTGTCGTTGCGGGGTGCGGTCTTGCTTTTTGCTTCTGCGGCCATGTTTTGCCTTAGCGGTTGTGGCTATATTGGTCTTTGCTATGTGAGACTCTGAACTACGCAAATAATTAAAAAAGCGCTGATATGAGTGAACGCTGAATATTATAGGTATAGCAGATGGCCCCCAGCGCTGAGTAGTGACATTGCGCGTATGCTGAGTGATGTTCATCACGGTTGCCCTGGCATGATCGGCGCATAGCAGGTACAACACAAGCTAGAAGCTAAGTCACCAACATGAAAGCGCACAGCATGACGAACACGAACACCCTGCCCTTCCCGGCGCTGGTGGGGCTGGAACTGGCACAACAAGCGCTGCTGCTGCTGGCCATTGATCCACAATTGCGCGGCGTGGTGCTGGCGGCAGCGGCGGGCACCGGCAAAAGCAGCCTGGCACGCGGGATGCAGGCGCTACTGACATCCGACGACACCGAAACACAAACGCCCTTCGTAGAATTGCCGCCCAGCGTAGACGTTGAAAACCTGCTTGGTGGGCTGGATTTAGAGGCGACGCTACGCACGGGCAAGGTGGTTATGCAGCGCGGTGTGCTGGCGCGTGCGGATGGCGGCGTGGTGTATGTGGATGGCATCAACCTGCTGACGGATGCGACGGCGAACCTGCTGCTATCGGTGGTGGATGAGGGCGTGTTGCAGATTGAACGCGATGGCGTCAGTCAGCGCATAACGACGCGCTTCAGCTTGATCGGCAGCTATGACCCCAATGAGGGCTTGCCACGCCGTCACCTGCTGGACCGCATCGGCTTAATCGCACAACTGCCGCCTGCGGAGGACGCCACGCAACGCGCCCGCGTCATCCGCCACAACCTGCACAGCGCAGGCTATGACGCCGACTGGCAGGAAGAAATGCGCTTCTTGCGCGGCATCGTACAGGCCGCACGCCAGCATTTGCCCACTGTGACGATCAGCGCTGCGCAGGTACAGCGACTCAGCCAGATTGCGCTGGCGTATGGCGTCGAAGGCCACCGCGTCGATGTATTTGCGGTGCGGGCTGCGCTAGCCGCCGCCGCCTATGATCTGGCGGATGAAGTGGACGACGACGCGCTGCAATTGGCCGCGCAACTGGTCATTCTGCCGCGTGCTACGCGCATCCCAAGCCAGGAAGCACAAGACGAACTTCAGCAGACACCCCAGCAGCAGGATCAGCCCGAACCGCCGCCGCAAAACGATACACCTGACCAGCCAGACGAACCAGACGAACCAGACGAACCAGACGAACCAGACGACGAGCAAGACCCCGAAGCCGCGCCGGAAGCCGTCGGATTGCCGCCAGAGCAGATTTTGGAGGCGCTAGCGGCCAGCTTGCCGGATAGCCTGGACGCTCTGCCCTTTCAGCATCTACGGCGTGGGCGCAGCGGCTCACGTGGGACCACCGAGGGCACACGCGGGCGGCACGTGCGCAGCATCCCCGGCGACCCACGACGCAACCGCCTGGATGTCGTCGCAACTTTGCGCGGTGCCGCCCCCTGGCAGCGTGTGCGCCGCCCCAAACGCGCCCGCAAAAGCCAGCGCAAGCGCGTTTACCTGCAACTCTCGGATGTACGCGTGAAGCAGTACCGCAGCAAGGCCGGGGCGCTGTTCTGCTTTGCGGTGGATGCCAGCGGCAGCATGGCCATTCATCGGATGCGGCAGGCAAAGGGCGCGGTCAATACACTGCTGGAAAGGGCCTATGTCAACCGGGACCGTGTGGCGCTGATTAGCTTCCGGGGCGAACAGGCGGATGTGCTGATGCCGCCGACACAGAGCATGGAACTGGCGCGGCGTGCCCTGGATTTGCTGCCGACTGGGGGCGGCACGCCGCTGGCGTCGGCGCTGCTGCTGGCGAATGACGTGGCTGAGCAGGCCGCCAGCCGGGGCATTATGCAGACGATCCTGATTTTGCTGACGGATGGCCGCGCTAACGTGGGCCTGAAGCCGGATGCAGACGTTAATCAGGAATTGCAGCAGCTTGGGCGTTTCGTCGCGGAAAGCCGCTTGCAGGTGGTGGTGGTGGATACAAAACGCAGTTATCTAAGCCAGGGTGAGGCGCAGCGCTTGGCGTCGTGGTTGGGCGCGGATTATGCCTACCTGCCGAACGCGAGCGGTGAGCAAATCGGCGAGATGGTCGCCAACATGCCGGGGTAGCACCAGCGCAAAGACGCACGACCACGCTACAGAAACGGGTTTTAAGCAACCATGACCTATCATTACACGGCCTTTGGCCTATATATTCAGGCGGCTTTCGCCTTGCCGCAATGCACACCCGACCCGACCACAAGCACGGCAGATGTCCGCATCGGCTATGGCCACGTGCCAGCCCTGAACGCGCTGCAACACGTGCGAGAGCGCGGCGTGATGTATGCCATCACGGAGGACGCGCTGTATTATCAGGTGCGGGATGTGGCGGCCTATCGCGTCAGCCAGCAGGCTGCACGCACACAGGTCACGGTGCACGTCGCTGACGACAGCGCCGAAACGCTGGCTTCTGTGCGGGCCTTTCTGCTCGGCCCGGTGATGGGCGCGGTGTTGCATCAGCGGGGGCTGCCGCTGCTCCATGCCAGCGCGGTGCAGTTGCGCTCTGATACAGGTATGCGCACGGTGCTTCTTCTCGGTGAGGGCGCAACGGGCAAATCCCTGCTGGCGGCGACGTTCTGGCGGCGTGGTCATGCTGTGCTGGTGGATGATCTGGCGGTGCTGGGCGTGGATGAGGCAAGCGGCGCAGTGATCGCACAGCCTGAATACCCGCACCTGCTGCTGTATCCGCCTGCTCTGGTGCACCTGGGCCTGTCTGTGGCGGGCTATGAGCGCGTGCGCCCGACCATCGAGAAGCGGCGCGTGCCATTGCATAGCGATCACGTTACACAAGCAGCCAGCATCGACAGCGTGTATTTACTGACGCGGGAAACCCGCAACCAGATCAGCATCGAAGCGCTGACGGGCCTGGGGGCGTTCCAGCGGCTCGGCAACAGCGTTTATCAGGTGCCGATGCTGCGCGGGTTGGGCGATGATGGCCGCATGTTGCGCCTGGCACCGCGCCTGGTACGTCAAGCACGGGTGCGCAGGCTGCATTACCGCATAGCGCACGATAAACCGTCTGCCATCGCAGACGCCATCGAAGCGGATTTAACACAGGCACGGATTGAATAGAATAACATGTTCTACTGGCTCGCCTCTTATCCAAAATCAGGCAATACCTGGCTACGCGCCTTCCTGACGAACTACTGGCACAACGCAGACGCCCCTATCAGCATCAACGCACTGGATGCAGGGCCGCAGGCCGTCAGCCGCAGCGTGTTTGATACCGTCGTCGGTGTGGAATCCTCGTTGCTCAGCGCGGATGAGGCCGACCGCTACCGCCCGCAGATGCTGCGCTTGCTGGCTTCACGCAGCACGGAACCGCTATTCCATAAGGTCCACGACCTGTTTTATCACACCATCGACGGCGAGCCGCTCTTGCCGCGTGATGTCACATTAGGGGCGGTTTACCTGCTGCGTAACCCGTTGGATGTGGCCGTGTCGTTTGCGCACCACAGCAATACCAGCATCGACGCCACGATCAGCGCGATGGCCCAAGCCGATTACGGCCTGATGGCCTCAGCGCGGCATGTCATGCCACAGATGCGGCAGCTTTTGGGCACATGGAGCGCCCACGTGTTAAGCTGGGTGGACGCGGCGCAGGTGCCGCTACACATCATGCGCTATGAGGACATGACGCTGCAACCAGCAGCGACGTTCGCTGCGGCGCTGCGCTTCATTTATGCGCAGGGGGCAGCCTATTATCAGGATGTGGCGGTTGAGCCGGAGCGACTGGAACGGGCGTTGCGCTTTTCACGCTTTGACGTGCTGCAAACGCAGGAGGCCACACACGGCTTTAGTGAGAAGATGCCGCTGAGCGAATCGTTTTTCCGGCGCGGCAAGGTCGGCTCATGGCGGGATGCGCTCAGCACTGCACAGGCGGCGCGTCTGATTGAGGATCATCGCGATGTCATGCGCCGTTTTGGGTATCTGACGGACGACGACACGCCAATCTACTAAGGGGCCACACCATGAGCGAACAACACTATCAACTGCTTGGCTGGCTGCTGTTTGTCGTGTGTGCGCTGCTGTATGCGCTGGCGGCACTACAAAGCGGCGACCTGCTGACCTTGCTTGGCAGCGTCGTCTTTTTGGTCGCCTGCTTTGTATTCATGATTCCGTTATTGCGCAAGCGCGACTGATTAAGCGTCCGCTTTGCGACGGCAGCTCACCACCCAAACAGCGTCAATCACAGGTAGCGGCAGCTTTTGCGCTTTGGCGGTGTCTGATGGCCGATAGACGCGGATACTGGTAAAGCCTTCTGCATCGAAGCGGGCACGCAATGTCTCTTCATCCTTGAAGTTCAGCTTATACTGGCCCGCCTGCCGCGCAAAAATGCGCCCGCCATGCTCCATGACCTCCGCCACACCCTTTGCACTCTGCACATCGCAGACCAAGAGGCCGTTTGGCTTGAGCGTGCGGTAGATGTTGCTCAGCAAGAACGTCAGTTGCTCTTGCTCCAGGTACATCGTCAGCCCCTCCGCTGCGATGCTATCGGCGTTGACCTGGCCGAGCATCGTCGGCAGATCCTCTGTGCCCAGGTCCATACTGACGAATTTCAGGTTATCGGGTAGCGGCAAGGCGCTGCTACGGACGCGCTCCTGCTTGGCTTGGATGACATCGGGCTGGTCCAGGTCGATAATGGTCGCCTGTGGAAATTCGCGGGCCAGCGTCAGGGTGCGTGGGGCCAGCCCAGAGGCCAATTCGACATGTGTGAAGGTGGCGTTGGCTTGTAGCTCTTCGCGGATGCGATCTTCTATTGTCTTTGAGCGGGCAAAGACGAGGTTCACGCCGCCCTTGTTGCGCAACATAGATAGCAGGGTGCGCGTAATCAAGCGGCCCATCATCGTGCTGAGCGCTTTCGTTTCGGGTGTGGGTGTGGAAATGGCGCGTAAGCCAGCCAGAATTTCCGCACCGCGCTGGCCACCACTGCGGCCTAAGCCGTAAATATCGCTGCTGGTCTTGACGGTATCCGTCTGTGCTGGTGGGTGGGGTGGTTGTGTTGACATGCTTCGGTGTGTCTCTCTCTCTGTTGGTCGATGTGTTTGTAGCTTACTCTCCGCCTTTGGTAGCACCACACAATAGCGTGGTCGTGCGTTTCTCATAGCGGACGCAGCAAGCCGCGTCCCTACATGACCACATTGAACCCTAGGGACGCCATTCTTGGCGTCCGGTGTGGCGTCAGCCGCCATACGACTACCGATTTTCGCCGTCCTCGTTTTCTTGTGGTGCTACCCCGCCTTTTATCCTAACTAGAAAGCAACCCAAAAAGCAAAAAGACCAGGTCAATCGTCCTAGTGAGCAGGCTTGAGTTGGCGCAACTACGCCTACAATGCGGCTACGCCGCCTCGGACGCCGAGAACGGCGTCCCTACAGGGTATCGTTCTGTGGCAGCCAGCTTGCTGCTTATATGCCCTGCGCCTTTTTTTGTGTATGATGGCCTTTAGCTTATTCATCGGCAGTGTACCCTACACCAGACAACAATTTAGGAAAAGGCAGCTTGCTATGCGAATTACGATTGTAGCAGTCGGCACACGTGGCGATGTGCAGCCTGTTATCGCGCTAGGGCTGGGTTTGCAGGCGCATGGCCATAAAGTCACGCTTGTGGCCGGGTCGAACTTCGCGGATTGGATCACGTCCTACGGTTTAGGGCACATCCCCGTCACGAGTATACAAGAACTCATGCAGTCAGACACCGCCCTGCGCTGGACATCCGAAGGCAACAAAAGCGTGCGGCAGATACATATCATGCGGGACCTGTTCAACCAGTACAGCGAACAATTCTTCACACAGAACTTGCAGGCCGCTGAACAAACGGACCTGCTCATAACCAGCTTCACTTCGGACCCGTTTATACAGGCCGTGAACGAGAAAATCGGCGTGCCCTATATGCGCGTCTGTCTGCAACCGTTGGTGCCAACGCGCTGCGGCCCGGCGTCGTTCATCAGCGTATGCCCACAGCGCAAGCACATTAGCAACCTCATCTCTGGTTGGTCCTTGAACTTCGCCCTGTGGTTTGCGTTTGACAAGGCGCTGAACGTTGAACGCACCAGGATCGGCCTACGCCCACAGAATGTCGTGCGCTATTCGCGGCAAATAGCCCAGGTGCCTACACTGATGGGGGCCAGCCCACTGGTCTTGCCACAACCGGACGATTGGCCCGAACACATGCAGGTGGTCGGCTATTGGTTCTTGCATGAAGGTCATGGCTGGCAGCCAACGCCGGAATTACAAGCGTTTTTGGATGCTGGCGACCCACCCATTTACATCGGCTTCGGCAGCATGACCCAGCGCGACCCACAAGCCATGTTAGATACGATATTGGCGGCGTTGGCAAAGCACAAGCGGCGCGCCGTACTCGCGGCGGGTTGGTCGGGCGTGCGGCACGACGCGCTGCCGGATCATGTCTTTGGCCTAGATGGTGCACCGCACGACGGCTTATTCCCTCATATGGCAGCCGTCGTGCATCATGGCGGCGCTGGCACAACCGCAGCAGGCTTATACGCCGGCAAGCCGACGCTGGTCGTGTCACATATGGGCGATCAATCCTATTGGGGGCGGCGCGTGCATGAGCTGGGGGTGGGTGCAACCCCCATCCGGCGTGACCGCCTGAGCGCAGACAGCTTAGCGGATGGCATCGAACGCTTATTAAACGATGAGGCGCTGCAACAGCAGGCCGAGGCGCTTGGTGAACGCATCCGCGCCGAGGATGGCATACAGCGTGCAGTTGCGGCCATCGAGCGTTGGGCAACAGCTTAATCATCCATGACCACACGATTTTTCATGTTCTATGATGATACGTCTCATGCAGTGCGGGCACAATACAAGTATTCAAACGCGAATATCCTCCTCTCCTATTCTCTTTTCTTTTTTGTTTGTTCGCTTCTGGGGCAGGCAGACGCCAGCCCCAATCGGCGATTTCCCAGCTTGTCAGCTTGAACCACATCAGCAATAGCGCCACACAGTGGCGTACCCGTGCGCTTTTTGGTAGCGGACGCAGCAAGCCGCGTACCTGCATGACCACTATAAACCGTAGGGACGCCATTCTTGGCGTCCGGCGTGGCGTCAGCCACCATAACGGCTACCGATTTTCACCGCCCACGTTTTCCTGTGGTGCTACTAGCTGGCGAAATGCAGCGCGTTCTGCACCTCGCGGATGGTCTTTACGAG
>DAOTTW010000115.1:0-47289 GCA_034437615.1 Anaerolineae bacterium | reverse complement strand
GCTGCTGCTTCGGCTTCTACAGTGTCGCTGCTGCCTGCTGCTTCGTTCGTTTCGATGGCGATGGCAGCGGCTTCAGGGTTTGTGTCGCCTGCGGTGCTGCTGAGTTCGGGCGTCCATACTTGCAGGACTTCACCTGCTGCCACGTAGTTCGGGTTGACCAGCCCGTTCATACGCATCAATTGGTTGAGTGTGATGTCGTATTGACTGGCGATGCTGGCTAACGTCTCGCCGTAGGCGACGGTATGCTGAATGGGCGGTGTGGCGATTAGCGGATTGGCCACCTCGTCGGCATCCGTGCTGGATGGGTCTACGGTGCCGGGGATGCTGATTTGCTGACCGACAGAAATCAGCCAGTCATTCGTCAGGTTGTTATGCGCCATCAGGTCTTGCACGCTGACGCTATAGCGCAGGCCAATACGATAGAGTGTGTCGCCCTGACGGACGGTGTGGACGATTTCGCTTGTGCCTGCATCTGCTGCCGCTGCATCCGCTGCTACGACATCATCCTGTGCCAGCACGCCACCTGAAAGCAGCAAGAGGCCGATTAGTAGTAGAATGCTGTACCTGTTCAAGCGCCCCATGTGTGTATCCTTTGTGCTTGGTTGTTTGAATGTTTTATTGGTATCAGGCTAGGTTTATATGTTGATGATACCCTGAAGGCCACAAACGCACAACTGCTTGTGGGATGCTAACGTATCGAAGCTGGCGGAGCGTCAACAATTGCATCCGCTGGGCTTTGCCAGTAAGATGCAAAAGATGTGTGCAGGATAAGCTGAACGTGGACATAACGCGGGTACGATACACATGCTGCTACGTTTTTACCGGATAACAGACAAATTTAGTTTGGTGCTGCTGAAGCTCAGCGCTGCTTTGGGCGATTGGGTGGCAGAGGGTACGACAGCGACAGTGGGTTTACTTGGCTGGCTGCTGCGCCTGTGCATCGTGACGGTTGCGGCGGTGTTGCGGCTTACTGGCTGGGGCCTCAGCCTGGTCTTACGCGGCGTGCGCGTGATTGTCCTGAGCATCCTGCGTGTGTTGCGCTGGCTACTGCTGGGCATCTGGCGTGTATTGCGTGGCATCGTACTATTTGCGTTGGGCTTGCTGGGTGCAACTGGCTCAGTAGCCCTTAAAACAGCCCGCAGCGGCGTCGATCGGGCGGCGACACGCGGCGCTGGCGCACGCTCTGGCGGGGTGATGGCGCGGCGTGCTGCACGCCGTGAGATGGATGTGGGCCTGGCAGAGGACCCCCTGCGCGTGCAAAACCGACGTTTGAGTGTGTTTGTGCTGCTGCTGGGTGTGGTGGTCGTGGGTGTTTTGCTGTTGGCGACGGACCCAGGCCGAAACACAGCAGCGTCGCCCGTCGTAGACGCACCAGATGCCGGGCTGAATTTGCTGGGGCTGGCAACGCAAGCGCAAGCGCCCGCGCAGGGTGACACGGCGGCTATCGTCAGCATCGCCACACCGATTCCAACCGCGACCACTGTGCCTGAAGTGCTGCGCGTCAGCGGCTCTATCGCTTATACCGTGCGCGAACGTGGCCAGAATGACATCTGGGTGACGAGCGTGGGCACACGTGACGCTATTCGCCTGCTGAACGATAGTGAAGATGAACGCGACCCAGCCTGGTCCCCGGATGGGCGCTATCTGGCGTTTGCGTCGCGGCGCGATGGCAACTGGGAGCTTTACACCTACGATATGCTTGCGCCGCCGGGTGTGGAGCCTGTGACGCGCATCACCTACGATCTGTCATTTCAGGGCAACCCACACTGGAGTCCTGATGGGCAGTGGCTGGTCTATGAAAGCTACCAGGGCGGCAACCTGGATATTTACGCGCTACGCCTGGATGGTACTGAGCCACCTGTACGCATTACAGACGACCCCGCGCCGGATTTCGCGCCCGTGTGGTCACCGAGCTTTGAACGGCGGCAGATTGCGTTTGTTTCCTGGCGCGATGGCAACCAGGATATTTATCTATTCGACCTCAACACGCTAGAGACCACCAACCTGACGCAGACGCCACAGCGCAACGAAACACACCCGGCCTGGTCGCCGGATGGTGATTTGATGGCGTTTAGTGCGTTGGAACAGGGCAGTGAGAAGGTCTTTGTGCTGCGGACGGATGAAGCGGGCAGTGTTGCGGACGCGGTTAGCTTTGGGCGTGCGCCGTCCTGGTCACCGGATGGCAACAGCCTGACGTTTGCGGTGGATGCGACGGATGGCAGCCAGACGTACCTATATGCGAAGCCGTATGGCCTCAGCAGCAACGCAGCCGTTGAGGTGCAATCGGTGCTGGTTGGGTCCACCGCGCCGACGTGGACCGAGCAGCCGCTTCCGCCACGCCTGTTAAATGCTGGGGGTGCGCCGCTGGCTATAACGGAGCCGCTGTACATTGAGCAGGTCGAACCCAGGACATCCGGCGCACCGATTGGCTTGCGCTCTCTGGGTGATGTGGATGCCCCGCAGCCTATTCTCAGCGATGAAGTCAACGATTCGTTCAATGCCATGCGCTCACGTTTGATTGCAGAGACAGGCGTGGATTTTTTGTCTGAACTGGACGATGCCTTCTGGGATATGAGCCGCCGCCCACAATTGGGCCAGGAAAACCGCAACTGGCACCGCACAGGCCGCGCCATCGCTTTCACACGCGATCAGATCCTCGGCTTCCCGCCACCTGTGGAGGTCGTGCGCGAAGATATCGGTGTGCAGACGTTTTGGCGGGTGTATGTGCGCGTCTCCGATGACTCACAATCCGGCCAACTGGGTGAGCCGCTGCGTGCGATGCCCTGGGATTTCCTGAGCCGGACGCAAGGTGGCGATGTGGAGGCGTATAACCAGGGTGGGCGCTTGCGGCGTGAAGTGCCTGATGGCTATTACGTGGACCTGACGCAACTGGCGGCGGATTATGGCTGGGGGCGGCGTGCTGCGGGCAACGATTGGCGTGCGAATTCTGAGAGCATGTACTACTGGTTCCTGTACAAGCCGGAAGGTCTGGATTGGCTGAGTGCGATGCTGGAAATCTACCAACCGGGTGAACTGGGTGGTTTTTACCCGACGCCGACACCTGCACCACAGGACAATTAAGCGAACAGAATGACATTGACGCTAGAGAGGTGATGTGTCGTGCAGCGTAAACGCGGCAGTTTGACATCCGTTGTGCTGATGCTGGTGTTGCTGGGTGGGTTTGGCATCTTACTGTGGCAGAACGCCGAACCTGCGGCACCTGTCAACCCGGCTTTGCCCACGCAAGTCACGCCGACTGTGATCGAAAATGAATGGGCTATGCTGCTGCGCTCCGGCTTTGGGGATAACAGCACGCCCTTACCGACTGTGGCTATCCCGACGCAAGTACGTGCTGCGCCGACAGTCGCTGTAAACGCGGGTTCTGGGCAGGTCGTCAGCGCCGCAGATATTGGCGACGACCCGATTGCAGCAGTGGCACGCGGGCAAACGCCGACACCCCCTCCGGCGACGATCCCGGTCAGCCAACGCGATAGCCAACCGCAGGTCACAGCCCGCTCAATTACCCGCGCACCGAGCGACTGGTCGCCACCGCCACTTGAGCCGCCGATTTCCCGTGATCCGCTGGGGCGCGACCATTTCCTGCTGCGGCGTCCGGTTGAATCCAACGCTAACAATGCGGTCCTGCGTTATTACCCGTATGGCTCTGATGGCAGCAACGCCAACGCGCCCTCGCGTGTGCATCATGGGATTGATATGCCCAACGATGTCGGTGCGCAAGTGCGTGCAGTCGGTTCGGGTACGGTGGTCTGGGCGGCGGATGACCGCGCAGGCGGTGATGTGCCGATTTTCCAGAATTCGCCGTCTTATGGCAATGTGGTCATGATCGAGCATGATTTTGGCTATCGCAACCAGCCAATTTACACACTGTATGCGCATCTGGCGGCGGTGCTGGTGCAACCGGGGCAATATGTGCAATCCGGCGAGCCAATCGGGTTATCCGGCAACACAGGGCGCGTCACAGGGCCACACGTGCACTTTGAAGTGCGCGTCGGCGGTGATCGCTATGCTGACACGTATAACCCAGCGCTGTGGATGGTGCCATATGTCAATCATGGTGTGATTGCGGGCCGGGTGGTTGACGCGCAGGGCGATACGATTGATGACGCCGACATTACCATCCGTAATTGGGCAACCGGGCTGACCTTCGCCAACACGACCTCTTATATCTTCGGCGGCACGAGCTTTGATGTCAACTCGGACCTGGAATATCGAGAAAACTTTGTTGTGACGGATGTGCCTGTCGGACGTTACGACCTGATTACGGTGATTAACGGCGAGCGTATCGTCAATCAGGTGCAGGTATTCGAGGGCATGACGAGTTTTGTCGAACTGAAACCCGCGACGCGCTCTGAGGTGAATGCAAGCGACTAGCCGCGACGAAAACGCGGGCTAAGCGTTGTCTTCGGTCATAGCGCAAGTGTACAAAATGGGCTAGACTGAACGCATTGTGACAAAATCATCCCACAACAGAGGGGGCTTGCTGAATGAAAGCAACGAGCAACTTTTTGAAACGCATATCGGCGCTATCGTTGGCGCTGGCTTTATCCTGGGCTGCGCTGTCGGTTGTTGCGCAGGGTGTTGCCTCGCCGGAACTGGTGCCGAACGAACCTGCAAACGGCCAGATTACGGCGGATAATACAGCCGTCGTTTATAACTTCGTCGGGCGTGCTGGTGAAGTGGTGAACATCAACGTGACCAGCGATAATTTGCCGTTGGCGGCGCTACTGACAAACGATGATGGCACCTTGTTGGCGCAAAACGTGGACCGCGAAGCGCTGGGCGTGACGCGCCTGGTCAATGTGACGCTGCCGCAGAGTGGCAGGTATCTGGTGACGGTGTTCCCATCTCCGGGCAATATCAGCACGCCGATTGGCGATTTTGAGGTTGAATTGCTGCTGGGTGAGGTCGAAGTGACGGCACCGGATACACCGGATGCATCCCAGCCAGCGAACACGGTTGCACAACCGACCAGTGCCGAGGCCGTTTCTCCGGCTGTGCAGCCGACTGAGGTTGCTGCTGTCGCGACGCCTGTTGTGCTCGTGACGCAGCCCGGTGAAATCGTGACCGACGCCGCAGGCCCGACACCGACACAACCCGCAGATGTCGCCCCTGAGCAGACGGGCGGCGCAACCCTGCAACCACCGGGGCAGGTCGGCGTGCCATCTGGCATGAGCGTCACACTGAATTGGGATGCAGCCGTTGACATGAACCTGGAAATCCGCGACCCGCAGGGTAACGCGCTGCGCTTTAATTCGCGGACCAGCCCTATTGGTGGCAGCTTTGGCTTTGATGCTAATGGCGTGTGTGAGGTCATCTCAGAGGATGCGCAGGAAAGCGCCGAATGGTCGCCGGGTTTCTTGCCGACAGGCAGCTATGAGATTCTCGTCTTTTATCGTCAGGATTGTCAGGACGTTGGTCCTGTGCAGTTTACAATCAACATCACGGTTGATGGTGTGGCGCTGTCGCCCATTCAGGCCACGCTTTCGCCACCGCTGCAAGGGCAGGATAGCGTGTACCTGGCTAATTTCCGGCTTGATAGCGATGGCGATGTGAGCGTGAATCGTGGCGGCGTCTACCCGGATTCCAGCCTGAACGTGCTGCCGGATTCGACGTTTAACATCCTGGGCAATGCGCAACCAATCCAGCGCGGCAACCCGATAACAGGTGCGATCTTCGAGGAGCAGGTGTATCAGGCGTATAACTTCCAGAGCCAGGGCAACGAGAACGTTGCTATTTCGCTAACGGCGACATCGGGCAGCCTGGATACGCTGCTACAGGTGGTGGACCCGAATGGTTCGCTGTTGCAGGTGAACGATGATGCGAACGGCACGACCAACTCTGAAATTGCGAACCTGCGGTTAGTTACCCCTGGGGCTTATACAGTGGTCGCGACGCGCTATGGCAAGGAGATCGGCGGGACGGAAGGGCAGTTCCGTCTGTTGATCGAGGAATCGACCACGGTGATTTCGCCGCAGATCAGCGCATTGGACCTGGAAGCAGGCGACATCGTGGTCGCGTTGACCTGGGCCACCGCAGCCGATTTGCAATTGCTGGTGCGTGATCCGCTTGGGCAGCCCGTGTTTGATGATCGGCAGACGGTGCCGAGTGGCGGTTTGCTGGTCGAAGATGGCAATGTGAACTGCTTGCGTGCGACGGGGACGCCCTTCTCACAGATCAACTGGCCGTTCGGCTTCTTGCGCCCCGGCACCTACGAGGTTGAGGTGTGGTATCAGAATGAATGTAACGATACGACGCCCGTGCAATTCTCGCTGGGGGTGCTGGTAGACGGTGAACCTGTGCTTGGTGAACAGCAGGTACCGATCTTCCAGGGGCAGCGTTTCGTCGTCAGCTTCACGGTGAATGCAGATCGTAGCGCAACTGCTGGCCCAGGTGGTTTCATCGGGGATGGCAGCGCGCTTATCAACTATGAGGCTGAGAGCGCCGAACCGATTACGCTGGGGCGGCCTGTGCTGGGGTCTATCAGCCAGGCCAATACGTTTGATGTCTACTCCTTTGAGGGGCGCGCTGGCCAAACGTTGACGATCAACATGGGCGCGACCTCACAAGGGCTGGATACGAAACTGTTTTTGATCTCGCCCAGTGGTATTGAGGTGGCAGAGAACGATGACGCTGATCCTGCTGTGGCGGGTACGAATACGCGCACGACGGATTCGCTGATTAACGATTTCGTATTGCAGGAGAGCGGCACCTATCGCGTGATTGCAACGCGCTTCGCGTCGATCTATGGTGGTACAGAGGGCAACTACGTCCTGAACGTGCAGTTGAACTAGCAAATACACGATATATCGAGGGCACGTGTAAGCGTGCCCTTATGCCTCCTACATCTGCTCACCTTAAGTTTGATATAACTTGCATCAAAGTTTTAGAAGTGGCGTGTGGCAGGCTGTACAAATAGCCTGTGCTTTGATACGATGCCTCACCGTTATGACCCGCATTGTGTCGAGAGTAAACTAAGATGAAATTGCGCTTCATGCTGCCGCTAAGTTTGGTCCTGCTGCTGTTGATGGCTGCTTGTGCCCCTGCACCAGAATTGCGAAACGATGCTTTTCTGAGCGATGTGAGTTTGTTAAGTGGAGACCCCTGCGAAGCCCCCTGCTGGAATGGTATTACACCCGGCGAAACGGATTGGCGTGAGGCGATCATCACCATTGAAGATGACCCTGAATTGACCAACCCCGAAGAAGTCCAGGCACAGGAATCCGACGCCCGCCTGGTGCGTTTCAATCATCAGGATGGCCCGGAGTGCTGCCGACTTTACAGCGAAGAAGGCGAGACAGTCAGCGATATTTTGCTGTTATTAGCACCAGAAATGCGCTTTGGTGCAGTTGTCGAGCGATACGGCGAGCCGACCTATGTGCTGATTGGCGATGAAGGGGCGGATGTGACGCCGGATCAAGCGGTGTTGTCGATGGTGTACCCGGATATTCCGATGATCGTTTATGTATTTGCGGCGGGCACCGAAAACGGCGAAGTTACCGTCGATAGTGAGGTGATTGGGTCTATCTATATGACGGAAAGCAACATGGAGATTGTGACGACCCAGCGCAACCTCTACAACTGGGAAGGCTTCATGCCAGTGAGCGATATTCTCGATGGCAATTTCGATGTCATCGCAGAGCCAACAGCACCCGTTGAAGAGTAGGCTTTGCGGGCATTATTAAACGTCAACACGAAGGCAAGACGCAACGCAAATCATGTACATTACCCCAACAACCCTAAAACCCTAACTGAAAGGACCTGCAATCCATGCCAGATGAAACAACACTTGAGCCACTAACCCGTGATGAGATCAAGACCGGGACGCCCGTCAGCGGGACCGTCACGCGCTTGTCAATTGCTGGGCCACTGGTGGATATTGGCCTCGACCAGGAGGCTTTGCTGCATCTGTCGCAGCTTAGCACGACGGACTTCAAGCGCGTAGAGGAGGTTGTGCGGCCCGGTGACAGCATCGACGCCTATGTGCTGAAGATTGACGAAGATACGGGTTACATTGCACTGACCACCAAGAAGCCGCCTGAATTGCCCTGGGAAGAAATCCGCAATGGCGGCGTTTACAACGGCAAGGTGACGCGCATTGAGCGTTTCGGTGCTTTTGTGGACATCGGCGCAGAGCGCCCCGGCATGGTGCACGTCTCGGAATTGACCGACGGCTACGTACAATCGCCGCAGGATGTGGTGAGCGTTGGTGATGTGGTCGAAGTGCGTGTGATTAAGCTGAACCGCCGCCAGAAGAAGATCGACCTGAGTATGCGCACCCCGGCTGAGGAGCTAGAAGAGGCAATGGAGCCGGATGACGACGTGCCGACCGCAATGGCGCTGGCGCTACGCCGTGCCATGCAGGATAGTGATGAGCCGATGCCGCAGCAGGGCCGCAACAAGAGGGGCAAGCGCAATCGGCGCGACAACAATCAGGATGACATCATGAGCCGCACATTGCGCAACCGTCCGCGCTAGTTGGCTGGCTGATTAGATGCGAAAGGGCACACAGAAGCGTGTGCCCTTTTTGTTTATGATCGTTGCTGCGCATGATAGATTATGCGGTTTCGCTGCGCATGTGGTTCATCAGCCGGACGATTACCAGGCCGAAAAAGACCGTGATATTGGCTTCATGCGCGAGGCACCAGGGGCAGAGCGCTTCGAGGACGGCGACCTGAATGTAGACCAGCCACATGGAATACACCCAGGCGAATAGCGTCATGCCGAATACGATCAGGTGGCTATTTTCGCGCATGAATGCCGTGCGGTTTTCAAAGATGAGCAGCAGCCCTAACACGATGTATAGTGCCAAGCCCAGATAGGCGATGGGCACGCCGAAAAACATCGAGTAGCTGCTGTTCTGTACGACGTTGCAATTGAACGCGCCGCCTTCGACGCAGGCCATTGCGACGTTGGTCGCCTTCACGTAAGTCAGATAGCCGGATACGACCAGCCCAAAGACGACTGACGCCAGCGCTAACGGGCGTAGCGTAATGCGGAAATGGGGTGTGCTGGGGGTTGCTGCCTGGGAAATTTGCCCTGTGGCCATGCGGGTTAATCTCTTTCCTGAGCTATGTTTGCGTTATCTGTCTGGGGACATTGATATATTGCTGTGTTGCAACCTGTCAGGCTTGTACACGGGGCACATGCCGCAGTAATTTTACTGTGAGTTCCGTGCCTGGCTCAACCTTTTTTGTATCTTCTGGGATGATGAGCAGGCCATCCGCCAGCACCAGTGACATGAGGGCACCAGAACTTTGTGTGCCAGTGGCATACGCGAGCAGGCGGCCCTTTTCACGTTGCAGGCGTACACGCATGTAGGTGCGGCGGCCATCAGAGCGCATGACTTCGCCCACGATAGCCCGTTCGTATATGCTATCATCTTCGCGGCCAGCGATCTTGAGCAGGGCAGGCCGCACCAGCACGTCAAAGGTAATCATGGCCGACACGGGATTACCGGGCAGGCCGAAAAAGGGCACACCGCGCAGCTTGCCAAAAGCTAGTGGTTTACCGGGCTTGAGGTTGATGCGCCAGAAGCCGATATTGCCATATTCGGCCATGATCGTGCGCGTGAGGTCTGCGGCCCCGACGGAGACGCCTGCCGAACTGATGATGACATCGGGCTGATGGCTGAGCGCTGTCTCGTAAAGGTCGCGCAGGGCCTGGTGGGTATCGGCTGCGATGGGCAGTGGGATGGCTTCGCCGCCGTGCTGCCGGACTAATGCGGTCAGGGTGTGTGTATTGGCGTCGCGGATTTTGCCGGGTGTGAGTGGGTCGTCAATGCCGACCAACTCATCGCCACTGGTCAAAACCACTGCACGTGGCTTACGGATGACGGGCACGCTGGATTTGCCAAGCGCTGCCAGCATCCCTATATGCGCCGGACCGATGTGTGTGCCTGCTTTGAAAACGCGCTCGCCTTTTGCGATGTTTTCACCCACCGGGCGCACATTATCCCCATAGCTGACGGACCGCAAGAGCGCGACGTTTTGCGGTAGGTCGCTTTGGTCGCTGCGGTGCCAATCGCTGTCGGTAGCTTCAACGGGAATGACGGCATCCGCGCCTTCTGGCAGGGGTGCGCCTGTCATGATGCGGGCCGCCTCGCCGGATTGCAGCACGTTTGCGGGTGCTTGTCCGGCTGGAATGTCCATGCTGACGCGCAGGTGGACGGGTTGCTTTTCGCTGGCGTCTGTGGTGTCCTGTGAGCGCACGGCGTAGCCGTCCATCGCGGAATTCGCGAAGGGTGGCAGGTTGACATCCGCCAAGAGGTCCTCTGCGATGACACGACCGAGGGCGCTGCTTAGCGTCACGGTTTCTGCTGCTGCGATATGGACTTCGGCAAGGATGCGTTCAATGGCCTTATCGACATTCAGTAAATCGCTCATGTTTGACTTCCGCTTGAAACGAATCGAGTTGCACAAGGTCATTATAGCATCCAGTGTGGGCAGTATCGAAAAGCTGGCGCAACTTCGGGCGGGGCAAAATTGCCATTTGCGCCAGGTATGCTGTGTTATGGTGATGTATGGGTTTCAAGAGCCTTAACGGACCGCGGTGCTGCCTGTCTTACCGGGCAGGTGGTACCTGCTTGTGTTGGTGATGTTTTAAGAATGCTTTCAGATTGCTAAGACTGCTCATTTTTTTATTTAAGGCGCTTGTTATAGAATAGGTCCAATATTGTTCAAGTCGAACCGGGTAGAGATATGGTCACGACGACGGCATACCCCAAGGACCTCGAAAGCCTGCTAGAAACCCTGCCAGACCTCACATCAAACGAGCGTAACTTAATCGAGCGTGCGTACTATCGTGCTGAAGAAGCGCATGAAGGCCAGACGCGCAAATCCGGCGAGCCGTACTTTACGCACTGTGTCGCTGTTGCTGCTATCCTGGCAGATGTGCTGAAGATGGATGCAGAGACCATTGCCGCCGGTCTGCTGCATGACATCATTGAGGATACACCCGTCACACGTGAAGACGTTCGCCATGAATTTGGGTTGAATGTGGTGCGTTTGGTGGATGGCGTTACCAAGCTGACAAAGCTGCCGATGGAGCAAGTCGGACTTTCTTCGGACAATAATCGGCGCAGTTCGGTGGCGGATAAAAACATCGAAGCCTTCCGCAAAATGCTGCTGACGATGGACGACGATGTGCGCGTGGTGCTGGTCAAATTGGCGGATCGACTGCACAACATGCGTACACTCGGCCACATGCCAGCGGTGAAACAGCGCAAGATCGCCGCCGAAACGCTGGAAATTTTCGCACCATTGGCTAACCGTCTCGGCATCTGGCAGTTGAAGTGGGAGCTTGAGGACCTCAGCTTTCGCTACTTAGAGCCGGACGCCTACCGCATGATTGCAACGGCACTGGATGAACGCCGCAAGAGCCGCGAGGAATATGTGGCACACGTAGCGGACCGTTTGCGCGAAGAGTTGCGCAAGTATGGCGTCGAGAATGTGCATATTACGGCACGCCCCAAGCACATCTACAGCATTTATCGCAAGATGCAGCGCAAGAAGCTGCCGCTAGAGAACATTTACGACATTCGAGCGTTGCGTGTGATCGTCGAAGAGGATCATCAGTGTTATCTTGTGCTGGGTATCGTGCATAACCTGTGGCACCCTATCCCGCAGCAATTTGATGATTACATCGCATCCCCGAAGGATAATTTCTACCGTAGCCTGCATACTGCTGTGCTGGATGGCAACGGCAAGACGGTTGAGGTGCAGATACGCACGTTCCAGATGCACGAGGACGCCGAATACGGTATCGCGGCGCACTGGCGCTATAAAGAAGGCCGACGCCCGGATAAAGATGATGCCTTTGAAGCCCGCATTGCGGATTTGCGGCGCATGATGGATATGGGCATCGACGCGGCGACTGAAGATGCACGTGATTTCCTGAGCCGCATTCAGAACGAAGTGTTCCCGGATCGTGTGTATGCCTTCACGCCGAAGGGCGACATTATTGATCTGCCAGCGGGGTCTACCCCTGTGGACTTTGCGTATCACATCCACACGGAAATCGGCCATCGTTGCCGGGGCGCACGGGTGCACGGCAAAATCGTTTCGCTGGATTATGAATTGCAGATGGGCGATCAGGTCGAGATTGTCACGGCGAAGCGTGGCGGTCCGAGTATGGATTGGCTGAACGATGCGCTTGGGTATGTGAAAACATCGCGGGCGAAATCCAAGATTCGGCATTGGCTGCGCAAGCAAAACCGCGATAAGCATATTGTGATGGGTCGTGATGCGCTGGACCGCGAGTTAAAGCGCCTGGGCGTCTTGGACCGTGTAACGCATGAAGCGGTTGCGGCGCTATTTGAGGTTGATAAGCTGGACGATTTTCTGGCGGCGATTGGCGCAGGCGACATTACCGGGCGGCAGATCGCAAACCGTGTGCTGGAAGACGAACGCCGCCGCCGTGAGGTCGAAACGTTTGAGCAGGAGATGCTGAAGCCGCGTGCCCGTCGTGGCTTCAACGGGCATTCTGGCGGAGGTGTCGTGATTGATGGCACGGATGGCCTGATGTACAACCTGGCCAAGTGTTGTAGCCCGATGCCCGGCGACGCGATTGTGGGTTACATCACACGCGGGCGCGGCGTCACGATCCACCGCACGGACTGTACGAACGCTGTGGCGCTATCGGAGCGCGAAGGCGAACGCCTGATTGATGTGCATTGGGGTGGTGCGGTCTCTGGTCGATATTACCGTATGCCTGTAGAGATTATCGGGCAAGATCGGCCTGGTCTGCTGCGGGATGTCAGCACGCTGGTGGCGAATGAGCATGTCAACATCTCGGATGTGAGCGTGAATACACGCGGGTCTATCGCCACGATTTACATGTCGATTGAGATTGCGAATAACGACCAACTCACGCGCATTTTATCGCGTATGGAGCGCATCACGAGTGTGTTTGAGGCGCATCGCCGCAACAGTATTTAGCACCGATTTGAACGTTTATGCTTCTGCATCTCGTTTATCGTTACAATGATAGCATGATGTGGTTAATTGACGTGTTACGGTGAAATGCTTGGAGTGCGCCACCATGACAATTTTCAACGCTTGCCAGAATACAGATGCCCGCGAGGTGGATACGCAAGCAACGGATGATTTAGCCGATACAATGCCGTCCAGGTTGCCGAATTATCCGCTGGTCGTGCTGGATGCCCGTGAAGCGGTGCGCTATGATGTGATTGTAGACCTGCTGCATAATCCGCAGACGGCCTATTTGCGTTTGGTGGCAGGCGCTGGGTCAGAGCCGCAAATTCTCGCACAGATTCGGCGGGCGTGCGTGGAACAAGGCGCGGTGCTGGCTGAGCTACGTGCGCTGATTTTGGATGAAGCGGACCATGCGGACGCCGAAACGCTGGCGCAAGCCCTGCGCGTTTTGATTGCACAACACCCGCAACTGAGGATTATCGTCGTGGCGCGTCAGATTACCCGGTCGTTGCTGATGCAGCCGATTTTGCAGGGCGTTGTCTCGGCGTACCCCCCTATTGCGGTGCACGCATCACAGCAGCCCCACACGCTATCTGTGGATGCTTATGGGCGTGGGCGCGTCTGGCTGGATTCGCAAGCGGTGCTGGCGTGGGATGGGGCATTGCCGCGCAACCTCTTCTTCTTCCTGGTGGATCGTGGGATGGCTACACGTAACGAGATTTTTGCGATATTTTGGCCGAATATGTCTGTGAAGGAGGCGACGAACGTCTTTCATGTGACAAAGCGCAAAATCGGCGAGCTGCTGCAAATGGACTTGACGATATATTCATCTGGCTATTATTGCATCGCGCCGACACTGGACCTGCGCTATGACGTGCGCCGCTTTGCGCATCTCGTGCAGCAAGGCGAAATCGCACAAACGCCGCAGGTGGCTATCAAGCTGCTACAGGAGGCTATTGAGGTGGCACGTTCGGCGTATCTGGTCGATGTACGGATACCCTGGTTTGTGGAGCGTCGGCGGCAATTACGACAGGCGTTGAGTGACGCGCTGATGTTGTTTGCGCAATCATGGCATCGGCTCGGTGACGATGAGCTAGCGCTCTCGCTGTTGCTGCGTGCGACAGTGAGTGATTTAGGTCGTGAGGACATCGTACAGCGTGTGATGGCCCTTTATCACAATCGTGGTATGACTGCGCAGGCACTACAGGTTTACGAGCGTCTACGGGCATATTTGCAGGATGTACGGCAGCAAACACCGAACGCGAAACTCACAGCATATGCGCAAAAAATCCGTGATAACGCCTGACCTGCCATGCTGCGCGTCTTGCTGATTGAGCCATATTACACGGGCAGCCATCGTGCCTGGGCGGATGGGCTTCAGCAGCATTCAGCGCATGATGTACGGCTACTGACATTGCCGGGGCAATTCTGGAAGTGGCGGATGCAGGGCGGTGCGGTCACGCTGGCACGCTTGTATGATGAGCTAGTTGCGGATAGTTGGCGACCACAGGTTATACTCGCGTCAGATGTGTTTGACCTGTCCACGTTCCGCGCCCTGACGCGCCAACAGACGGCACACACCCCCATAGCGCTGTACTTCCATGAAAACCAACTCAGCTATCCACAAAACAGCCGTCAGCGGCATGGCTGGCGCTATGGCTTCATCAATTACATCAGCGCGTTGGCCGCTGACGCGCTCTGGTTCAACAGCCATTATCACCTGAGCGATTTTTTTGCGATGCTGCCGCGAATGCTGAAGCACTTTGCGGATTACAACGAGCTTCAGACGGTGGATGCATTGCGGGCGCGTGCGTCTGTGTTGCCGTTGGGTATGGGGCTGGCGCGTTTTGATGCCTATCAGCCTGATAGTGCGCTGGATGCAGACGACAGCACGCCGCTACTTCTGTGGAATCATCGCTGGGAGGAAGAGAAGAACCCGCGTGCGTTCTTCGATGCGCTGTATGGCTTGCAGGCGGCGGGCTATGATTTTCGTGTGGCGTTAGCGGGGGAAAATGTGCGCCAGGAGCCACAGGAATTTTTATCAGCGCGGGAACGGCTTGGCGCGAAGGTTGTGCACTATGGCTATGCGGAGTCATTTGCGGCTTATGCACGCCTGCTGTGGTCTGCGGATTATGTGGTCAGTACGTCGTATCAAGATTTTTTCGGCATTGCGATTACAGAAGCGATGTATTGCGGATGTGTACCGTTGTTGCCACGTCGCTTGAATTATCCGTACCTTGTGCCGCAAGCACAGCACGCATCTTGCTTGTATGGACGCGGTAAATTGCTGGCGTTGCTGCGGCATCATCTGGATGGCCGTTTGCAGGCTGACCCTGTGGCATTGCGTGCCGCCGTCGAACCGTTTGATTGGTCACAGATGGCAGCACGCTATGATGCAGCGCTGGCGGCGCTGGCTTGACGACGCGCCTCAGCCGGATCATGCATGGTTGGGGCTGTTGCCCGTGCCATTTACGCTGGGATCGGCTTCTGTTTGGTCTGTATCTGTATCTGTGTTTGCAGGTTCTGCTGCTGCGAATGGCTCAAACTTGGGTTGAGGTTGTACCAGGCCGACGACATATTCTGAGCCGTCTAAGCTGATGATGCCATCGCCGCCTGCCTTGCCGCGTTTCAGCCTGGGGGCGGCGGCTAAGGGCACGTTTTTGATTTTGTGGCTGTTGGTTATCACGATGACACTGTCACCGGATGAACCTGTGGTTGCGGCGACGATTTCACGGCTGCCTTTCGGTAGTCGCATGGCGATGACGCCTGCACCTGCACGCCCCTGTAGCGGGTATTCTGCTAAGGGCGAAATTTTGGCGATGCCATCATCTGTGATGGTCCACACGAAGTCTTGATCGCTGGCGGTGGTCGCGCTGACGACGCGATCTTTTGGCATGGTGAGCTTGATGCCGCGCATCCCACCCGCAGCAAGCCCTGTTGGGCGTACTTCGTCCTCTGAGAAGCGGATAGATTGCCCTGCGGCGGTTGTCAACAGAATGGGTTGTTGGCCATCCGTGATAAAGGCGTTGTTCAGTCGGTCCTGCTTGCCGACTTTCATCACACCGAAGGCCCTTGCAGAGACGCCCGGCAAATCCGCAAGGCGCGAACGCTTCACCTGGCCGGAATCCGTCGTCATGAACAAGAAGCCTTCGTTCAGGCTCATAGGCAGTATCAGCGCCGCGACAATGGCATCCTCGTTTGTCAGGGTGCACAGATCGTAAAAATTGCCGCCTTCTGCGGGGTCGCTGACCTGCGGCAACTGCTGCACCGGAATCGTGGCACAATCACCTGTGGACGTGAATAAATATAACGTCTGGTTGGTGCTGCCCTGCAAGATCAGGTAGGGCGGGTTTTCTATCTTGGTGCTGATGGTTGGCTGCGTGTTATCGAAGCTGCGGCCTAGCTTGTGATCTACGGTCAGCGTCACCCAGACGACTTCTTCGGGCATCAGGAAATCGGTTGCACTGATGCTGGATGCTGTGCTGCCGGTGATGATCGTGCGGCGTGGGTCGGCGTATGCGTGCTTGACGTTGGTCAGTTCCTCGGCAATCACGATGCGTATTTTCTGTGGGTTGTCGAGCAACTCCTCCAGGTAGGCGATGGTCTGGCGTTTTTCTTCGTACTCGTCCTTGATCTTCTTGCGTTCTAATGAAGCCAAACGGCGCAACGGCGTATCGAGAATGGCTTGTGCCTGGGCTTCGCTGAGCGTAAAGCGTGACATTAAGTTGTTACGCGCTGTGTCCACTGTGCGCGAGCGCCGGATCGTGTCAATGATTTCATCGAGGTTATCGAGTGCCTTGAGCAAACCCTCCAGGATGTGAGCGCGTTCTCTGGCGCGTTGTAAATCGTATTGGCTGCGGCGCTCTACGATGACGAGGCGGTGCTCCAGGTAAACACGCAATGCTTGCTTGAGCGTCAGGTAGCGCGGTTGTGCATCGACCAGGGCCAGCATGATGATGCTGAACGTCTCTTGTAGCGGTGTCAGCTTGAACAGCTTGGCGAGCACGTCAGTTGTATCCACACCGCGTTGCAACTCGATCACGAGGCGCACGAGGTTCTGACGGTCGGATTCGTCGCGCAGGTCTGCGATGCCCTCGATTTTGCCATTGTTGACGAGTGACGCGATGCGCTCAATCAGGTTGGTCTTGTTTACTTGATAGGGCAATTCGCTGACGATAATGCGTGATTTGCCGCGCCCCATGTTTTCGAGGTGCACTTTGGCACGCACGGTGATCTTGCCGCGCCCGGTGGCATAGGCTTGCTTGAGTGAATCCTCGGTGGCGTCGGTGTCGCTATGGCTGTAGACCATGCCGCCCGTCGGGAAATCCGGCCCTTTGATGAATTGCATCAGGTCGTCAATGTCGATCTCATCCAGGCGGTTCCAGTGGCTCAGCATGTAGACCAGCGCATCCACGACTTCACCGAGGTTATGCGGTGGGATATTTGTAGACATGCCGACAGCGATGCCGGACGCGCCGTTGATGAGCAGATTGGGTAAGCTGGCGGGCAGTACGGCGGGTTCTTCCAGGCTGCCATCGAAGTTTTCGCTGAAATCGACGGTGTTCTTCTCGATGTCGTCCAGCAGGTCACGGCCCAGGCGGGCCATGCGTGCCTCGGTATAGCGCATCGCGGCGGCGCTATCGCCGTCGATGCTACCGAAATTACCCTGACCATCTACGAGGCGATAGCGCATAGAAAAATCCTGTGCGAGACGGACCATCGCATCATACACGGCCCCGTCGCCATGTGGATGATATTTGCCGAGCACTTCACCGACGATACGGGCGCTCTTCTTGTAGGATGTACCCGGTGTGAGGCCCATGTCATACATCGCGTAGAGGATGCGGCGATGGACCGGCTTCAGGCCATCCCGCGCATCGGGCAGGGCACGTGCGACGATGACACTCATCGCATAATCCAGGTATGCTTCGCGCATTTGCTGTTCGATGTTGACGGTATGAATGTCGCCAATGTTCATGTTTGATTTTATCCTAGTTTCGTTCGCCGTTACCGTATGGTCATCTTCGTGCGGTCGGGTACATACCTAAGCAGTGATCGTGGTCTGAAAACGTGCGTTCTATTCTAGCACAGATGAAATGTGACGATTACCCTACTCTGGTATGGATTTTGTAAAAAGTGATCGCTGGCTATGGTAGCATTATCCGCATCATTGAACCCCAAACATGAGACATGATGGAACCCCAGATAAAGAGACCCATGAAGCAGAAAAAACGCCAACCAACATCACGATACGTTCTGGTTTTGAGCATTCTGGTGGTGTTACTGGCAGCCTGCGCACCACAAACGCTGCAACGTGTGATCGTCACACCGACGCCACCGCAAAATATCGCAGTGTTAGAGGCTGCCCGCCCGACGGATACCCAGCAACCGTTGACGGCTGTCGCCGCCGTTGCTACAACGGTTGTATCACCAACGCCCACACAAACGCAAGCCATAGCATCCCCAACACAGCCAACTCCGCTGTCGTCGCCGGCATTGGGGCAGGGGGATCAGGTTGGGCCGATCATTGATGAGGACTACGTGCCGCCGCCGACGAGTACGCCTGTGCCGACGGATACACCCGCGCCGACATTTTCACCGACACCGGCTTTGCCGCCGCTAGACCGTGAATTGATGGGCATTCAGGTATACGCGAACGTCGGCATTCAGGATTTCTATTACACAATGGAATTCACCAAACCGCTTGACCTGGGTTGGGTCAAGTTTCAGGTGGATTGGAGTAATTTGCAACCCGATGGCCCGGAGCAATTCGACGCGGCCTTCTCGCTATTTGAGGATCATGTGGTTCGCGCTAAGCTAGCAGGGCATCGCGTCCTGTTGAGCGTTGCTAAAGCGCCTGGTTGGGCACGCAGTACGGACGTTGAAGCAGGCCCACCGGATGACCCGAATACGCTGGCGAATTTCCTGCGCTTTATGCTGAACCGCACAAAGGTCGGTGCGCATGTCGATGCTGTTGAAGTCTGGAACGAGCCGAATTTGCAGCGCGAGTGGCAGGGCACGTTGCCGTTCGATGGGCAGGGCTATATGCAGCTTTTCCGTCCCGTTTATGACGCTATTCAGGAGACGCACCCGCAGCTCGCCGTGATTACCGCAGGTCTGGCACCCACCAGCACGATGCCGGGTAGCGTCGATGATCGCGATTTTTTGCAGCAGATGTATGATGCAGGTCTGGCGCAATATGGTGATCGTGTCGCTGTCGGTGTGCACCCCTATGGTTGGGGCAATCCGCCGGATGCACGCTGCTGCCAGCCAGGACCGGAGCGCGGCTGGGATGAGAATCGCCATTTCTACTTTATTCACAACCTGGAAGAACCACGCGAGATTATGATGCGCAATGGCCATACTGATGCACAGATGTGGGTGACTGAATTTGGCTGGGCTACATGGGAAGGTTTCGACTCACCGCGTCCCGTCGATCAGGGCTGGATGGATTACGTCACGCCGCTGTTGCAGGCAGAGTACACCTCACGGGCTTTTGAAATTGGGCAAGGGCTGGATTACGTTGGGCCGATGATCCTGTGGAACCTGAACTTTGCGAATTCTGCGTTGATCGAACGCAGTGATGAGAAGGCGGGCTTCAGCTTATTGTTGCCAAATCGTGATGGTTTACCTTTACAGCGACCTTTTTATCAGTATTTAGCAGCATCCTAAACTTTGGTGTAGTATATTGGGCAGACAGAAGCATTTCGCTTCTCTCAATACAAGCCTAAACGCACTTTTTACTGAGCGCAGGGTAACCCCTGCGCTTTTGTACTTTTAATGGGCTTTTTGCATATAGCGAAACAGAAAGGGCGACCTGTTGGCCGCCCTCGTTTAACATTGATTTGCGTAGGTAAAGTTTATGGGGCTAAGACGCTGTCTTCGGTGTCGTCGTAGTCATCCTCAGCCATGCCTAACGCGCCTTGTTCCGCGAGGCTGACATCGGGACCGACCCGTTCACGGTCTTTGTAGGCATAGAAGCCTGTGCCTGCTGGGATCAGCTTGCCGATGATGACGTTTTCTTTCAGGCCGTGTAGCGGGTCGATGCGGCCTTCGATAGCTGCACCCGCCAACACCTTGATCGTATGCTGGAAGCTGGAGGCCGACAGGAAGCTATCCGTGCTTAATGCGGCCTTTGTGATGCCAAGCAGCACCGGGACGCCTGCGGCGGGTTCGCCGCCTTCTGCAAGCAGGTTTTCGTTAAGCTCTAGCAGGCGCAGCTTGTCGATTAGTTCACCTGGCAGCAGGTCGCTATCGCCGCTTTTGGTGATCTGCACCTTATTGAGCATCTTGCGGATAATCACCTCGAAGTGCTTATCCGCGATGTTCACGCCCTGGCTACGGTAGACCTTCTGGATTTCCGTCAGCAGGTAAAGCTGGGTGGCGTCTTCGCCTTGCACCTTCAGAATCTGATGCGGGTTGAGCGAACCTTCTGTGAGTTGCTCGCCAGCACGAATCTGCATTCCATCGTGGATGTGGGCTATCAGGCGGGCATTGGCTGGGATTTCGTATTCGTCTTCCTTGCGCTCTTCATTGCGGATGTAGACGGCTGTGAAGCCGGCGTCTTCTTCAATGTAGATTTCGCCAGCCATATCACCGATGATCTTCTGCTCACCGTTGATTTGCTGTGCGATGGTTGCGCCCTTCTTGACGGTTTCGCCATCCTTTACGACGACGCTGAAGCTACCGGGGATTTCATGCTTCTGGTTGGTCACTTCGCTGTCGATGATGGTTGCGATGCGCACGCCGTCCTCACGTTCGCTTAGCCGCAGCGTGCCGCCACCTTCGATCATGACCGATTCACCCTTTGGCGTGCGGCGAGATTCGAATAGCTCTTCCACACGCGGCAGACCCGTTGTGATGTCACCACCGGCGCTGGCCGTACCGCCCAGGTGGAAGGTACGTAGCGTTAGCTGTGTACCGGGTTCACCGATGGATTGCGCGGCGATGATGCCGACAGCCGTACCGATGTTGACCATATTACCTGAACCCAGGTCACGCCCGTAGCACAGCGCACAGACGCCGTGCACTAGCGAGCAGGTCATGGGGCTGCGGACCTCTACTTCTGCGATTTGTGTGGTCGCCTGGATGAACTCGGCGGCCTCTTCGTCGATGATGCCGTTGCGCTCCACGATCACACCGCCTGTTTCGGGGTCGATGATGTCACGTGAGGCGTTGCGGCCTACGATACGCTCGCTGAAGTTTTGGCCGGCTACGTCGTCGCTGCGCTTCAGCATCAGGCCGCGCTCTGTGCCGCAATCAATGCGGTTGATAATCATATCTTGCGCCACATCGACCAGTCGGCGCGTCAGGTAGCCTGCGTCTGCTGTGCGTAGGGCCGTATCGGCCAGACCCTTGCGTGCGCCGTGTGTAGAAATGAAGTATTCTAGCGCGGTCAGCCCTTCACGGAAGTGGCTACGGATGGGCAGGTCGATGATGCGGCCAGATGGGTCGGCCATCAGGCCACGCATACCCGCTAGCTGCGTAATCGGGCCGAAGCCACCCTTTGTAGAGCCGGATATGGCCATGATTGCCACCGGGCCGTATGGATCGAGCGTTTTCTGTAGCAGGCTTTCTAGCTGGCTTTTGGCATCACTGTATTCTTCGATGGTGATCTGATAGCGCTCTTCTTCTGTCATCAGGCCACGTCGGAAGTCTTTTTCGGCGGCGGCGACGTTTTCATCTGCCATACGTAGAATGTTGGCGCGTTCATCTGGGATAGTCAGGTCGGAGACGGCAATTGTCGTGCCGGAGAGCGTTGCGTAACGGAAGCCGTAGTCTTTGATGGCATCCACCACGTCAGTTGTGCGCTCTGCACCGATCTTCTGATAGCAACGCGCCACCAGCGTCTTTAGGCCACCCTTGCCGAGCGTTTCCTGCACGTAGCGAAGCTCATCCGGTAGGATGCGGTTGAAGATAGCGCGTCCGATGGTTGTCGGCTCTGGCTCTGCCTGGGGTTCACGGTCATCATAGACGTTGCCGAGCAGGATCGGCGTGTGTAGGTTGACCATGCCGAGGCCGTACAGGTACTCAACCTCGTCGTGATCCACCACCGCACGGCGTTCGTGCAGGTTGGTGATTTCCAGCTTGTCTTGTAGGCCCAGCTTGTCGATTAGCTTGCGCATCTCGACGGTGTTGGCCAGGATACAATCGACTTCGCCAGCGGTCAGGGCGCGGATGGTGCGATCCAGCGCGGTTTCTACGACCTGTTTGCGGCCATTTTCGTCTTCGCGCTCATCGTTATAAAAAACCTGCTTATTGGCGATGTCACGGTATTGGGCGTAATAGAAGCCATTCGACCGGAAGGCCACGCCTACGGTTGCATCTGGATTGCGCAGCGTGCTGAACGAACGGAAGTCGTCGGCGCGTTCCTTTAGCGTCACGATTTCAACGGTCGGGTCCATCGTCAGGTAGTAGATGCCGAGCACCATGTCTTTTGCTGGGCCGACAATCGGCTGGCCATCTGCGGGCTTCAGCAGGTTGCGCGTGCTGAGCATCAGCGTGCGGGCTTCTTGAACGGCTTTTTCGCTCAGCGGCACGTGCACAGCCATCTGATCGCCGTCGAAATCCGCGTTGAATGCAGAGCAGACCAGCGGGTGAATCTGGATGGCTTTACCTTCGACTAACTGCGGCTCGAACGCCTGAATGCCGAGGCGGTGCAGTGTTGGGGCACGGTTCAGCATTACGGGGCGCTCTTTGATGACCTCTTCCAGCACTTCCCATACTTCGGGCTTTTCGCGCTCAATGATGCGCTTGGCCCCCTTCACGTTGCTGGCATAGTTGTACTTCACCAGACGGCTGATGACGAAGGGGCGATAGAGTTCAAGCGCCATCGTCTTTGGCAGGCCACACTGATGCAGCTTCAGGCGTGGGCCGATCACGATTACGGAGCGGCCACTGTAATCAACGCGCTTACCGAGCAGGTTGCGGCGGAAGCGGCCCTTCTTGCCCTTCAGCATATCGCTGAGCGACTTTAGTTCACGGCGTCCGCGACGGCTGAGGGCCTTACCGCGCTGGCTGTTGTCGATCAGGCTATCAACGGCCTCTTGCAACATGCGCTTTTCGTTGCGCACGATCACATCCGGCGCGCCGAGTTCTAGCAGGTGCTTCAGGCGGTTGTTGCGGTTAATCACGCGGCGGTACAGGTCGTTCAGGTCGCTCGTTGCGAAGCGCCCACCATCAAGCTGTACCATCGGGCGCAAGTCTGGCGGGATAACTGGCAGCACCGTCAGAATCATCCACTCTGAGCGGTTATCGCTGCTGCGCAGGCTTTCGACCACGCCCAGGCGCTTGGTGGCCTTGCTGCGGCGCTGCTTGGAACGGGTGTTGCGCACTTCGTCCCATAGTTCTTTGGACATCTTTTCCAGGTCGAGGGTTTGCAGGATGCTATAAAAGGCTTCTGCGCCCATTTCGGCCTGGAAAACGTTACCGTAGCGGCTTTTGAGTTCGCGATAGCGATTCTCAGATAAGAACGTCATGACCTTGAGGTCACGCAATTCCTGAATCTGGCGCTCTGCGTTGCCCTGGACGGTCGCAAGGCGGCTTTCCAGCTCTTCCTGCTGTTCGCTCAGGGCGCTGTTGACCTCACTGGCGACACCTTCGATCTCGTTGCCGAGCGATTCCAGCTCGCGCTGCTTCATATCCTCAATGTCGGATTGCAGGTCGCTGAGGTATTGGTTGACTAGCTCCTGCACACGGGAGAGGTGCTCACCGCTGACCGTTTCGCCCTTTGCGACGATGACTGTATCCACTGTTTCAAAGAGAACGTCGGACGATGCGCTACCCTTCATGCCTTCGATGCGAGATTGCAGGTTTTGCGCTTCTTCCATGAGGTCGTCGCTGAGGCGGGCGAGTTCGTTGTCGTAGTGCTCGATGATAGCCTGGGCGCGGCTCTCGTACTGGTTGACGTATTCATCGTGGCTACCACGAATTTCTTCCATGCGCTCCTGAATGTCGCCACCGAGTTCATTGCGCTTGGCGTCGAGTTCTTTTTTAATGCGGTTGATCGCCTTGTTGCGCGATTCCTCATCGACCTTTGTAATCACGTACTGTGCGAAGTACAGCACGCGGTCCAGGTTGCGGCGGTTGACATCCAGCAGCAGGCCCAAGTAGCTCGGTACACGGCGCGTGTACCAGACGTGGGCGACTGGGGCAGCCAATTCGATATGGCCCATGCGTTCGCGACGGACTGACGAGCGGGTGACCTCTACGCCGCATTTATCGCAGACGATGCCACGATAGCGGATGTTCTTATATTTACCGCAGTAGCATTGCCAGTCTCGTGTTGGGCCGAAGATTGCCTCGCAGAAGAGACCATCTTTTTCCGGGCGCAAGCGCCGATAGTTGATGGTTTCGGGCTTTGTTACTTCGCCATACGACCAAGAGCGAATCTGCTCTGGTGAGGCCAGGCTAATTCGGAGTGCGCTAAAGTCTTTCGCCTCCAAGGGGCTTCCTCCTCTGCTGTGTTGGTTGCTTTTGACAATTGTGGCAGGTTAATTGATGCATGGAGTGCATGTTGCGCCCAAACTAAACGGGGCGACGGAATGGTGGATGGTTGCGGTGCGCAAATAGCCGACACATGTGTTAACCCAGCGAAACACTGTCGGTATTTTCAGCGCTACCCTAAATACAAAAAGTTTGCCAGGGAAAGCATATTGTATCCACCCTGTACATGTGTGTCAAGGAGGATTGAAGTGGGATTTAGATTTACTTTTGATAGATTGCGATGTTAGCCGTAAATTCAGCTTGTGTCAAAGGCGACTTGTCGATATTTTGTTGTCGTGGGCGGATTGTTAGCCGCCCGGTATGCGTATCGCTACTTAGCGGCTTCTTCACGGCGCTTTTCTTCCAGGCGCTTGAGCATTGCTTCACGCTTGGCACGCACATCGTCGGCGTAGGGGATGGTTTTATCCCGCACATCTTCCCGGCCTTGCTCTTCGGCTTCGCGTTGCAGCCGCAGGCGCTCGGAAAGGCTCAGGTTGTTGTTTTGCTCTTCACCCATTGCTTTGCCCTCGTTATCGTTATCTCTATTTTTATTTTTGTCTTTATTCGCCATCGGTCTAGAGGCTTCCACATGTTGCGTCCGGTGAACATTCTAACACAAAATCTGTGGTGGCGACCTTGATTATTGCGATTTGTCTATCGACGTTAATTTAGCTTATCTTCGTGCGCAGATAGCTTTCCATGAAGTCGTTTAAGCTGCCATCCAGCACCGAGTTGACGTTGCCGACCTCGTGATTAGTGCGGTGGTCCTTGACCATCTGGTAGGGGTGCATGACATATGAGCGAATCTGGTTGCCCCAGCCCGCATCGACGTTTTCGCCCTTTAGTGCGGCGAGTTCATCTTGCTGTTTCTGGCGTTCCATCTCGAAGAGGCGAGCTTTCAGGATTTGCAGGGCGCGTTCACGGTTTTGCATCTGGCTGCGCTGATTCTGGCATTGCACGACAATGCCCGTCGGAGCGTGTGTCATACGCACGGCTGTATCGTTCTTCTGCACGTGCTGGCCACCAGCACCGCTGGCCCGATAGGTATCAATGCGCAGGTCTTTTTCGTTGATTTCGATGTCGATGTCGGCTTCGATGTCTGGCCAGAGTTCGACTTTTGCAAATGAGGTATGTCGGCGTGCTGATGAGTCGAACGGGCTGATGCGCACCAGACGATGCACGCCCTGTTCGCTCTTGAGATAGCCATAGGCGTAGTCGCCTTTGACGCTGATGGTCACGCTTTTGAGTCCGGCTTCGTCGCCTTCGCTGTGTTCGATGATTTCGGCCTTGTAGCCGTTGCGCTCAATCCAACGCAGGTACATGCGCTCTAGGATTTGCGCCCAATCCTGGGCATCAACGCCGCCCGCACCCGCATGAATGGCCAGGATCGCGTCGTCAATGTCGTGCTCATCGGAGAGCATAGCCCGCAGCGACATCCTATCTACTACTTTTGTTAATTCGGATGTCTCTTGTGCCAGTTCTTCGAGCATGTCGTCGCCGAGTTCGGCTAGTTCTTGCGCGTCTGCGATGCGCTTTTGCACGCCTTGCCATAGCGCCACCTGATTTTTCAGCTTGGACATGCGCTGCATGGTCTTTTGTGCGGCTTCCGGGTCGTTCCAGAAATCCGTTGCGCTGGCTTGCTGTTCTAGTATAGCGGCTTCCTGCGCTTTTTCTGCGATGTCTAGCTTCTGCATCAGGGCGTCAATTTGCATTCGCATGTCGTCTAGCTGTGTGTTGATGCTATCCATGTGTTTATCTCCGCTTCTGAAATCCTCTGTGATCTTTGTGTTTTCCTGGTTTATGATTTTGATGTCGTGAGGTTCGTCAGAAGCCGTCACCGAGTTGCTGCTGCCGCAGTGCCTCATACATGAAAACCGCGCCCGATACAGAGACGTTAAGCGAATCCGACAATTGGCCGTGCATGGGGATTTTCACGAGATGATCGCAGGCATCAACCCAGGTCTGCGGCAAGCCTGTATCTTCTTTGCCGAGGATGACCGCGCTTTTATGGCGAAAATCCACATCGTACAGGCCGACATCGCCCTCTAAATGTGCAGAAAGCACCTGATAGCCACGCTCGTGCAGCAAAGCCTGTGCCTGATGCGATGTGAGGGCATACAGATTACCCAGGAATGACGCGCCGGTGCTGCTGCGGATGATATTCGGGTTGTAAATATCGAGCGCGGTATCAATCAACAGAATGGCCGTGAAGCTTGCTGCGTCTGCCGTGCGCAGCAATGCGCCGATGTTGCCCGGTTTTTCCAGCGCGACCAGACCAAGCACGTAATCGGCCACCAGTGCTTTCACATCATCAGCGTTGGCTAGCGCTTTTTGCTGCATTACGGCGATTAAGCCGCCGGGGTTTTGCCGATAGCTGGCCTTTGCCATCAGATCAGCAGCGACTTCGTAGGCTGTCGGCAAGGTTGCCAATATAGCCGCTTCTTCGGTGGTCGCCAGGGCAGGGCAGAACAACGCAAATTCTACCTGATAGCCATTGGCCAGGGCACGGGCCAGATCACGCGCATAATCCACGACAAACAAGCCTTCGCGTTCACGTTGGCGCTTGTCGTGGAGCTTTCTGGCCAGCTTGATTTTGTTGTTTTGTGTGCTGGTGATGGTTTCGAGGGGCTGGGCCATCAGCAGAGCGAGTCAGGCTTCGGGGTCTTTTAGCACACCATCGACAAATGCATGAGGGTCGAAGCGGGCCAGATCGTCAATGCCCTCACCGAGACCGATGTAGTGTACTGGAACGTTCAGATCGTTATAGACCGAAAAGATCAGGCCACCTTTGGCTGTACCGTCTAGCTTTGTCACGATCAGCCCCGTGATTTTGACGACATCGGAGAATTTCATACCCTGACGCAGCGCATTCTGTCCGGTGGTGCCATCGAGCACGAGCAGCACTTCATGCGGCGCTTCGGGGATGACCTTCGTGATTACGCGCTGGATTTTGGCCAATTCTTGCATCAGGTTGTAATTGTTGTGCAGGCGTCCGGCGGTATCGACAATCAGCACATCGCTACCCTGTTTTTTGGCGGCTTGTAGCGCATCGTAGACGACTGCGCCGGGGTCAGAATGTGGCTTGTTGGCGACGACGGGCACATTGATGCGCTCACCCCAGCGGATAAGCTGGTCGATTGCCGCAGCGCGGAACGTATCCGCAGCCGCCAGCATGACGTTTCGGCCTTCTTGCTTCAGCTTGTGGGCTAATTTGCCGATGGAGGTCGTTTTGCCGGACCCGTTGACGCCGACGATCAGAATGACCGCGAGGTCATGCTGGATGTCGAGTTCTGGCGGGTCGTCCACCAGTGCACTTAGCGCATTGTGCATGAGTCCCATGAGCTTATTCGTGCGCGTGATGCCGGAGGTGCGCACTTCTTCCTGTAGATAATCCAGCACCGTGCTGGTGGTATCCATGCCTAAATCAGACTGGATGAGCAGGGCTTCGATATCATCCCAGGTGTCTTCGTCGATTTCGCTGTTGCCGAGCATTTGCGATAAGCGCCCGAAAACCGATTGGCGCGTTTTCGCCAGGCCACGCCGGAAAATACCCACGTCCAATACTCCGCGTGTAAAATGACATTAATTATTTTGAGTATACTCGTGCACGGTGCTGAGTACAAGCAAACAGATGCCTAGCATTGCGTAGGAATTGCATAATCAGCGTAGGCTTTGTGGCAATGTGGGCGTCTAATGGACGAACGAAAACAAACCTGGACAATCTGTAGGGTTGCAATGCATTACAACCAGGGCGCAGCGCGCTGCGCCCCCACATAGGATTCTATGAATCCGTTTTGGTTTTTCCATAAGTTGAGGGCAAATACATGCGATGACAGAAGAAAATAAGCAGTTAACACACGTCGGCGCGGACGGACAGGCGAACATGGTTGATGTGGGGGCCAAGCCCGATACAGACCGCATTGCGATAGCAGAAGGCCGCGTCATGATGCAACCGGAAACGCTGCGCCTGATCCGCGAAGGGCAGATGAAAAAGGGTGATGTGCTGACGACAGCGCGTATCGCCGGGATTATGGCTGCCAAGCGCACATCGGACCTGATCCCGTTGTGCCATCCGCTGCCCGTGACGAAGATCAGCGTGGACTTGTCGTTGGATGACGAAAGCAGTAGTGTTTACATCCGCTCACAGGTGCGCACGACGGGCAAAACAGGCGTCGAGATGGAAGCGTTGACGGCTGTCAGTGTGGCGGCGCTGACAATTTACGACATGGCGAAGGCCGTAGACCGCGCCATGCAGATCAGTGGCGTGCGCTTGCTGGAAAAGCGCGGTGGTGCACGCGGGGATTATGTCGCAGATGGCAGCACAGAGTAAACAGGTGAACAGGAAGGCTATGAGCCATGCAGATTGATGTGCTGTTGTTCGCGACCTTGCGTGATCTGGCGGGTAGGAAGCGCGTCACGGTCACGCTGCCCGATGAAACGCCGACTGTCAGCGTGTTGCGCCAAGCGCTGATTGCGCGTTACCCCGATATGCAGGCTAATTTCGCATCGGCACTGGCGGCAATCAATGAAGAGTTTGCATTTCCTGATGATCGGGTGCAAGCTGGTGATGAAGTGGCGTTTTTCCCGCCTGTCAGTGGTGGCCAAGTGTCACAGGATGCACAGCCAGAATTGTTGATGCTGCCGGAGACCAGCATCGACCATGACGACCTCATCGCGCAGATTACGACACCCGCTGTGGGGGCTGTGTGCCTGTTCAGCGGCATCGTGCGCGGCCAGACGCACAAGCCCGGTCATATGCCGCAGACGCAGCAGCTTGAATACGAAGCCTACAAGCCGATGGCGCTGGCCAAAATGCGACAGGTGGCCGCAGAAATCCGGGAGCGTTGGCCGCAGGTGGTCGGTATTGCGATAGCGCAACGTGTGGGCAAGCTATCTGTGGGGCAGAACACCGTCTTGATCGCCTGCTCGTCGGCACACCGGGATGATGGCTGCTTTGAGGCGGCGCGGTATGGTATTGATCGCCTGAAGGAAATCGTGCCCGTGTGGAAAAAAGAGGTCAGCGCAACGGGCGAAAGCTGGATCGAAGGCGATTATACGCCGCAGGTCAGCGATAGACGCAGAAACGATACACAGTAGCAGACAGCAAAACGAGGCAAGCACACTATGATGACATCAGGCTCGCCAATTGACGACGAGCGCCAACGCCACATGACTGAATTTGAGGGCATCCTCGGCGTTAACTTCAACAATCAGGAATTACTGCAACGCGCCCTGACGCACCGCTCGTTCGTCAACGAAATTGAGGTGAAAGAGCGCGACAACGAACGCCTGGAATTTCTGGGTGATGCCATATTGGATTTCGTCGTCGGGGATATGCTGTTTCGGCGCTTCCCGGATGTAACGGAGGGTGAACTAACGCAGTTGCGGGCTGCGCTGGTGCGGACCGACTCGCTGGCGATGCTGGCTGCGGATTGCCACCTGGGGGATTACCTGCGCATCGGCAAAGGCGAGGAAAACAGCGGTGGTCGCAGCCGTGTGAATCTGCTGTGCCGGGGTTTTGAGGCGCTGATCGGGGCTATGTATATGGATCAGGGCTTGCAGCGCGTGAAAGAATTCGCGGTGCCGCGCCTGTCTGTATTGCTGGATTATGTGCTCAAGCACAACTTGCATCTGGATGCCCGCAGCATCTTGCAGGAATTGAGTCAGGCTGACCTGCACATCACGCCTGTGTATCGTGTCGTGGACATCATCGGGCCGGACCACGAAAAGGAATATCTGATTGAAGTTATGATCGGGCAAGTGAGCATTGCGCAGGGCACTGGCCCCAACAAGCGCTCGGCGGCACAGAGCGCCGCACGCACGGCGCTGGAATTGGTCGAAACGCAGGGATGGCCAGCAGAAGCGCTCGATCAAGAGCCGACGCAGCACGACGAACGCCCCAAGCGGGAATCACAATCTGACAGTAGCAACGATGATGATAGCGCGTTAGCGACGATCTACGACGTGGAGCGCCTGCCGCTGCACCCGGCAGAGGCCGACCAAGCCGTTACAGCACAAGCCACAAATGCCGATACGACAGGCGAACTTGAGGACGCCAATAAATCGCTGGTTCGCTCGGTGGCTGCTGGCAAGCGCCTGGATATTCCACGTGAACGCAAGCCGCGCCCCAAAAAACAGGCAGATGCTAGAAGCGACAGTAAGCCGGATAAGCCCAAGCGCAAACGCCGCCGCCGCAAATCGCGTGCTGAGCGCCGCCGCGAGCAAGCAGCACAGCAACAACAGCCGTCACAGCATCGCAACGACAACGCGCAAGGCTAGGAATCGCGCCGGATTTGTACGCCGACGACAGCCATACGATGATCTGATGCGCGGCTATCAATCACGTTGTTGCCAATAGCGGGCAAGGTCTGTGCCCACAACCACAGATAATCCACGCGCCCTGAACGGTCTGCACGTAGTAGCGTCGTCGTCAGTTCGATGTTGGAGCCTGCGAAGGGGTCATTGAACCCCGTCTGGCGCACAACGTCAATCAGCGGTGAATCCGGCACGTTATGGAACGTCCCACCGAGAATAGCGCGTCCGAGTTGGCCGCCGTAGTCGTTGCGGATGTGTGCTTCGATGGTACGCAGGATGAAATTCAGTTGTGTGCGCTGGTTGGCTTCTTGTGCCTCAATGCTTTCACCCTGTAGCAGCAGGCCCAGTGACGTGTTGTAGATTGTCAGCACGCCCTCGTCAGGCTGGATTTGTACGCGCTGCATTCCGGTTTGCTGGTCCACGCTAGGCAGCAGCACGCCATCATCAAAGACAATCGGCACCTTTGATAGAATCGCTAGCCCTTGCAAACCCTCGTTAGTAGGGAAGAAGCGCCGATCCATGTTCAAACGCCGCGCCAGCCACAGCGTCTGATCGACACCGAAGCTGGTCAGACGCCCTTTCTCGACCTCTTGTAGCAGCACGACATCTGCGCCGCTGGCCTGTATCGTGCGGGCGATGGCTTCGAGGTTGTAATCGTAGAATTCGCTGTAGCCTGCGTGGATATTGTAGGTGCCGATGCGCAGTTCATTGACGCCGACGACAGGCTGGATCACGGGTGGACGGGCGAAGAATGAGCCGAGTGCACTGGCGGCAATCACGAGCAGCAAGGGCAGCAGCGATTGCCCCCTAGCACCCGTCCAGGGCACGCGCCGCGTCGATTGGATCATGGGCATGGCGGCTAATAGTGTGGCCACGAGCAACACACCCAGGCCCATACCGCGCAGGCCACGCAGCAGTGGGGGAATCACAGCGTTGAGGTCGTCGAAGGGTGGCGCAAAATCGCGCACGAAGGCATATTCGTAGGTGAATAGGTCCAGTGTGACGAACAGCGCGAAAATCAGTGGTGCTAGCACCAGCCATAAGCCGCTGAAATTGCGCTCACGCTCGGCTTTGGGGCGCACGAACCACCACCACAGCAGGCTCACGGCCAATTGTGCCAGCACCAGCGCCACACCCCCCAGCGGAAAATTGCCGAGGCCGATGAAAGCCAACGGCAGGCGTATGATGCGCGTGCCGATGACCAGCAGCACCACGATGATAATTAGCCAAATCCAGCCGCGTATGCTGCTATCGAAGGGCGCGATCAGGCTACGAGCACGGATGCGCACGAAGGGCACAATTGGCAGCAAGGTGGCACCGATCAGTAGCGGTACAAATAGCGTGTAATCGGTATCGGCACGGCCTGCGATGGCGTTCGGTGTGGCTAGTAGCGCTACTTGCAAGAACAGCAGCGCACCCAGGCCGATGCCGCCCCAGATCGACAGAATGCCCCGGTTGGGGTCTACGGTGCTGCTGCTATTGGCGCTGGCGGGTTCTTTGCGTGCGCTGCGTCGGCGTAGTGTTGTCAGCAAGGCCAGCAGCAGCAGTGTAACTGAGAGGCCGATTTGTATGTTGATGTAAGCTGGCGACCACGATGGGTCTAGCGTGTCGCCATAAGCGCGTATGATCTGGTCCACACCGAAGCCGAAGATGAAGAAATAAGGAAAAAGTGTGGCGCGGTTGTAGATGAGCAACGCCAGATACAATAGGCCACCGCCGACGGCTATTTCGGCGGCCATTAACGCGCTGATAGGGCTATCTGGCCAGATCATGAGCACGCGACCAGCCGCAATCATGCCGACGACCAGCACAAAAATCAGCCGCCAGCGCCCTAGTATGATTGTGAGGGCCGGTAGCGCAGTCAACAGGCCAAGCAGGATGATCTCATTGGCGACGGCGGATGGATCGACCAGGCCGGGTAATGTGGGATCAATGGCGCTGGCGGGCAATGCCTCGATGAGTGTTGTGCTGGCTGTGCGGGCATACAGTTCGCCGACGACATAACGCAAGGCTTGCACGAACAGCAGGCCAGTAAGGGCTGCCTCTAGCAATCGCAGGTGGTCGGTTTGGGTGACGTAAGCCAAAAATGAACGTAGACGCTTTAACATCAGTTTATCCGCAAGCTGTTCGGTAATGAGCACGGGTGCAATATGATGCAATCGGCGCTATAATCCCTCAAATTTGTGACTGTAACAAGAGTCGAAAGAGGACGGTCTTGGAGCAAGCAGACATTATCCTGAGTGGTGGCACGGTCATCACGATAAACGACGATATGGCAGTCCTGTTCGATAGCTCTGTCGTTATCAAGGGCAATCAGATTATTGCATTGGGCGCACGCGACGAGATCGAAGCGGCCTACGGCGCATCGGATGTGATTGATTGCAGCGGGCATTACATCATGCCGGGCCTGGTCAACGCACACACGCACGCCCCTATGACGCTTTTGCGTGGTCTGGCGGATGATCTGCGCCTGGATGTGTGGTTGATGGGCTACATGATGCCTGTCGAACGCGAATTCGTCAGCCCGGAATTTTGCCGATTGGGTACGCGCCTCGCCTGTGCGGAGATGCTGCGGGGTGGTGTGACCTCGTTTGTGGATATGTACTACTATGAGTCTGATATTGCAGACGTTACCGCTGAGATCGGGATGCGGGCGTTACTGGGCGAAACGGTGCTGAAATTCCCTGCACCGGACGCGCCGACCTACGAAGATAGTTTGAAATACACGCGCCAATTCATCGAGCAATGGCGCGATCACCCACTTGTGACGCCGACTGTGGCCCCACACGCGCCCTACTCGAACACTGAAGAAACGTTGCAGCTTTGCGCGGACCTGGCGCATGAATTCGACGTGCCGCCTATGATCCACATTGCAGAGACGAAGCGCGAAGTAGACGACAGCATGGAGCAGTATAGCAAGACGGTGGTTTCTTGGGTCAAGCAGTTCGGCATCCTCGACCAGAAGGCAATTGCAGCGCACTGTGTACACATTGATGAATATGAGATGCAGATGTTGGCCAAGCGTGGCGTTACTGCGGTGCACTGCCCATCGGCTAACCTGAAGCTGGCCAGCGGCATCGCGAATGTCACGCAGATGCTGGAGCAGGGCGTCAATGTGGCGCTGGGTACAGATGGCCCGGCCAGCAACAACGACCTGGACATGTTCGAGGAGATGCGCTTGGCCGCACTGCTGGCGAAGGTGACGCCGCCGGACCCGACCGCGTTGCCAGCACGTCAGGCGTTGCAGATGGCGACCCGCAACGGTGCAAAAGCGCTTGGCATGGCGGATCAAATCGGTTCGCTGGAAGTGGGCAAGCTGGCAGACGTCATCGTTGTGGATGCACGACCCTTGCATAACTTCCCGCACTTTGATTTTAGCAAGGATAACGTCTTCTCTCGCGTGGTGTATGCATCCAACAGCAGTGATGTGCGGCACACGCTGGTCAATGGCCGCGTGCTGATGCGGGATCGTGTGTTGCAGACGGTTGACGAGGACGAGGTTCGCACACAGGCAGACGCCTATGCCGAAAAAGTGCGCGAATTTATGCTTGTGCGTGAAAAGAAGCCGCTGAATAAGCTGGTGCATGTGGCTGTGGATGTCGAGCGCTCTGAGAGCTTCGAGATTCAGGTGAAGGCTAAGCTGCAAGATGCCTCAATCATTGAGGATTTGCTGAGCCATGAAGCCGTTGAGGTGATGCGTAGCGTGCATTATCGTCAGTACGACACCTACTTTATGTTTGATGGCGACGATGCAGAGCGTGTGCGTTATCGTGAGGATTACAAGCTGGATGCGAAAGGCGAGGTCAGCGGTGTCCGTAGCCGCCTGACGTATACATCTGGCGAAAAAGAGCGCAGCTTTCACGATGCGGTGCTGTTATCGCATTCGCGCCTGATTGCCCCGGCCAGCCACCCGTTGCGCTTCTATCAGGAGTATTTCCAGGCATCGCGCACGAAATCGCTGCGCAAAGAGCGCCGACGCTGGCGCATTCTGTATAAGGGTGTGCTGTTTTTCGTCAATATTGACACGTTCATCGAACCAGCGCACGAGGGCATCTATGTCGAATTGAAGAGCCGCACCTGGTCGCTTTCTGATGCGGAGGTCAAGGCCAATTACATCCACGAGATGATGCAATTGCTTGGCCTGGGAAGCAGCGATGTCATTGAGGAGGATTATCATCAGATAGTAGCGAGTAGTCGTATGTAGCTAGCTAGTACCACACAATAGCGTGGTCGTGTGTTTTTTCGTGGTGGACGCGGCTTGCCGCGTCCCTACATGACCACTGTAAACCGTAGTTACGCCATTTTCGGTGTCCGGGTTGGCGTAGCCGCATTGCAGGCGTATCTGCGCCCTACTGCACTAGTAGCGGCGGCCCTTGCGTCGGCGTGCCTCTTGCTGCATCGCGACCTTACGCAGCAGGGCCTCATCAATGCGCATAGACCACTCAAGGCGTTCTTCTTTCACGTCTTCGATGTTGGGGCCGAAATGCGTGAATTCCGCACGGTTGGCCAACCACATGTAAATATCTGCACAGGCGATACATTGCTCGGTTTCGTCCAGGTCGGCTTCTGCGCGGATGTGGGCAGGGGCATTCGGTGGTAAGGGCATGGGCAATTCTTCCAGGATGGCCATAACGCAATCGTACCAGTAGCCGCGACTGCTTTTGCGCGTTGGCGCGTTGACGAGCTTTACGGCGGCAGCGAGGCCGACCTCTTCTACCATCCAATCCTCTAGCATATTGGCCAATTCGATGCGCTCATTCATGTCTGCGGTACGCACTGATGAACGCAACACTTCAGGGATGCTCTGTAGCGATGACCACTCGGTGAGCTTGTTGGCCAGATTACCGGGGATGAGTTCAAGTTCTTCGACGGCAGGCGCAACGCGGGCGTGAGTTAACTTGCTCGCTTCGCGGTGGAATAGGCTGCTGATGAGTTGCAGGTCGCGCTTGTTCGTCGCGCCGACTTCACCGGCCTGCGACATGCCATAGCGCCCTGCGCGCCCGCCGATTTGCTGCACCTCGTCGGGACGGAGCAGGCGAATATCGCGCCCGTCAAATTTTTCGACCTCCGCAAAGCAGACGTAATCCGCTGGCAGGTTCAGGCCCATGCCAACGGCATCCGTCGCCACGCAGATGTCGGTTTCGCCGTTGGCAAAGCGATCTGCTTGTTTGCGGCGTACTTCCGGTGGCAAGCTGCCGTAGACGACGCTCACGCTGTATTTCATGGCTTCCAGCTTGGTTTTGAGGCCGAGCACCGAGCGCCGCGAAAAAGCAACCAGAATCGTGCGTTTGGGCAGGTTGCGCAGTGGCCAGGGTTGATCCGCAACTTTAATAGGCGAGAGGCGCTGATGCTGTGTGATGCCTGCTGGGATGTCGGCGGCTTGTGCGATGTGTAGCAGCAGTCCCTGGGCGGTGGGGGGCGCGATGACGTGTATCTCCGGCGCTAGCGCCTCGGTGAGCGCTCGCGTCCAGGCCCAACCGCGATCAGGGTCCGCGATCATCTGCGCTTCGTCAATGATGACGCAATTGCCGCTACGCGAGGCGTCGAACATCTCAATCGTGGCGGCGGTGATTTTCGCGTCGGGCACTTCGATGCGCTCTTCACCTGTCAGCAGGTTACAGGGCACGCCACGCTGATTGAGACGGTCGTGAATCTCGAAGGCCAGTAGGCGTAACGGCGCAAGGTACCAACCGCTGCCTGCCTCGGTTAAGCGCGTGAGGGCGTCATGGGTTTTGCCGCTGTTGGGTGGCCCGATGTGAATGAGCATGTTCTGGTGCGTGCGGTCTTCTTCTTGCCAATCCGGGAAGGCGTCCATGAGTTGCTGGCGTAGCATTTCACGGCGGCGGCGCTCTTCCTCGACCATGCGTCGGCGGCGCTCGCGTTCGGCATTTTTGGCCTGTTTGCGCTCTTGTTTTTTGGCGATGCGCTGTTCGTCTACGGCTTCGCGGAATGCTTCCAGCGTGCCCGGTAGATCGTCTATCAGGCCGCGAATGTCACCCCATGCCGGGCTATTGCGGTCTGCGTGGATTTTGTCGAGTTTGCGGCGTATGGCTGAGTTGCTTGCCCCTAGCACCAGCGCAATATCGCGGGCTTTCAGGCGCTCATAGGACGCGATCTTTTCATAGTAAGTTGGCTCGTTGACCAACGTTTCAATCGCATAGGCCGGAATGCGGGGGCGATGCTCTGGGTCAATAAATTGGGGTAGGTGGCCCGCTTTGACGGCACGCTCAATCGTCTGCTTCTGTAGCCCAAGATAGCGGCGCGCGCTGTTCAGTGTGTAGCTACGTGCGACGACCTGCTCCTGATAGCTTTCGCCATCTCTGGCCCCATGCCGCAGCGTATCGCCACATTCATCAAGCAGCGGTGCCCAGTCCTCGTCGGTGATGGGCGTCAGGTAGTCTGTATCACTTAGCTCGTTGTCGTTTTGATCTTGCTCGTTATTTGCGTTGTCTTCTGAGTGGTAGTTTTCGGCCAGCCGAGGGTCTTTATCGGACATTCTGTTCTAATCTCTTGATTGTCTGCGAGTTTGGGTGATGCATTACGTCCGTGCATCATATCAGCAGGTGATTAAAGCATTATAATGACGCTCATAGATGCGAGAGCGCAATGCCACGCTACTGTGTGGCGTTATCGTTGTCTGATTGTGTTTGTAATCTGCGATTTTTTTGTTATTTTAAGGCTAAGATGTTACACTGTAGACAGAATATCAACAAATGAAAAGTCAACTATCAGCAACAGACAACAGACAACAGACGGTAATCGGGGAAATCAAACTGTATGCCGAGTCGCAATGGGTGGATCATCGACAATATGGCGGTGTATGCACAGGTGTCGGGTTACATCGACAGACAAGCCTTCTTGGAGGCCGATAAGCAACTGAATCGGTATCTCGATGAGAGCAATCAGGATTTGGTGCACTTTATTTTCGACTATACAGGGGTGACACGTGTGCCGCCCATTATGACGCAGAGCCAAGCGACGATAGCCCGTCATCCGCGTTTTGGTTGGGCGCTGGTCTTCGGCTCAGATGATCGCATTATGCGTTTCCTGACGAGTGTTTCGGCGCAGCTATTCAAAACGCGCTTTCGGATGCTGGATTCATTTGCCGATGTGGAGGCCCACCTACGCACCGTTTACCCTGATCTGCCTGCTTTTAAGCCCTTTGATGACATCGTATGGGAGCAGCACATCGACTGGGACGAGGACGATACGCAGGTAAAAGCGGCCTCGCAAGATCGGGCTTAAGCTGTGGTTGGGTTGTCCAGACGAAAGCCATGCCCCCGCACGGTGACGACATATTGATGCTCGCTATCGACCTCGGCCAGCCTGTCACGCAGGCGGCGCACAAGCGCGTCAATGGCTTGTTCGCTGACGCCATCGACCACCGCATCCGGCCAGACGGTATCCACGACCTCGTTACGGGTGCAGACGCGCTCACTATTGACATAGAGCAACTCCAACAGTCGGTATTGCGGCAGGCTGAGAGGTGGGTCGAGTTCGTTGGCGTCAATGTAGACGCGCCGTGCTTCGACATCGAGTTGCATCCGCCGATTTTTGCTAGTAGGGATGACGCGGGGCAAATCCTGGGTGGCGGGTGCCGTGATGCCGCTACCGATGAAGCGCAGATGGGCCTTTAGCGCGATGTGGATTTCGTCGCCATCTGATAGATGTGCAAAGCCTTCAATGCGGTTGCCGTTCAACCATGTGCCGTTCTTGCTCTCTAAATCCTCGATGACGTATACATAGGGGTTCACGCGGCGAAATGTGACATGCTGCCGCGAGATTTGCCGCATTGGGATGACAATATCGCAGATGTCATCGCGCCCCAGCGTCATCTCGTCTTTTTCCAGTATCCATTGTTTGCCAGGCGTTTCGCCGTTGACCAGCACCAATGCTGGAAAGTCGGTGAATTGTGATGCAGACGTTGCCTGTTCCATAGTCTCAGTCTTACCTTTCTTCTTTATACACTGAGTCCGAAAGACAAAGTTCCAGAAGTGCCAGCGTCTGAACTGACGATTTACCTACGCTGTACGCCTATAGACGCATTATAGCGTAAGCGGGTTCCATTTTTTCTGGTTATCGGTTTTTTCTGGTTGTCGGTTTTTTTCTGGTTGTCGGTTTTTTCTGGGGTTAATTGGCTGTCGCAGACAGGGGAATGGTAACGGGTGCAGAGCGGACGATATCGTTTTCGACAAGGACCAGGCCTTGATCGTTATAGATAGGTGTCGGGTTTGGGGTTCCCAGTGGGTTTGCGCCGAGATTCGCTTGCACGGTGCCCCGCGTTGTAATGCGGTAATAGGCCATCACAGTTGCTTGCCCTGTGAGTAATTCTGGGTTGAGGCCGCTTATAGGTAAATCGACACGGTGAATGCAGCGCTGGCGTGGCCCCAGTATGCGTATGTCCTCTTCAGGGAAGCTGGACACGCCGCCTGTTTGCCGTACATTTTCATTTATCGCACCGACAACGGCAGGATCAAAGATCAGGCCCAAGCCGGTGCTGCCGTTGTCCTGTGGGATGACCTGCTCAGGGTCAAAGACGAAGGCAATGCTGCCGATGGTGTTATTTTGCACGGTGATGCGAATTGTGAACTGGCCGGCTGTGGCGTTCACGGGTACGCTATTTGTTTCGACACGTAACGAGATGGGGTCAATGGCGGTACGACCCAGTAAAGATTGCCTAAATGCGCGGTCCTCGCCTGTGGGTAAGAAGCTGCACGGTACGCCTTCGTCAATGAACGGGAAAGTATCGGATAGCAGCGTCGGCAGCAGGCTTGGGCCAACGAATACGCCCAACATGATGAGTAGGATAATGCCGATAATCGTGTTCGAGTCGTCGCCACCGCGCCGAAAGCCCTGCATGAGTCCCATAGTGTTTTATGTGCCCTTGTTCTGCAACCAGTCGTTGATCTGCTGATAAATCGCATCGCGCTCGAGTTCCAGTGTATTATGCCAGATTGTGCTGTGATCGTGGCCCCGAAACCAGACTTCTTGCCGCCGGATGAAGTCATGGGTGCTGATTTTGGTTTTGCGCACGGCTTCGTTTAGTGTCAGGCCATCCAGTAGATGTGCGGTTAACTCTTGATAGCCCAGGCCACTCATAGATGGTAAATCGCGCTTATAGCCCATATCAAGCAAGCGCTGCACTTCATCCACGAAGCCCGCAGCCATCATCGCATCCACACGTAAATCAGCACGCTCATACAGCGGCTTACGCGGCATGTGTAGGCCAAGCATCAGGATGCGGTAGGGTGGTGGCTTTTTGCGTTGCAAGACGCTGATGGGTGTGCCTGTTGTCATGTAGACCTCTAGCGCCCGGACGACGCGCCGCACGTTATTGGGGTGGATATTGGTGGCGGCTTCGGGGTCTATTTGTGCGAGCCGCGCATGGAACGCTTCTTGGCCCTGTGCTTCTGCCTCCGCGCTGAGTTTTGCACGCAGTTCGGGGTTGGGTGGCACACGAGGAATTGACCAGCCTTCAACGACTGCGGTTACATATTGCCCTGTGCCGCCGACCAAAAGCGGCAATTTGCCATCTGCATGTAGAGCGGCAATTTTGCCATAGGCCGCTGCCTGATATTCAGCCAACGAAAGCTGATAATCCGGCGCAACGATGTCGATCAGGTGGTGTGGCGCTTGTGCTTGCTGCTGTGGGGTAGGTTTAGCAGTGCCGATGTCCATATAGCGGTAGATTTGGCGGCTATCCGCACCGATGATCTCGGCGTTAAAGCGCTGCGCAATGTCAAGCGCCAGACCTGTTTTGCCTGTTGCCGTCGCCCCCCAGATGACCACCAGCGGCAAGACCTCACCAATCAAGCGCGTCCTCCACATGGTCGATGGTGATGATGGGTGGTTGTTCCGCTGAGATGGCGATGGCAATGGCGTCAATGCGCCAGGTGCGATTGTGCAGTTGATTTTCGCTGAGGTACAGGTTGGCGCTTTTGATGAGTTTACGGCGCTTTGCAGGCGTGATCTGTGCAAAGACGGCATCTGTGCCGTATTTACCGCGCCGTGTTTTTACCTCAACGAATACGAGCGTATTATCATGCTGTGCGATGATGTCGATTTCGCCGGATTTGCAGCGCCAGTTCGTTTGCATGATGTCGTAGCCATGCCGTTCAAGATAGGCGCAGGCATGTTTTTCGCCCTGGTTGCCCGTTTGTTTGCGGGGTGTTGTCATGGTGTTATCCGTATCGAATGCTTTTATGTCAGGTTTCGTTGACGTTCTTTCTGGTTTTAGCAGACATGATTCTAATAGAAATTTGCTGCCGATACGACACGGATTTGCCATTTTCCACGTTTGCAAACGCTGTGGCCTTACGATATGATGCGGCAATTGTGAATTTGTTTACGAATGGGGTCTTGCCCCACTTTATTCGCACAACCTGGAGGTTAGACACGTATGGAGACAGGAATTTTATTGGCGGGGTTGTTGGGTGCTATTGCCAGCATCGTCGGCCTGGGGTTTGCATGGCAACAGCGCGGCTTTGTCATGGCTCAGGATGCAGGTTCGGAGGAGATGCAGCGCATTGCGGCGGCTATCCAGCAGGGGGCACAGGCGTTTCTCTCGCGTGAGTACCGTGCTGTGGCCATTCTGGTCGTGCTGGTGACGGTTGTGCTGGTCGGCCTGAGCGCCATCGAAGGCTCTGGCATGAGCATCTGGACGGCTGTGGCGTTCGTTACGGGCGCGTTGGCCTCTGGTGGGGCTGGTTATGCTGGGATGTATATCGCTGTGCGTGCCAACGTCCGCACTACACAAGCCGCGTCGGAAAGCCTGAACAAAGGGCTGCGCGTTGCGTTTTCTAGCGGTACGGTGATGGGCATGGTTGTCGTATCGTTGGCGCTGGGTGGTGTCAGTATTTTGTTCATCTTGCTGACGAACATCTTCACCAGCCAGATTGCCGACCCGACGGAAGCCGCACGTGCCGCAGCGAGTGCGCTGGCAGGCTTCGGTTTTGGTGGTACGTCGATTGCGATTTTTGCGCGTGTGGGTGGTGGCATCTACACCAAAGCCGCAGATGTGGGCGCGGACCTGGTTGGTAAGACAGAAGCGGGCATCCCGGAAGATGACCCACGCAACCCGGCAACCATTGCGGATAACGTCGGTGATAACGTCGGTGATGTCGCTGGTATGGGGTCTGACCTATTCGAGAGCTATGCGAGTTCGATTATCGCGGCAATTTCACTGGCCACGCTGGGCGCTTTCAGCCCGGAGCAGGTGGTTGATGGCACGTTTACGACCAATGCGCAGATTTTCCCGGTGCTTGTGGCTGTGATTGGTTTGTTTGTTGGTATATGGGCGACGCGCCTGGTACAAACCGAAGAAGACGCCACACAAGAGCAGTTGCTCGGCAGTTTGCGGCGTGGTGTGTATACCGCTAGTGGTGTGGTTGCCGCAGGTGTGGCGATTCTGGGCCTGGGGCTGGGCTTAGGTCTGGAAGTCGTGCTGGCGACGCTGGCGGGTTTGGTCGGCGGTGTGGGGATTGGCTATTTCACGGAATACTTTACGGCGGATTCTTACGGCCCCACGAAGCGCCTGTCTGAAAGCGCTCAAGGTGGAGCGGGTATCGTGCTGATTCGCGGTCTGGCGCTTGGCATGATTAGCACGCTGGCCCCGGTCATCATTGTGGTGCTGGTGACGCTGTTCGCTGTGGCCATCACGGGCTTGTATGGTGTTGCGGTGGCGGCTGTCGGTATGCTCTCGACGTTGAGCATCACGCTGGCGACGGACGCTTACGGCCCGGTTGCAGATAACGCGGGTGGCATCGCAGAAATGTCTAATCTGCCTGATGAGGTCCGTAAACGCACGGATGCACTGGATTCACTGGGTAACACGACTGCTGCGACGGGCAAGGGCTTTGCGATTGGTAGCGCGGCTATGACGGCCCTGGCGCTGACGGCTGCTTTCGTCACCGCATTGCAGGCGGGCGGCGTCGGTGAGGCGACAACACTAGAGGCGGTCATCCTGGACCCGCGTTTGATTACGGGCCTCTTCATTGGTGCGCTGCTGCCATATGTGTTTAGCGCCCTGACGATGGTCGCAGTGGGTGACGCTGCACAGCAGATCGTTGAAGAGGTGCGCCGCCAATTCAGGGAAATCCCTGGCATTATGGACGGCACAGGTGAGCCGGATTACGCGAAGGCTGTCGGCATTAGCACCGATAGCGCGATTCGTCAGATGTTGCTGCCTGGTATCGTCGCGGTGGCTGTGCCTGTTGTGATTGCCTTGCTGACAGTCGCGGGTCAGGGCAACATCCTGGGTGAATTCGTCGGACGCGAGACGCTGATTGGCGTTTTGCTCGGCTCGTTGACCTCCGCGTTTATGCTGGCTGTGATGATGGCCAACTCTGGTGGTGCGTGGGATAACGCTAAAAAGTTCATCGAAGCGGGTAACTTCGGCGGCAAGGGGTCGGATGCACACAAGGCTGCTGTGGTCGGTGATACAGTCGGTGATCCGTTTAAGGATACGTCTGGCCCATCGCTGAATATCCTGCTGAAGCTGCTGGCGATTGTGTCGCTGGTAATCGCGCCATTGATTGCGAATGCGACGGAAACCGAAGCGCCGGAAGAACCAACGATTGAGGTGCTGACAGTCGATATTGAGTCGCTCAATAGCCAGTTGACGGCGCTTGAGGCGCGTTTGAACAGCGTTGAGGAATCAACCGCCAACATTGGTAGCCTGGGCGAACAGCTTGAGGCGCTGCAAACCAGCGTAAACGGCTTGAGCGAGACTGTTACGGGGATGGACGACAGCGAAAGCCTGGCCGAAATTAACGTGGCCTTGACGAATATCGACAGCGCGTTAGAAGAGGTCGATACACGTCTGACGGACCTGGAACAAGCACAGGAAACAACGCCGGAGCCGGAAACAGACACAGGTGCAGGTGTTGCGGCGGAGACGACGCCGGAAGCTGACGATGCAGAAGCGACACCAGAGGCCGAGGTGATACCGACAACAGAGGCAACCGAAGAAGCCGATGCCGAAGTGACGCCGGAAGCAGAAGCTACGCCTGAGGCTGAATAGATCGACTGCAATACAGCTTGTGCGGCTACGCTGCACGGGCTGTATCTAAGCCCCGCATTGTCTCATCAGGCACAAATTTTGCTGCACTACAATGCACGCGACCATTTGGAGAGCACGAGTAATGGAATCCTTGCGTGCGTTGGGCATCCCGTTGGATGACCTGCTGGAGAAAATAGGCAGTTTGGTTCAGGTATTGGATGTGCAGGGGCATGTCTTGTATGCCAACGCGCATTGGCTTGATGTCCTGGGCTATACGCCGGATGAGTTGCCGGAATTACGCTTTTTTGACCATGTGTTGCACCCTATTGAGCGCGGCCAGACGCTGATGATGCTGGACCGCTTGCATGAAGGCGAAGAACTGGCGCATGTGGTGCTGGCCCTGATGACGCGCCGAGAGACGCCGATTGTCGTCGAGGGCAGCTTAATCCCGCATATTGTGGACGACGAACTTAAGTACATCATTGGCGTGCTGCGTGATGTGACATCCCACACCGAGACGGAAACCGAACTTGAGCGCTTGTTCAATCTATCCGGCGATATGTTGGGCGTGCTGGATTTTGACAGCATTTTCCTTAAGCTCAACCCGGCATGGGTGGATGCGCTGGGCTATGGGGCTGAGGAGATGATGGGCGCATCTCTGCTGGATTTTGTGCATGAAGCGGACCAGGCGGCGCTGCTGTATGAGATGCAAAAGCTAGCCGGCGGCGAGCGCACAGCGCTGTTTGAAAATCGCTTTCGCACGAAAAACGGTTCATATCGTTGGCTTTCTTGGAGCGCCGCGCCCTACACCGATACACAACGGATTTATTTTAGCGCCCGTGATACCACCGCACGCCGCCAATCCGAAGAGATGTTGCATCGTGTCAATGAGCAGTTACGGGCGATCCTGAATAATTCAGCCGCGCTGATTTACCTCAAAGATGCTGAGGGCCATTATATGCTGGTCAATCCGGCCTTTGAGTCTGTGTTTGGGGTGCAACAAGCGCAGATCATCGGCCAACGCGATGAACAGGTCTTTGATCCACAGATTGCCGAGGCTATCCGTGAGAACGATCAACGCATCCTGGATAAGCGGGCACCTGCGCAATTTGAGGAAACGTTGCCGACTGCGGATATGCCGCACACGTTTTTATCTACGAAGTTCCCGTTGATGGATTCAGATGGGCGGCCATACGCCATCTGTGCGGTTTCGACAGACATCACGTACCGCAAACTGACGGAGATGCAGCTTTCGTTGCGCAACCAGGCCATCGAAGCCAGCCCGACGGGTATTTCAATTGCGGATGCGACGCTACCGGACATGCCGCTGATTTATGTGAACCCCGCTTTTGAAAAGCAGACGGGCTATTCTGCGATTGATGCCATTGGGCGCAATTGCCGCTTTTTGCAGGCCCATGACCGCGACCAACCGCCACTTGCGGATATTCGGCGGGCGCTATCTCAACGTGAGCCAGTGACGGTTGTGCTGCGCAATTATCGCAAAAATGGCACGATGTTTTACAGTGAACTGAGCCTCGCGCCTATCTTTGACGATGACGGTTACCTGACGCATTACGTTGGCATCAGCACCGATGTGACCAAGCGCGTCGAGGCTGAGGCCAAAATCCAGGCACAGAATCAAGCGCTCATCAAAGGCAACCGTGCACTTGTGGCGGCGCGTAAGCAAGCCGAGGATGCGACACGCCTGAAAAGCCAATTTTTGGCTACGATGTCACATGAATTGCGCACACCGCTGAACGCGATCATCGGCTATACCGAAATTCAGCTAGCGGGTATGGCGGGCGATATGAACGAAGAACAGGTGGATTATCAGCAACGTGTGCTGGCGAACGCCGAACATCTGCTTGAGTTGATTAACGATGTGCTGGATATTGCGAAGATCGAAGCCGGGCGCATGGAGATGGTCAATAAACCGTTTAACCTGCGCGATTGGCTGGATGAAGTCGTCGCGCAGGTGCGTGGGCTGGCTGAAGAAAAGGGCATTGAGCTGGTTACGCAGCTTGACGAACGGATGCCACCTGTGATTTATGGCGATCCGGCCCGCGTTAAGCAGATTACGATCAACCTGCTTTCAAACGGCATCAAATTCACGCACGAGGGCAACGTCAGGGTGCAAATCCGCCGACATGGTCACGATGCCTGGAAACTTATTGTAAGCGATACGGGAATTGGTATACCATCGCATATGCTAGAAACCATCTTTGAGGAATTTCGCCAGATTGACAACACATCACAGCGTGAGCAGGGCGGCACGGGCCTGGGCCTGTCGATTGTGCGCAAGCTGGTGCTGATGATGGGCGGCAACATCCGCGTTTCTAGCCAGGTGGGGCGCGGCAGCAGCTTCATGATTATCTTGCCCCTCGTGAAACAAGACATTAATGAGCGTAGCCTTGTCGGAGAGTACGATGATCAGTCGTGAAATTAAAGATTGGATTGTGTTGATTGTGGATGATGAGCCGGATAACCTGGGCGTGGCGCAGAAAGTGCTGAAGTTCAACGGTGCCGATGTGCACATTGCACGCAATGGTGTTGAGGGTTTGTCGATATTGGAAGATTTGCAGCCGACGTTTGTGCTGCTGGATTTATCCATGCCGCAGATGGATGGCTGGGAGATGTTCCGGCGTGCGCGCTCGAAACCGGAACTAGCAGAAACGCCGATCATCGCGCTGACGGCTCATGCGATGTCGGGTGACCGGGAGCGTGTGATGGAGGCAGGTTTTAATGGCTATATTGCGAAGCCCTTTCGCATCAATTCATTTCTGGAGGACATCCAACAAGCGTTGAGTGATTTTTTCGAGCCGTCATAAGCGTTTGCAGTCCGAGATAAGCGTTTTAGTGGTCAGAATGACAGTGTGAAGGTATGGGTAACGATGGCGGACAACACAAACGAAACGACAGATACACATACATGGCGCGTGCTGGTCGTCGACGACGAATATGATAGCATTCAGATGGTCTCGAAGATTTTGCGGCATCATGGCGCAGAGGTGCGCGTGGCGCATGATGGCCATGAATGCATTGAGATGTTGCAGAATTTTGAGCCGACGCTGGTCATCATGGATTTAGCGCTGCCGGAGATGGATGGCTGGGAGACGCTGAGCCACATCCGCGCTGACAAGCAGACCGCGCATCTGCCCGTTGTGGCGATCACGGCCTATCATTCGGTGAACGTCGCCGAAGACGCGGCAACGGCAGGCTTTAATGGCTACTTCCCGAAGCCGCTGGACACAAACGCGCTGGTGCGCAAGCTGGCCGAGGTCGTCAAAGCACATTAACGCCTGCATGAGTGCCACCCTTGCGCAAATACAGAAGCGTTGCTACACCTCTCTTGTTTATAGGCTGATGAAGATATGAAAACGGATCCGTGCCGTCGGATGTAGAGGTCTGGTGTGCCAAACCCTGGGCTTAGGCTTTTCCAGCTAAAAAACAAGTCAAATTCTTGCAACATCGGCAATGCGGCTGACGCCGCTCGGACACCCAGAAGGGTGTCCCTACAGGGCATCGTTCGTAGGGACA
>DAOTTW010000114.1:0-5117 GCA_034437615.1 Anaerolineae bacterium | reverse complement strand
AGGTTTTTGACAATTGATCGTATTTTATGGCGTCTGACGCCGCCCCGGACACCCCATTGGGTGTCCCTACGGTTCACAGCGATTGCGTAGGGACGTGCCATTGCACATCTGCCGAAATACCCGCCCCTGAAAAGGGGCAGTTGGTGCTTATTCGGTGGGTTCGCCGTATACGGCGACTTCGACCGCGCCAGTGTTGCCGCCGCTGCTATCAACCACGTCAAAACGCAGTTGGTCGGCCACGATATCGACCTCGAAATCGTAGGTTTGGTCGGCGTCCGGCGCGGCAAACGGCCCGTAGGTCTCGCCGTCGCCTGTAGTGATCGTGAATTCAAAGATGATGGACGAGCCATCGTTCATGGAGCGCGACTGAAATTCGATGCGGTCGAGGCGGTAGGTTTGGGCCAGCGCGACCTCGAACCAGGCATTATCGCCGTCGCCAGCAGATGACCAGGCCGTGTTCAGGTTACCATCAAAGGCTTGTAGGATGCCGAAGCGGTCGGCGTTATCGGCGTCGCCGAAATTGCTGCTGACGCCGGTGACCTCTGCGCCGTTTTCGGGTGCGAGTAGGTTTTCGGTTGTCTCGCTGCTGGCGGGTGCTGTGCGGAAGCTCAGCGTCTCGCTGGTGTAGAAGGTGCCATCTTCGCCGCTACCCTGAACGCGATAGTAGTACAGGGTGTCTGGCTGAAGATCGAGCATCAGCGGGTTGTGCTCGATGATTGCGCCGCCGTTCATGTCGGTGTCAATCGACGCCCTGCCGAAGTCGGGTGTTTCACCGAAGACGATGGTACAGGCCAGCGGGATCGTGCCGATGAAGTTCAGTCGGGCCGACGTATCGGTGATGTCTAAGACCTGGGGTGCGGATTCGGTGACTTCTTCCAGAGGGCGCACAGCGACGCCGCGTTCTTGCAGGAGTTCCGCGTCTGTGGTGTCTTGTTCCTGGGCCAGTGTGGGCAACGCTAGAACGAAGGCAGACAGAGCCATCAGGGTGTAACGAAGCAGCTTCATAGCGTGGTTTCTCCTCGTGATTAGGCTGTAAACTCTGCGTTCCAGCGTAACAGCATGATCTAGCCAAAAGCTAACATCAGGCTTGCCCCTCAGCGATGCTTAATGTGGTATGCAACATCACGGGTAGCACCACAGGAAAACGTGGGCAGTGAGAAGCGGCTGACGCCACCCCGGACGCCAAGGTAACTACTCAGGCAGGCATATTTTGCCCGCGAATTGGCCCCTCAATCTCCCTCTCCCAACCGCCGCTACGCGGCTAGGAGAGGGGGAGGCAGTCCGTTCAAAGCCCCTCTGCATCTGTGTCTTGTGTATGGGCACGAAGGGAGAGGGGTTTGGGGTGAGGGCTGAGTAGTCACACGCCAAGAGTGGCGTCCCTACGGTTCACAATGGCCATGTAGGGACGCGGCTTGCTGCGTCCGCTGTGGAGAAAAACACGCGCAGCTACGTTTTTATGTGGTGCTACGGATAACTGAGGCGTTTTAACCGAAGCGTCCGCTGATGTAGTCGGCTGTTTCGGGGCTTTCAGGGTCCTTGAATACCTGCTCAGTCGGATTCATCTCGACCAACTCGCCCCAGCGAATATCCCCTTCGTCTTTTTTGCGGATGTTGAAGAAGGCGGTGGTATCGGATACGCGCTGCGCTTGCTGCATGTTGTGGGTGACGATGATGATGGTATAGGTGTTTTGCAGTTCTCGCATCAGTTCTTCGATGCGCTGTGTTGCGATTGGGTCGAGCGCCGAGCACGGTTCATCCATCAAGATGACTTCCGGGCTGACGGCAATCGTTCGTGCGATGCAGAGGCGTTGCTGCTGGCCACCGGATAGCGCCAGGCCGGATTTCTTCAGGTCCGTCTTGACCTCATCCCACAAGGCCGCGCCCTTCAAGCTCTCCTCAACGATGTCATCCAACGCTTCTTTGTCCCGCATACCCAGAATGCGCGGACCATAGGAGACATTATCGTAGATGCTCTTCGGGAAGGGGTTGGGCTTCTGAAAGACCATGCCGATACGACGCCGGACTTCAACCGCGTCAACGTCAGGGCCGTACAGGTTGCGGCCACGATAGACGACCTCGCCCTCTACCCGCGCTGACTGCACAAGATCGTTCATGCGGTTAAACACACGCAAGACGGTGCTTTTGCCACAACCGGAAGGGCCGATAAACGCGGTGATCTTGTTGCGCTCGATGCCCATGCTAATGTCGGCAACGGCGCGGTAATCACCATAGTAGACGCTGATGTTTTTTGCCTCAATTGCGTAGTGACCGTTGGTTTCAGTCATTTAGACACTCCTGCTGAAGCGATTGCGAAGGATAATAGCGCTGGCGTTGAGCAGCAGCATCACGACAAGCAACACGATGATGGCGGCTGCGGCCACGTTCTTGAACTCTTCCTCTGGTCGTGATGTCCATTGATAAATCTGGATGGGCACGACGGTGAACTTTGAGAACGGCCCATTGGGGTCAATGCCGATGAAGGTTGACGCGCCGACCACCAGCAGCGGTGCTGTTTCGCCAACGGCACGAGACATCGACAGGATAACGCCCGTCATGATGCCTGGTAATGCAGTGGGCACGACCTGACGAAAGACCGTTTGCAGCTTCGTCGCGCCCAGGCCGTAGCTGGCCTCGCGTATGGAGCTAGGCACAGAACGGATGGCTTCTTGAGCGCTGACGATGATGATGGGCAGGATGAGCAGCGCCAGCGTGAGGCCCGCTGACATGGCGGTGCGGCCATTGGTATCGGTGACGCCTATAAACGCTCCACTGGTGAAGTAGCCCAACGCACGCACGAAGACCGCAAGCCCCAGCATACCGTAGATCACCGAGGGGATGGCGGCAAGGTTGCGGATGTTGATCTCAATCGTGCGGTTGATCCAGTTATCACGGGCATATTCTTCGAGGTAGATCGCGGCCCCAACGCCCAGGATGAGCGCAGTGACCGCCGTGATGCTGATGATCCAGAAGGAGCCTAACAGCGCCGTGCGTAGCCCTGCTGTCGTGGCCGAACTCGACACTGAGCTGGTGATAAAATCCCAACTGGGCCATGCGCGAAATTCGAGTACGTCGTCGGGATATTCTTCAGCGACCTCAGCCTCAATCGCAGCACGCCCGAAAATAGACGGGATTAACTCCCAGGTTTTAATGACGGTCGGTCGAACAACCTGTTCGGTCACGACATCGAGCATATCCGGGGTTGATAAATTATCCACCAGGATTTGGCCACGCTGCTCTAAATCCAGGTCCCCGATTGTGAGGTCAGCCCACTCTGCCGGGTACGTTTGACCCTCAAGCACCTCACCCAATGGCGCAGTCGTGAACTCATTAGGCTGCACCTGGCTGAGCTTGTCACGGATCACAACAGGGACGCGACCCGGTTGCCTGTCGATCAGGATGTCAACCAGTTCTTGCTCTGTCAATTCGGCCAGTGGCTTATCCGCAAGCTCGGACGGGGCCACGCGGTTTTCAATAACGACCAGGCCGAAAGCCTTGTTGACGACGTGCGTGAATAAGATCAGCAGCAGGGCCAGTGCGATGACATTCGATGCGATAAACAAAGCCTGGCCGATACGACCACGCTGATGACGGGCCACCAAGTTCTTCTGAAAAGCTTGTTCGGAGAGCATTGGATTTGTCGCTTGATCGGTACTCACGAGTACACCTCCCGGAAGCGTCGTGTAATCAGTGTGCTGACAAAGTTCAGCAGCAGCGTCATGAAGAACAGCGTCAGGCCGATGGCAAAGACACTGTTATAGTCAATTGAGCCATAGCTGATGTCGCCCGTGCTGATGCGTGCGATGTGCCCGGCCATCGTCTCTGCGGCTCTGAAATTATCTGCTGTAAGCGCCGGGCCAGCACCTGCCGCGATCAGCACAATCATGGTCTCGCCGACCGCCCGCGATATGCCGAGGATAATGGCAGCCGCAATACCGGATAGGGCACCAGGGATGAGGACTTTAAAGACCGTCTCTAGCTTGGTCGCGCCCATGCCGAAAGAGGCTTCGCGCAATGCATTGGGGACCGCCTGTAGCGCGTCCTCACTGATGGAACTGATAGTCGGAATAATCAGGATGCCCACCACGATACCCGCAGAGGCCACATTGTAGACTTCAACCGTATCCGCCCCGAAGATGACCCGCAGCAGCGGCGTCATGAAGGTCAGGGCAAAGTAGCCGTAAACCACTGTTGGGATGCCCGCGAGAATCTCCAGGATGGGCTTCAGGATGCCCCGTACCCGACGGGTGGCATATTCGCTCAGGTAGATCGCAGTCGCCATACCTAATGGGATCGAAACGAGCATGGCAATCAGGGCAACCCGCAACGTGGACGTTAACAGGGGCAGAATACCGAAGTTGCCGATTTGAGGTGCCCACTTGGTCTCGGTGAAAAACTTGAGCAACGTGACCTGTGACGCCCGAAACATCGGCGTATTTTGAGGATGCCCAGCGGCTTCTGTCTCGAATTGACCGCGTGATACTTCAATGGTCTCACGGTCGATAATTTCGACCACCTCGACGGCTTCGGAACCCTCTAGTTGCCCCAGCCGCAGCAAATCGCCGACCTCTAATGGGGACCCCGTTGCAGTCAGCGTGAGCCGTGTGTCATCGGCTGAAATGGCTGCTATAGTCCTTTTGTTGATGTTCAGCCACTCCGTTGTAGAGAAGAAACGTATGGCCTCTGTACCCAGGACGATCACAAAGCCAATTGTCGTCAGGATGGACACAAAACCACACAGGAAAAGAAACGTAGAGACAGCCCCATCAAGTGGCCGAACCTGAGTAGCCAGCGTGTCCTTGCCTTTTTGTTGTCCGCCACTAGCAATTCGATCTGCCAAAGGACGGAGTGCTTGCTTATCTATCTGCGAATCGGTCTGCATAGATTTCTTCTCCAAGATTGGCCCCTTACACACACAAAAAACTCAGAGGGTAGTATAACCACCCTCTGAAGTTATGAAATGGTGAAGATGCGGGATTTCTTACATGCCGCCCATTTCGCCGCCGGTCGCGGCAATCCATGTCCAGGCGTTCAAGCGCCCGACGTACTCACCGGTGGGGATGTAACCGATCTGGTCGCTATCCGGCCCCAACTGCGGGTTCGCGTTCTGCAAGTAGTAG
>DAOTTW010000113.1:0-7039 GCA_034437615.1 Anaerolineae bacterium | reverse complement strand
ACAACCATAACCACATAATGGTTGCGTCGCAGGTGGCTATAGCGCGGTCGGCCCTGCTTGCTTATTACGACATACGCTGGAACTACAAAACGCAACAAAGGAGTAGATAATAATGCGCGTTGGGCTTATCGGAACCGGGTCAATGGGCCATGCCCACACCCCGGCATGGCACTATCTGCGTTCAATAGGCGCAGAACTGGTCGGCGTGCTATCAAAACGCACCGAAGTGACCGAAGCATTTGCCGCCGAATATGGTTTGACCGCCTACGACAGCTACGAGGCGCTGTTGGCCGATGTCGATATTGTGGATATTTGCGTACCGACAAACCTGCACAAAGACCTGACGCTACAAGCCGCGCAAGCAGGCAAACACGTCATCTGCGAAAAGCCGATTGCGTTAAGCGTCACGGATGGCCAAGCGATGATAGCGGCCTGCAAACAGGCAGGTGTGCACTTATTGATCGCGCATGTAGTGCGCTTCATCACCGAATATGCGACTGCCAAAACAGCCATTGACGCAGGGTACATCGGTCAGCCGCGTGTCATCCGGCTCACACGCGCAGGCTATCAGCCGCGCAAATCCGATGATAACTGGTTCGTGGATGCAAGCCGTTCTGGTGGCATGATGCTGGATTTGATGGTGCACGACTACGATTATGCACGCTGGCTGGCAGGTGATGTACAGCGCGTTTATGCACGCTCTGTACGCGGCAAGCGGCCCGATGCCCCTGTTGATTACGCGCTCGTGACGCTGCGCTTCGCAGATGGCAGCGTTGCACATATCGAGGGCGGCTGGGCCTACCCGCCGGGGCACTTCCGCACGTCAATCGACGTGGCCGGGACGGATGGCGTGATCGAATGGCGCTCGGATGATGCCACCACGCTGCAAACGCATCTGCTCAACCCACACGTGACAGCCGCCGCTGACGTTGCCGTGCCCACTGCGGCAGCAGCAGACAGCCCCTTCACAGCCGAGTTGCAGCACTTCTACAACGTCATCACAAAAGGCACACAGCCCATCGTTAGCGCAGACGATGCACTTAGCGCACTGGAAATCGGACTCGCTGCCATCGCATCCGCACAGACAGGCCGACCTGTGACGCTCAAACACACAGACACAGCAGGAAAGTAGCGAAATATGCGACTCGGAATCATGAGCTTTGCCCACCTACACGCCGAAGGTTATATCGGCAACCTGCGCAGCATCCCCGGCACGCAGTTCGTCGGTTTCTCCGATACGGATGCCGAACGCGGCCAGCATTTCGCGCAGGTCTTTGATGCGACGTGCTACAACACCCACGAGGCGCTATTGGCTGAAGGGCTAGACGCTGTGCTGATCTGCTCTGAAAACGCCAACCATCGCCAACTCGTGGAGATGGCAGCAGAAGCGGGCGTTCATGTGCTGTGCGAAAAGCCGATAGAGGTGACATTAGCTGATGCCGAAGCCATGCGCGACGTTTGCGAACGCCACAACGTGAAATTTATGACGGCCTTCCCGATGCGCTTTGCGCCCGAAGCACAGCAGGTCAAGGCGACGCTAGATCGTGGTGATCTGGGGCAGGTCTACGCGGTAAACGGCATCAATCATAGCAAAATCCCGCGTGAGCATCGGGCCTGGTTCGCACAAAAGGCGCTGGCAGGTGGCGGCGCAGTCATGGACCACACGGTACACCTGACGGATATTTACCGCTGGTTCTTCGGTTGTGATGTCGTCAGCGTCTATGCCGAGATAGATAACCTGTTTTACCCTGGCGAAGTAGACGTTGATACAGCAGGCATCGTCACGCTGGAGATGGCGAACGGCGTCTTCGCGACAATAGACTGTAGTTGGAGTCGTCCGCTATCGTATCCACGTTGGGGGCATTTCAAACTGGATATTGTCGGCAGCGATGGCTTCGTCACGCTCGATAATCTGGCGCAATACCTGACGCTTTATTCACCGCAGACGCCACAACATCCCACATGGCTGAATTATGGGCCAGACCCGAACCAGGCCATGATTAACGAGTTTGTCGCAGCGATCCGTGAGGACCGCACCCCTGCCGTGACGTGGCGCGATGGCTACGAAGCCTTGCGCGTCGCCCTGGCCTGCTTCGAGTCGGCGCAACGTCATGACGTGGTGCGTTTGGGTGCCTGATGCATAATTGGAGGCAGTCGTTATCAACACTCACATTCCTGAACTTTGCTGCGCGTGGCCTGACGGTTCCGTTTATCAGCCTGTATCTCGTTTCGGTGGGCTTCAGCGGCTTTGAGGTCGGCTTGGTGCTTAGCCTCAGCGCCGGATTACGCTTGATTGTGCCGCCGTTGCTTAGCTCATTAGCAGACCGTAACAGCACACATCGCCGCTTGTTCGTCTGGTTGCTATTCGCCAACACCGCTGCAACCATTGGCTTCATCTTAGGCAACCTGGGGCGTTTATGGCTGGGCCTAATGGTGATCTTGCGTGACCTGGCTGATCTGCCGGGGGCGTCTTTGCTGGCTGAACTGTCGATTACACGTCTGAAGCGTGAGCGGCGCGATATTTACGGGCGCATTCGGGCGTGGGGGTCGCTGGGTTGGGCTGTGACAACCATGATAAGCGGCTTGATTTTCGCGGCGGGTGGTTACAGCCTGCTGTTCATCGCGGCAGCCGCTACAAACCTGCTCTCGCTGCCGTTTGTACGCAGTATACCCGCCCATACCGGCAAACCAGAATCCGACGAGCCACCAGAATTTGACGCGGTACAGGGGCGCTCGCCCACGTTCATCCTCTTGATGGTTGGCTGGTTCCTGTTCACCATCGGCATGACGACCTATCTCGGTTTTGCCTTCGTGTATTATCAACAGGCGCTAGGGGCCAGTACGGGCATGATCGGTGTGTTGGTGTCGGTTGCGGCACTGGCGGAAATTCCGTCGATGATGGTTATGGAGCGCGTGATGCGCGTCATACCGATACGTTATGCCTTGATAATCGGCATCCTGGGTATGGCTGGCATCTGGTTCGTCTCGTCATTGCTGATCGGTACGAGCTTGCTACTGCCACTGATGTTGATACGCGGGACGTTCTATTCATTCCAGCACATCGCCATAACGCTGCTTGTCTCGCGCATCAGTCATCCTGCCAACGCCGCCACCAACCAGACCATTGCACAAGGCACGGTGCCAGCGTTGGCGCAACTGCTCACCGGACCAATAGCTGGCTGGATTTTCGACAACCTCGGCCCGCGTGTGTTGTTTCAGCTTATGGGGCTTGTCGCTGTGTTAGGCGTATTGTTGCTGTTCGCGGCGCGTCGCCGCTTCATGCCGAAGCGCGTTCTGGCTAGCTCTTGACCGCCCCGGCAGAGATGCCGCGTATCAACTGCCGTGAGAAGACCGCATACAGGATCAGAATCGGCAACATCGCAATCGTCAGCGACGCCAGCAACGCGCTGTAATTCGTCCTGAACTGGCCCACGAACTCCGAGACGCCCAGTGTGATCGTGCGCGTTTCCTCGGTGTTGGCCAGCACCAGCGGCCACCACAGGTCATTCCAGACGGGGATCATGTGAAAGACGGCAACCGTCGCCAACGCCGGGCGCACCAGCGGCACGACCAACTGAAAGAAGATGCGGTATTCGTTGGCACCGTCCACCCGTGCGGCATCTTTCAGGTCTTTGGGGATGTCTCGCATGAATTCCGTCAGGATAAACACCGTGATCGGTATGCCCCAGGCTGTGTATAAGATGATCAGCGACCAAATGGTGCCTTGCAGGTTGAGCGTATCCATGATGCGGATGATGCTGACCGTGCCCAGGCGAATCGGAATCATGATGCCGAGCGCAAAGAACAGCGCCAAAAAACGATTGCCAGGGAAGCGAAACTCCGAGAGCGCATAGGCGGCCATCGCGCCGAAAAGCAACACCAAAAACAACACCACCACCGTAATGAAGAAGCTATTCCAGTAATACGTCGCGAAGTTGGTGCGCTGAAAGACCGTCTCATAACCGATGAGGTCAATCGGGTTGGGCAGGCCATACGGGTCGGTGAAGATTGCACGGCGCGATTTCAGCGAGTTAATTACCACAACGAAGATCGGCAACAGCGCCAGCAACGAATATAACAGCAAAATAGCATAGCCAGATAGGTTGCCCCAGTCGATAGCGGGCTTCACGTCGCCCTGCGCCCGGTTTTTACGCTTGTTGGGTTTCCAATTTATTTTGATAACTGACATGGCTCAACCCCTACGTCCTGACCAGACGACGCTGCACACCGAACAGATAGAGCGAAACGCCGCCGAGAATAATCAAAAACATCATCGACGCAATAGCAGTGCCCATGCCGTAATTCGGTTCCGTCGCGCCACCAGCGCCAAAGGCCGTACGGAAGAAGAACGTGCCTAAAATATCTGTGGCCAGGTTCGGGTCACCCTGACTGCCCTGCATCGTGTAAATCAGCGCAAAGGAATTAAAATTGCCCACAAAAGTCAGCACACTGACGATGCCCACAGTCGGCAAAATGAGCGGGAACTTGATCCGCCAGAAAATATCCCATCCGCTAGCCCCATCGACCAGCGCCGCATCAATCAGTTCATCGTTGATGCTGATAAGCGCTGCCACGAATAGCATCATGGGCAAGCCGATAAACTGCCACACCGACACCAACGCCACCGTTACCAGCGCCGTATCGCTACGCCCCAATAACGGCGTCGGCACCCCAAGATTCGTCAGCGGCTCATGCAAGATGCCCCAGAGCGGGCTGAGCAACAACGACCAGATGAAGCCCACAATCACATAAGATAACGTCGTGGGTGCAAACAGAATCGTGCGGAAGATCGGCACACCGCGCAGGCCACGCCGCGTCAAGATCGACGCTAGCAGCAATGCCATCGGGTTCTGTACGACCATATGAATCAAAAAGAAGATGACGTTATTCCGCAGCGCATTCCAGAAACGAAACGACCAGAATTCCTCACCGAACAGCCGCTCGAAATTCCGTAGGCCCACAAACGTCGTAGACCCATCGCGGCTGAAATCCAGCAAGCTCAAGCGCAGCGAATCCAGCAAGGGGAAGGCCATAAACGCGCTGTAACACAGCAAGGCCGGTAGGATAAACACCAGGATATAGAAGGGAAAAGGCTTGCGCTCGGTAGCGGATTGCATCTAATTTGCATCCTAACAAAAAATATGGCAATAAAACGTATCAGGGCGGGGGATGCCCCGCCCGTGTTGATCTATTCTTCGTCTTCAGGGTACCAGAGGTAACCTTGCAACTCGGCCATCATTTCTTCTGCGGTCACTTCACCAGCGAAGGCCGCCGGGAACAAGCGCCACGCTTCCAGGCGCGGTGAGGTTTCGCCGCGTGAGAGGAACTGCGCCTCCAGGCGGATTGTCGTCTCGCATTCTTCTTTCCAGCTTGCCATCTCTGCGGCCACTTCGTTCTCGATTTCAATCGGGTAATTGCTCAGCGAGAAGAAACCAGGCTGCTGATTGGTGTACAGCGCTGCGAATTCTGGCCCCGCAACCCATTCTAAGAAGGTACGGGCGGCGGCTTGCTCTGCCTCGCTGCTGTTGAGGTTCATGCCCAGGCCGATGTCGACATGATCGGTCACATAGCACTGCTGATCGGCTTCTGGTACGGGCGGCTTGAAGGCACCCAGACGGAAAAAGCCGTCTTCTTCTTCCGCTTGGAATAACGGAATATCCCATGAGCCAGCCGGGAAGATGGCCGCGCCCCCGAACGGAAATAGCTGCTGTGTATCCGCATAGCCAACCGAAGCGTAGCCACTCGGCAAGTACGGTTCCCAGCCCAGCACCCACGCGACGGGTTCCTGGAATTGCGGATCGGTCAGTGCAACCTCCCCGGCAATCAGCGCCTGACGGCCTTCTTCGCCACCGTACCAGTTGGGCGCATTGTTGTGGAAGCCCATCGTCCAGTTCGTCCAACCGTCAGCCGTGCCCATCGCCAACGGTGTGATGCCATCCGCGTCGATCTCCTCTAGCAAGGCCATGAATTCATCCGTCGTTTCAGGAACGGACCAGCCATTCTCTTCAAACATCGCAGCGTTGTAGAAAAAGCCATGCAGCACAGAGGCCATCGGCACGCAGTAGACCGTCTCACCGTCGCCAGCGATCCAACCACTACGGGCAACCGGGCCGAATGCGCTCTCGCCGTTTTCGTCTTCGAGCAGGCCATTCACAGATGCCAGGTAGCCCTGTTCGTACAGCGCGAGGCTGATGTCGAACGGACGGCATGTAATCAGGTCCGGGCCACCACCGGCGTCAAGCTGCGCTCGCAGCGAGGAATCATATTCTGTGTTCAGCGTTGGCTCGAAGGAGACTTGGATATTCGGAAATGCTTCGTTGAAAGCGGCGATGATAGCATCCCATTGCTCGATGTCCTCTGTACGCCAGCTTCCCATCGTTAGCTCGACGACCTCATCCTGCGCAAAAGCGCCGAACGATGTCAGGCCAAAAGCCACCAAAATTAACAGTATCAGTTTACGCATAAGTATGCTCCGTAAAAATGTAATGGATTAGATGGGCTTCTCCGGTTTATAAATCCCTACAACCACTGAGAAACACATGCGCTAGTTTTAGCAAGAAACGGCCATAAAGTAAAGCGATCCGATTAGATCCGCCCACACTCACGCAGTGCGGCTTGCCCAACGCCGATAATTTGTGTATAGTATTGAAAAGCCCCCGTAGCTCAGTGGATAGAGCGTCGGCCTCCGGAGCCGAAGGCACAGGTTCGAGTCCTGTCGGGGGTACCATACAGGACGTAGTCCGAACATTGGCCAGCATCATTGCTGGTTTTTGTTTTTCTATCAGCCTCACCGTCGCCCGCTTGTACCTTGCGTGTCACATCTTGCAGATAGGCGAACGGTGGCAGCAGTTCCATCCGTAGAATCTTTCCCAGCGAGTCGATCACGACCCGATCAACCATCTCAATAGTCTGCAAAGCGCACAGCAATGCCTAGCTCATGCAATTCGTCTATCGCTGCTAATGCTTCGCTGTCGTTGCGCCCAAAGCGTTCGGCGTTCTCGACGGCGACGTGCGAGAACTTGCCTGCGCGTGCATCCGC
>DAOTTW010000112.1:0-9725 GCA_034437615.1 Anaerolineae bacterium | reverse complement strand
TTGGTTTTTCGTTGTTCCTGTGTGGCGGACGCACCAGTGGCGCGTCCCTACAGACCTGTTGTGAATGATTGCGACCCTGTAGGGACAGGGCACTGACCTGTCCGGGGCGGTTTGCACCGCCTCGGACACCCCATTGGGTGTCCCTACGGTTCACAGCGGTTGTTTAGGGACGTGCAATGGCACGTCCGCCGGAGTACCTACCCCTGTAAAGGGGGATTGAGGGGGTGAGGGCTAAGTTGCGGGCAAAACATGCCTGCCTGAGTAGTTACGCTAAATGATGCACCTCTGATTGTAACATTGATCGTATGAGGGTGGCTTAATCGCCAATGGCCATTTCTGCCTCGGCTTCGGCTTGCCATTCGTCGGCATCGTAGGCCGGAGCCTCGGTGCTGAGCGGCTTATCCTGGCGGTAGCCTAGCTCGTAGTCGGCTTGCATAAGCTGGTGGATTTCGCTAGTGCCTTCGTAAATGACCGCGCCCTTGCTATTGCGCAAATAGCGTTCGACGGGGTATTCCGCGCTGAAGCCATATGCACCGTGAATCTGCACGGCTTCTAGCGCGGCCTTCACGCTGTGGTCAGTGGCAAACCACTTGAATTGACCGGTTTCGCGGGTGTTGCGCACGCCCTGGTTTTTCAGCCAGCCCACGCGGTACATCATGAGTTGTGCCTGGTCGTACCACAGGCGCATGTGGGCGATCTTCTGCTTAATCAGTTGGTGCTGACCGATGGGCTTACCGAAGGTCTCGCGTTCGTGGGCATATTTCACGCTATCTTCCAGGCAGGCGCGGATCAAGCCCGTAGCGCCTGCTGCGACGGTGTAGCGCCCGTTATCCAGCGCGGACATCGCGATCTTGAAGCCGTCACCCTCTGCGCCGAGCAGGTTTGCGGTGGGCACTTCGACATCTTCCAGCTTGACCCAGCCCGTTGAGCCAGCACGCACGCCGAGCTTGCCGTGAATATCGCCGCTGGTCACACCGGGCATATCGCTGGTCACGATGAAGGCCGACATGCCACGATGCCCTGCGCCGGGGTCCGTCTTGGCGACGACGAGGAAGTTATGCGCCTTCGTCGCCAGGCTGATCCACATCTTTTCGCCGTTCAGGATGTACTTGTCGCCTGCTTTTTTGGCGGTGGCGTCCATGCTGGCCACATCGCTACCCGCGCCTGGCTCCGTCAGGCAGAAGGCCGCGTATTGTTCGCCGCGTGCCTGTGGCACGAGAAAGCGTTGCTTCTGCTGCTCATTGCCCCATTGCAGGATCGACTGGCTGTTCAGGCCGTGATGCACGGACATGACCACACGCAGCGTCGTATCAGCACGTTCCAGTTCTTCGCAGACGAGGCCCAACGTCAGATAATCGAAGCCCTGACCGCCATAGCGTACCGGGATCGAAATGCCCAGGATGCCCAGTTCAGCCAAGCGCGGCAGGATGTCCGGGTTCATCTCTTGCTTCTGGTCCCATTCGCCAATCGTGGGAATGACTTCTCTGGCCGCGAAGTCGCGCACCATCTTCTGTACTTGTTGTTGTTCTTCGGATAAAGCGAAATCCATAGTTAACCTCATGCTTGTTCTATTGTTGATGTCCCGCTTATCAGGACGGTTGTTAAACGCTGTTTTGTGAAAAATTGACAGTCACAGGCCACGAAATTCAGCGCCTTACGCCATGATGCCACGCTGCTCAGATGCGTATGCTTATCATAGCTGTAGCTTAGTGGCCAGTAAACACAAAAATCAGGATAATACGTATGGCGTTGGCAACACAAACCGCCCCCCAAACGCTCGTCACAACCTACCTGGAGATGACTAACCCATCCCAGTTTAAGCCCGCGTACAACCGGGCCGCTGGCGTCGTCATCCGCAAGATGGAACACCCCGACGTGGATTTTTATCGCTTTTTGTATCGGGCAGTCGGTGAGCAATGGGCATGGCGTGACCGCTTGGCGATGTCGCACGACGAGTTATACCGCGAACTGAACAAGCCGACGACACACGTGCACGTGATGTACGTCAGCGGCACCCCGGCAGGCTATATCGAACTCAGTCAGCAAGCACGCTCGACGGAAGTAGCCTATTTTGGCTTACGTGAGGCGTTTTTCGGGCGTGGCCTGGGCAAGCACCTGCTGAGCTTCGGCATTGAGCAAGCCTGGAAGCTGGGCACAGAGCGCATCTGGTTGCACACCTGCAACCTGGATGGCCCCCATGCCCTCAATAATTACCGCAAGCGCGGCTTTCAGGTCTACATGCGGCATCAGGAACCCATGCCGGAGCTTTACGCATCGTAGCGGTTTTGCTCGATTACCTGCTGAATCTGCTGTACGCCCGCAGCAGCCCCATCTGCATGTTTGAAAACGGCTGAGCCGAGAATCAGCACATTGGCCCCGGCTTGCATGGCTGTCGGTGCGCTCTCTGCGTTGATTCCCCCATCGACCTCAATCAGCACATCGCGCCCGACCTGCTGCGCCATTTGACGCAATTGGCGGATTTTGCCCGTCATGGACGGGATGAAGGACTGACCACCAAAGCCAGGATTTACGGTCATGACGTTAACGATGTCCACCATCGGCAGCACCTCTTGCAACAGCGATGCAGGGCTGTGCGGATTGATGGCGACCCCGGCACGACAGCCCGCTTGCCGGATTTGTTGCAGGGTGCGGTGTAAATTCGGGCTGGCCTCTAAATGCACGCTGATACTATCGGCCCCGGCTGCGGCGAAGGCGTCCACGTAGCGCTCTGGTTCTACGATCATCAAATGCACATCCAGCGGCAAGTCGGTCACGCGGCGCAACGCCGCTACAACGAGTGGCCCCATTGTGATATTCGGCACGAAACGCCCGTCCATCACATCAATATGTATCCAATCGGCCCCCGCTTGCTCAACGGCTTGTACCTGCTCGCCTAACCTGGCAAAATCTGCTGCTAGAATGGACGGCGCGATCTTGATTTGAGACATCTGTTTCTCCTAAAATGCTGGTTTTTGCCTGGATCATAATGCATGTGGCTGCACATATGCAAAAGCACTGAACCGCGCATCAAATGATAGACGCTACGCAATGCGCCGCAAAGTGCATCCCATATGGTGTGCAAGCGCAAAGCGTGTTAGCCTATAAATATAGTGGTTGAACTGTCGTGACAATTGTGAGTGACATTGATGCGGATGCTCCTACGAGTGACCGAAGGCTACAACCTATTCTTCGGCCTGCGCTGGCTGTTGTTGGCCGCCCTGTGTGCGTTGTTATTCATCACACAAGAGCGCACGTTGGATTCCTCCGACTCGGTGGGTGATCTGGCTATTGCGTTCGCTGCTGGCGCTGCTGTGACGGTGGTTTTGTGGCTGGTGATTCTTGTGCATCCCCTGCGCATTTTTACGCCGTTCGTCTTGATGGCGGGGGATTGGGTCATCACAGGCAGCTTTGTCTATCTGGCAGCGGATAACGCGCTGTTGGTGCTGAGCATTGCGGCGACGGTGCTCATTGCTGGCATGATGCGCTTGGGGTCTACGTTCGGCACGATTGATGCGGTTGGGGTGCTGATTGCCACATTTATCGGCTTATCGCTAGCGCCCAGCCTGGGTTATGAAGTCTTGCTGGAATCCACGCTGACGTATTTGCCTGTCGGCTTTGCGTTGGTTCTGCTGGCTGTGACGACGCGCATCTGGACGGACGCCCTGGACGAAAATAATAGCCGCACAAGCAAGGAAATCCGCAAGACGTTGGCTGAGCAAACCACGCAGCTCGAAAACCTACGAGAACGCTCGCGTGCTGTGGTAGAGATGACCAACCGACTGAACACCACGCTTGATTACGATAAGATTCTGGATGCGGCGTTGGGGCTAGGTCGGCTCAGCCTGCGCACCAACCCCAAGCAGCGCGTTGTCAGCATCATGTTGCTGGTCGAAGCGCCGGAGCGCCTGGAAATCGAGACGGCGCGTGGCCTATCGCACTTAGATGAGCACCGCACCTTTGAGGGTAAGCAGGGCATGTTAGCCGAAGCCCTGGAAGAGGGCCGCCCCATCATACGGCCTGATGGCGAAACCGACCCCGAACTAGGGCGTTTGCTGGCCTTCAAGAATATTCAATCGGTGCTGATTATCCCGCTGAAGTATCAGTATGATATTTTCGGTGCGCTGGTCTACGGCAGCACCGACCCGCACGCCTTCAACGTGGATCTGATCGACACATTAGCCTCCATCGGTACGCAAGCCACCATTGCGCTGCAAAATGCCGTGCTCTATACCACACTGCGCGAGGAAAAAGAGCGCATTATCGAGATCGAAGAGAACGCCCGTAAAGCGCTGGTGCGTGACCTGCACGACGTACCGACGCAGACCATCTCTGCGGTGACGATGCGTATGGGGGTTATCCCGATAATGCTGAAGAAAGCGCCCGAACAGATTGATGCTGAGATCGAAGAAATCCGGCAGCTATCGCAGCGTGCCACCGATGAAATCCGCCATGTGATGTTTACGTTGCGCCCGTTGGCGCTGGAAACGCAAGGCCTGGAGGCTGCACTGAAGCAGCTTGTAGATAAGGTCAAGAAGACCTATAACCAGCGCGTGACGCTTAACGTGCGCAATCAGGCCACGCAATTACTGGAAACCAAGCAGCAGGATATGCTGTTCTACCTGATTGAAGAAGCCGTCAACAACGCCCGCAAATATGCGCAAGCGTCTATCATCCGCGTCACGGTCAGCCGCGATGAGAATGATGTGGTGGTGCGCGTCAGTGATGATGGCGTGGGCTTCGACTTGAAAGCGGTCAATACGCAATACGAAAACCGGGGTAGCTTCGGCATGGTCAACATGCGTGAACGCGCTGAACTGATCGGCGGCACCTTTGAACTGGAAAGTGCGCCGGGGCAGGGCACGACGGTCACAGTTTGCGTGCCGATACCCGAAAGTAAGCGCCGCACATCTGGCGAGACAATCCCAATTAGCCCACTGAAGCGCCTGATGCCACCCCGCAAACAAAAAAAGCAATACAGCGGGCCACTATCCCCGAGTGAATAGAAGTACATAGCGACTGACGGACGATCTAGCCACATGAGAAAAGCAGCGCTATGCCACGTTCACAATTAGCCGCAGAGCGCGGTGAACCGAGTTATGTCTGGCGTGCGGGCCAAGAACGCCGCCTGCAACTGATCGCGCAGTGGTCGCAGTTCGAGCGTCTCGATAAGGCTTGTGTGCTGGTGGATGGCTGCGGTTTGGGGGCCTATGCTGCGAAGATCGCAGAACGCTATGGCGCAAGCGTACACGCCTTTGACATCGAAGCCGAACGCATCGCATTGGCGCAGCAGCAAACGCCCACAGCGCTCGTGGCTGCTGCTGAATATGTGCCGTATGCGTCAAACCGCTTTGATATGCTGCTATCGCATGAGGTCATCGAGCATGTGCAGGACGATGTGCAAGCCGTGCGCGAGATGGTGCGCGTGCTGAAACCGGGTGGGCGCGTGCTGATGTTCTGCCCGAACCGTTGGTATCCCTTCGAGACGCATGGGCATTACTGGCGCGACACGTATCATTTTGGCAATACGCCGCTAATTAACTACCTGCCGGATGTGTGGCGGGATAAGCTGGCACCGCATGTACGCGCCTATACAGCACGCGGCCTACGGCGCTTATTCGAGGGTTTGCCTGTGACGATCCTGCATCATTCGCGGGTTTACGGGGCCTATGACAACATCATCGCACGGCTGGGTAAGCCTGCTGAGGTGCTGCGCGATGCTTTGCGGCGAGCAGAACAAACCCCACTGGATACATGGGGTCTGTCGCATTTCCTGGTGGCTGAAAAGCACTAGCTAATGATGGTAACCACTCAGGCCAGGTAACTACTCAGCCCTCACCCCAAACCCCTCTCCCGAACGTGCCTTTGGCACTGGGAGAGGGGCTTTTAACAGCGTACCTCCCCCTCTCCATTGTTGTCTGGGCATGAAGGGAGAGGGGGAATGAGTTTACAGGGGTAGTATTTCGGCGGACGCGCCATTGCACGTCCCTACATAACCGCCGTGAACCGTAGGGACACCCAACGGGGTGTCCGGGGCGGCGCAAGCCGCCATAAAATACGGTCAAACATCAAATACCTACCCTTGAGAACTCATTCCCCCTCTCCCTTCATGCCCAGACATGCCCAGACAACAATGGAGAGGGGGAGGTACGCTGTTAAAAGCCCCTCTCCCAGTGCCAAAGGCACGTTCGGGAGAGGGGTTTGGGGTGAGGGCTAAGCAGTTACCCGCTGACCTACCTGACGAGACCGAGGCGGCGCAATTCAAACAGGATGACTTTTTCCCAGGGGCTGTTCGTCTGCACCATTGCGTAATGCACCCCTTTACGAGCGCACTCGTCGCGGATGCCGTCCAGCCATGCTGTCAGGCGTTGCTGATAAATCGTGCGCATGTCGGTGTCGAGCGTGACCTCTTGCGGCGTGCCCGTCTCGCTATCCACCAGGCGCAAATCCCCGGCCATTGGTGGCGTCACCTCATCCGGCGATAGCAGATGCAAAATCACGACCTCATGGCCCTTGCCCAACAGCCGATTCAGGCCGTTGCTATAGCCGGATGGCGAGAACATATCCGTGATGATGAACGTCAGGCCAGGGCGCTTTGCACGTATCGCATAATCGCTCAGGCTGGCGTTCAAATCCGTCTGACCGCCCACCTGTAGCCCCTGCGCGTAGCGCAACATCCCGACGACCTGCCCGCGCCCGCGTGATGGCCCGAATTGCTGCCAACCGCGATCACTCAGCGCCGAGAGCAGCACCCGATCCCCGCTGGTCAGACCCATGTAAGCCAGCGCTGCAAATAGCCGTTGGCCGTATAACAGCTTGTGGTGCTCAGCCTCGCCTATTTCGTGCTCATTGCTGCCTTTTGGCCAATCCATGCTTGCGGAGGTATCCAGCAGCAGATGCACGGCCAGATCTTCTTCGTCTTCCAGCAGCTTAACGTAGGGCTTTTGCAGGCGTGCATACACATTCCAGTCTAATTTGCGCAGGTCGTCGCCGGGGGTGTAATTGCGATAGTCCGCGAATTCGATGCTGGTGCCGCGCTTGATGCTGCGGCGCTCGCCCTTCATGGCCCCAGAACGGATTTTGCTGGCCACCAGCATCAGCGGGTCAATGCGGCGGCGGATTTTTTCGGGCAGCAGTTGATCGTTATCCGGCATGGTTATCGCTTGCTCACTTGCTTCAGCAGATCGTTCACCACGTCATCGGTGCTGATGCCTTCGGCCTGCCCCTCAAAATTCAACAGGATGCGATGCCGCAGCGCCGATAGCGCCACCGCTTGCACGTCCTCAAAGGCGACGTTCAAGCGCCCTTCCAACAGCGCATTCACCTTCGCGCCGATAATCAGCGCTTGCGCACCGCGTGGGCTGGCCCCTACGCCGACGAATTGCCCCACCATGCTCGTCGCTTGCTCGCTTTCCGGGTGTGTGGCCACAATCAGACGCGCTACATATTCGCTGACGTGCGAGGCAATCGGTATGCTCAGCGCCAGACGGCCCATAGCCAGCACTTGCTGCGCATCCACGACCTTGCTCGCCTCTGGTGCATCCACGCCGGTTGTGCGCTCCAGGATCGTCACCAGTTCGCCCACCGACGGAAATTTCACGTTCACCTTGAACAAAAAGCGGTCTAGCTGCGCTTCGGGTAGGGGATAGGTGCCTTCCATCTCCAGCGGGTTTTGTGTAGCTAGCACGAAGAACGGCTTTTCGAGGTCGTAGCGGCGGCCTGCCACCGTAACGGTCTTTTCCTGCATGGCCTCTAGCATGGCGGATTGCGTTTTCGGGGTGGCGCGGTTGATCTCATCGGCCAGCACCAGATTCGCGAAGATCGGCCCCGGCTGAAAACGAAACTCACGCCGCCCATCTTCGTTTTCTTCCAGGATGTCCGTACCGACAATATCCGCTGGCATCAGGTCGGGCGTAAACTGAATGCGCGAAAAATCCAGGTCGAGCACTTCGGAAAGCGTGCGAATCAGCATGGTCTTGCCGAGGCCGGGCACCCCTTCCAGCAGCGCATGACGCCCCGCCAGGATGCAGATAATGGCCGCACGCACGACATCGCCCTGACCCACGATGACTTTCGCGACTTCGTTTTCGATGGTTCGGGCAATCTGGCTGAATTCCTCAAGCTGCATATCGGGTCGTTTCTCTGGTGCTGGGCTGGTCATGCTGGCTCACGTCCTCATCTCTTTGTGATGTGTTTTTGTTTGCTATGTGTGTTGGTCCGCGCTATAGTGACGCTGTTTAACCTATTTTAACCAGGGGACATGACGAAAAGATGAAATTAGTTGCTTTCCGCACAGCAAATAACCAAACGCCGCTACTGGGCGAAATTGTTGACGATGTGCTCTATCAGATTGGGGATGGGGCGCTGTCGATGTTGCATGTCATCAGTGGGGCGGTCACATTGCCAGCAGAGCGCACAGCCATGCTATCGACACAGACACTTGCACCACTGCGACCAGGCAAAATTCTGGCTATCGGGCGCAATTACGCCGACCATGCCGCCGAACTCGGCAGCAAGCCACCCGCCAAGCCGCTGATCTTCGCCAAGTATCCCACCTGTGTCATTGGCGATGGTGAGGCGATCCGCTGGAAAACCAGCGTCACGCAGCAGGTCGATTGGGAGGTCGAGCTTGCGGTGGTGATCGGCAAGACCGCCCAGGACGTGCCCGAAGCCGACGCCTATCAGCATATCTTCGGCTACACCGTCGCCAACGACATCAGCGCCCGTGACCTGCAAGATACCGAGGGCCAGTGGACCCGCGCAAAGGGCCAGGATACGTTCTGCCCGTTGGGGCCTTGCATCGTCACCCGCGACGACATCCCCGACCCACACACGCTTAATTTGCGCACCGAGGTCAACGGCACGCTGATGCAGGACGCCAACACCCGCGATATGATCTTCAAGGTGCCGTTTCTGGTGTCGTATCTCTCGCAGACGTTCACATTAGAACCAGGCGACATCATCCTGACGGGCACACCCTCCGGTGTGGGCAAGGGCATGACGCCGCCGCGCTATTTAGGGGCAGGGGATGTGCTGCGCTCTAGCATTGAGGGCATCGGCAGCATCGAAAACCCCTGCCACCCGACGGACTAAGCACGCTTACAGGTTACCACTCAGGTACGTGTCCCATTCTCAGTCGCCAGACGTTAAAACGTCCGGCTCCGATAAAGACAAGCCTGCTCAAGCAGGCTGTACGTAGCCGCCATAAAATACGGTCAAACATCAGATACCTACCCCTGAAAACTCAATCCCCCTCTCCCACCACACCCATACCCAGACACAGATGCAGAGGGGGAAGCAAGCCGTTTAAAGCCCCTCTCCCAGTGCCAAAGGCACGTTTGGGAGAGGGGTTTGGGGTGAGGGCTAAGCAGCCACTAAACATAATCGTCGTGGTAGAGGTCCGCAAGCTTAAGCTGCAAGCCGGGGAAGAGATTATCGGCCTGTAGGGTATCGTCTACGCTGTAGACGCGGGGCGCTTCGTCGTTCGCGTAGCGGTGTAATTCCTGCTCAAGCGGGTAAATCACCCAGACTTCTTCAGCGCCGTATTGCAGCAGGTCCGTGATTTTAGCCAGCGTGGTTGTTGTGCGCTCAAAGGGCGAGACGACTTCAACGGCCAAATCCGGCGCACCGGGGAAAGGCTGCGAACGGTCATAATCCGCAGGGATGCGCCCAGGCCGGATAAATGACACGTCCGGTAAGCGCGATTCGGTGATTTTGCCATTTTCATC
>DAOTTW010000111.1:0-3379 GCA_034437615.1 Anaerolineae bacterium | reverse complement strand
ATTATCCCGGTCAGATCAAGGTGCATGTGATCCGCGAGACACGCGCCATTGACACAAAAATATAGAAAGCGTGCTTACTTGGCGTAGTCAATGGCGCGTGTCTCGCGGATCACATGCACCTTGATCTGACCGGGATAATCCATTGATTCCTCGATCTGCTTGGCGACGTTACGCGCCAATTCCAGCGCGCCGAGGTCATCCACCGTATCAGGCCGCACCAGAATGCGCACTTCACGGCCTGCCTGTAGCGCATAGCTGTGCTCCACGCCTTCAAAGCCGTTGGCCATCTCCTCCAGCATCTTCACGCGCTTGATGTACGTATCCAGACCTTCACGGCGGGCACCGGGGCGCGCACCGGAAATGGCGTCTGCGGCTTCTACGATGTAGGCTTCGGTGCAGGTCTGCTCAACCTCATGATGGTGCGATTCCACGCAGTTGATGACGCGCTTATCCACCTTGTAGCGGCGCAGGAAATCCGCGCCGATGACGGCGTGTGTGCCTTCAATCTCGTGGTCGATGGCCTTGCCGAGGTCATGCAGCAGGCCGCCAGCCTTCGCGATAGTCACATCCGCACCCAGTTCGGCGGCGATCATGCCGGCGAGTTGGGCGGTTTCGATGGCGTGCGCGTGCTGATTTTGGCCATAGCTGCTGCGGAATTTCAGCGTACCGAGCAGCTTCAGAATTTCCGGGTGCAGGCCGTGAATACCCGTCATATAGGCAGCACGTTCGCCCTCTTCACGGATGACCTGCTTGACTTCAACGCGGGCATCTGCGACCAGCTTTTCAATGCGTGCCGGGTGGATGCGGCCATCGTTGACGAGCTTGGCCATGGTGCGCTTCGCCACTTCGCGCCGGATGGGGTCGAAGCAGCTAATCGTCACGGCTTCCGGCGTATCATCGACCACCACATCAACGCCTGTGGCCAGTTCAAAGGCGCGGATATTGCGCCCGTTACGCCCGATGATGCGGCCCTTCATGTCATCGCTTGGCAGCGGCACCACGCTCACGGCGATCTCTGCCACGTGTTCGCTAGCAAGGCGCTGCACCGCCAGCGAGATGACATCACGGGCTTTTTTGTCGGCGGTTTCCTGCGCTTCGGCTTCCACCTGTCGGATGAGGCGGGCCATGTCGTTACGGGCGTTACGTTCTGCGATGGTCAGCAGTTCCTCGCGTGCTTCTTCTACTGTCAGTTGGGCAATGCGCTGCAATTCGTCCTCTTGGTCTTCTTCGCGCTTCTTGATTTCGTTTTCCTTCTTATCCATTTTGCCCTGGCGCTTATTCAGGTTTTGCTCACGCAGGTCCAGCCTTTCCATGCGCTTTTCCAGCTCATCCAGGCGTTGATCCAGCCCCTTACGGCGTTTATCCAGGCTTTCATCTTCGCGGTCTAGCTCTTTACGCCGCCGCGAGATGTTGGCGTCGGCTTCATCCAGGCGTTCTTTCGCCTTGCGGTCGGCTTCTTCGATTTTCGCGGCGGCGTCCGCGTTGGCTTGTTCGCTGATCTGCTTAGCATCGGCTTCGGCATCCACAAGGATGCCCTGTGCCTGCTGTTGCTGCTGGCTAAGTAGCTGTGTGCGGCCAAAGTAGGCCCCAGCAGCAGCCCCCGCCGCTAACGCAAGCAGCGCGGTAATGAATATAACGATTAAGTCCATATGTTTTCATCTGTGGCAGCGCTGTTTGCCTGGTGCACGCTGCCGCTCCTTTTATCGGTATGCGGGTTTGAAGTTTATCTGCTGCGCCACCCGTACCGACGACCAGGGTTTTATTGTGCGTTAGTCTGTATCTTGTGTTTCGGTCATGAAGAAATCCGGGTCGTTCGCTTCCAGGTCCTCGATTAACTGCGTGATGGCCTGGGATGTCTGACGATAGCTAAAGCCGCGACGTTGTAAAAAACCGCCAAGTTTGTGTTTGAAGACCTGTTTGCTGCTGCCTGCGTAGCGTTGGCTGCGTGCGCTGGCGGCTCGGTAGGCCGCGTCCGCCTCATCCAGCAGGTCATCCAGCACCGCATCTACCAGCGCATTGTCGATTCCCTTCTGGCGCAACTCCTGGCGCAGAGCAATGGCCCCACGCGGCTTGAAGTTATCGCGGTTTTCGACCCAGAAGCGGGCAAACTGTTCATCATCGACATACCGCAGTTGGATCAGGCGCTCGATGGCTGCGTCGATCACTGCCGGGGGTGTGTCGTGTTTTTCCAGGTTTTGCCGCACTTCCTGAATGCTGCGGGGGCGATAGGATAAGAAGCGCACCGCACGGTCAACGGCCTGCACCACAGCGTCTTTATCTCGCAATTCGGCAATCTGCGCATCACTGAGGTCTTGCCCGGTGCGCAGGCCAGCGGCGTCTACGATATTCAGGCCAAAGGCGAACTCGCCGTCGAGATGTACGTTGACGCGCTCTTGATTGCGTTTTTGCTGTGTTAGCGCCGTGATCGTCGGCATGTGTTGACCTCGCTTACAAAATACAACAGCCACGCGCACGCTGCACCGATATTGCCGCGTGATGGCTGTTGCAAACGACAAGGATTTTGCCTACGTGTTGGAACCGCTTTCAGCTAGTGACGGGTATGCAAATAGGCCGTCCCTATTAGACAGCAGCTTGCACTGTATACGCCTATCGCATGGTTGTGGGCGCGTTGCGCTGCGCCCGGTTCCAGTTGTACACACCGTTCAGCCAGTGTTTCAGGCTTTGATCTACGCCATGCTGATGTCGTTTCATGTGCGGACAGAGCGCATGGCGGAACGTTTATCTTTAAAATCCGTGTCGCTGTTACAGCCGTGTGTTTTCTTGCATGAGATGTCTTTGTGCCAACACCCGCCAGGGGTGTGCTGCAAACAGCGTTTTATGTCATGACGGTTTAAGCCACTTACAACGCCAAGCTCCGCAATGCTGCTCGGTATCAGGTGGCGATAAGAAACGTTTTAACGTTAGCCTCAAATTTAATCGAAAAGCCCGTGACTGACAACCCGCTATTGGTCAAGGGGTGCATTTAATTTCAGAGGCAGGTTGCCGGACGCCAGCGTGTAGGTCTCAGCCCTCACCCCAAACCCCTCTCCCGAACGTGCCTTTGGCACTGGGAGAGGGGCTTTTAACAGCGTACCGCCCCCTTTCCATTGTTGTCTGGGCATGTCTGGGCATGTCTGGGCATGAAGGGAGGGGGAATGGGGCGGTTTACAGGGGTAGGTATTTGGTTTTTCGTTGTTCCTGCGTGGCGGACGCACCAGTGGCGCGTCCCTACAGACCTGTTGTGAATGATTGCGATCCTGTAGGGACAGGGCACTGACCTGTGCGTGTAGGTAACTACTTAGGCCAGTCTGTGTGTGTCGCCACTGGCTAAAGCCAGCGGCTTCCGTAGGGCCAACCCCCCTGAAGGGGGCTATTGCAC
>DAOTTW010000110.1:0-7988 GCA_034437615.1 Anaerolineae bacterium | reverse complement strand
TGAAGCCGCTGCCATCGCCATCGAAACGGACGAAACAGCAGGCAGCAGCGACACTGTAGAAGCCGAAGCAGCAGCACCAGAAGCCGACGCTGAGACGACCGATACCGAGGCGGCGGTGGTGGATGAGCCAGCCCCCGCAATCAGCGAGATAACCGCCACGCCTGCCCCAACTGCTGAGGCAGCCGAACCCGCAGCAGAGACAACAGCGACAGCAGATGCAACAGGCAGCAGCGACGAAATCATCAGCGCTGAACCTGTCGTGCATGTCGTGCGCGTCGGTGAGGTACTGTCGTCCATCGCGAGTCAGTACGGCGTCGGATGGGCAGCCATCGCAGCCGAAAACAACATCACCAACCCGAATAACATCCGCGCAGGCCAGACCTTGCGTATCCCTGGCACCGTGCGGGCACCTATCGACACCAGCAACCTCACCCTGATTACTGATGTCATGGACGCACCTGGCCCGCAGGTCGGCACAGGCCGCGAGTTGGTCGTAGACATCAGCCAGCAAAGCGCCTACGCCTATGAAGACGGCGAATTGATCCATGCAGCAATTGTATCGACTGGCCTACCCGCCACACCCACCGTAACAGGCAGCTTCAGCGTCACCCGCAAATACCAATCACAGACGATGAGTGGCCCCGGTTACTACCTGCCCGGCGTCGAATGGGTCATGTACTTCTACGCCGCCTACGCCTTTCATACCGCCTACTGGCACGATAATTTCGGCCAGCCTATGAGTCATGGCTGCGTCAATATGCGCAACGAGGACGCCAAATTCTTCTACGATTTCGCGGACATCGGCACCCCGGTCTACGTGCAGCTTTAGGCGTCGCCACGTAAACCAAGCGTATCGGCGTTGGCCTTCATCGCATCCAGCACGGTTGTGATGTGCTCATCCAGGTCAACGCCCAGGTTTTGCGCCGCCGCTCCGATGTGCCCACGATCCACAGGCGCGGCGAATGCCTTGTCTTTCCACTTCTTCTTGACTGATTTCAGTTTCACATCAAGTACGCTCTTAGATGGCCGTACCAGCGTGACGGCGATGATAAAGCCCGTCAGTTCGTCACAGGCCACAAGCGCCTTTTCCATCTGGCTCTCTGGCTGCACGCCTGTAATCTCCTCCGCGTGGGATAAAATCGCCCGCACAATTTCTTCAGACACGCCCTTTTCGCGCAGAATCTCCGCACCCACCAGCGGATGCCCCTTGACCGATACATCCGGGTTCTTTTCGTAATCAAAATCATGCAGCAACCCGACCACACCCCATACATCCACGTCGCCACCGAATTTTTCCGCGTAAGCACGCATCGCGGCTTCTGTCGCCAGCATATGCCGCCGCAGGCTGTCGGATTCGGTGTATTCGGTCATCAGTGCGTAAGCGCTCTCGCGGTCCATAATTCATCTCCAAAACATGTGTAAAACAAAAAGGTCGTTCACTTCACGGTACCTTTAATGTAACTTACGGAGCAATCAAAACGGATTCAGATGATCTTCGTAGGGACGCCACTCTTGGCGTCCGCAGATGGCGGACACGGCAAGCCATGTCCCTACGATCATATCGGTTTGTTTTGGTTTCTCCATTATTTACTATATTTGCTATTTGCGGATGCCGCCTTCGGTCATAGCATAGACATCCAACGCTTGATCGAGTTCTTCTTCGCTCATCAGGCCCATTTCCAGCACGATGTCACGCACTGCCTTACCCTCAGCCAGTGCCTTCTTCGCGACCTCTGCGCCTTTGTTGTAGCCGATGATGGGGTTCAGTGCCGTCACCAGAATCGGGTTGCGCGATAGCCAGCTTTCCGCACGCTCTTCGTTCAGCATCAAGCCCGCCATCAGCTTATCTGTGAAGGCACGCACCGAGCCAATCATGACCTGCATCATCTCGTTCAGGTTGTGCGCGATAATCGGCATCATCACATTCAGTTCAAATTGACCTGCCGCGCCGCACATGTTGACGGTCGTATCGTTGCCCATCACATGATACATAGACTGATTCAGCATCTCAGCCAGCACCGGGTTCACCTTGCCCGGCATAATCGACGACCCCGGCTGCACCGTCGGGCAGGTCATCTCAGCAATACCCGTCGTCGGACCCGCAGACAGCAGGCGCACATCGTTTGCAATGCGCGTAAAATCCATCGCTGTATTGCGCAACGCCGCCGAGAAGAACACCGCATCCTGCATAGATTGCATCGACTCGAACAGGTCATCCGAGTCATATAGCGGCGTGCCCATCAAATCGCTGAGCTTTTTCACCATGCGCGTGTGATATTCAGCATGTGCATTCAAGCCCGTGCCTGCCGCCGTGCCACCAATACCCAGGCGGCGCAAGCCCTCAGCGGCAAAGCGCAGCTTTTCGATGTTGCGTTCGATGGCCTTCGCCCACGCGCCCACCTCTTGACTAACGCGCACAGGCACCGCGTCTTGCAAATGGGTGCGTCCGGTCTTCACCACGCCATCCCATTCCTGTGCTTTAGCACGGGTCGTATCCACGAAATGCTGCAAGGTGTCGATCAATTCATCGAAGCGCCACAACAAACCCAGGCGAATCGCTGTCGGGATGGTGTCGTTGGTGCTCTGTGCCATATTTACATGGTCGTTGGGATGCACGGGCTTGTCCCCATCATCCAGCCCATAACCAAGTATCTGATTGGCACGGTTCGCCAGTACCTCGTTCACGTTCATGTTGTGGCTGGTGCCTGCGCCCGCCTGAAATGGATCAACCACGAAATGCTCGTGATGCTGCCCTGCCAGCACTTCGTCGCCAGCTTGGATGATGGCATCCGCCAGCTTCGCATCCAGCAATCCGAGATCACGATGCACTTCAGCGGCAGCACGCTTAATCAACGCCATGCTCCAGATGAATGCAGGCCAGGGCTTCAGGCCGCTAACCGGGAAATTTTCGACGGCACGCTGTGTCTGCGCCGCATACAACGCATCTGCTGGTACTTTTACCTCGCCGATGGAATCGCGTTCAGTGCGAAACGCTGTCATAGTTACCTCTGCCTTTCAATAGCTTGGGATGGACAATTATCACGCACCAATGTAGCGAAAATCGCCTGCTCTCACCAGTGTCCAATATCACACAAGATCATGTGCCTGCGTTGTAGCGTCGCTCGACCACCTGCCAATTCACCACATCCCACCATGCATCTACATAGTCCAGCTTGGCGTTACGATATTGCAGGTAGTAGGCGTGCTCCCACAGGTCTAGCGCCAGCAAAGGCCACACACCGCGCATGATAGGGCTATCCTGGTTCGCTGTCGTCACGACCTGCACCTGACGATTCGGCAAACGCACCAACCACACCCAACCAGAGCCGAACAGACCCGCAGCAGCACGCCGAAACTTCGCCTGTAGCGCCTCATAGCAGCCTAACGAGAAATCAATCGCACCACCGACATTACCAGATGGCCGACCACCACCATCAGGACTCATGCTATCCCAGAAAAACGTGTGATTATAATAGCCGCCGCCGTTGTTGCGCACCGATTCGCGCATTTCCGGTGGCAATCGGTCCAGGTTTTGCAACAGGCGCTCAATCGGCTGACCCTGCAAGCGCGTTCCTTCCAGCGTAGCATTCAGATTGCGCGTGTAGGCTGCATGGTGCCGCCTGTGGTGGATACGCATCGTCTCGGCGTCGATCACGGGTTCCAGCGCATCATAGGCATACGGCAAATCTGGCAGACGGTATGCGCCTGTATTGTCCTGTGTGCCTAATAATTGAGCGTTGAGCATGGCCAGCGCACCCGGCATCTGACTGAGCGCAACGCCACTGAGGGCAGCGCCACCTAGCATCTGCAAAAATGCACGACGTGAGATATTCTTGGCTTTTGGCATAATAATCGTCTCGGTAAACTAACTATCGCAACAAAAAAGCACCAACCCGCAGGCTGATGCTTACATTATGGTTGATGTCGTGGTCAGGATCAATCAGCTTATCCTGATGTAACAGTCAGGATCACTTACTTAGCGGCAGCGTAAAGTTCCGCGACCTTGTCCCAGTTCACGACGTTCCAGAAAGCGTCAACGTAATCAGGGCGCTTGTTCTGGTAATTCAGGTAGTAAGCGTGCTCCCACACATCCAGGCCCAGAATCGGCGTCTTGCCCTGTTCCAGCGGGGTATCCTGGTTCGGCGTGCTGGTGATCTCCAGCTTACCATTATCCACGACCAACCAGGCCCAGCCAGAACCGAATTGACCCGTTGCAGCGCTCTTGAACTGGTCCTTGAAGGCGTCGAAGCCGCCGAAGGTGCTGCTGATCGCATCGCCCAGGTCACCGCTCGGCGTGCCGCCACCATTCGGACTCATCACCTGCCAGAACAGGTTATGATTGTAGAAACCGCCGCCGTTGTTGCGCACAGCAGTCCGCTTATCTTCCGGGATGGCGTTCAGATCGCTCAGCAGGTCTTCAATGCTCTTGCTGGCCAGGTCCGTACCTTCGACTGCGCCATTTAGCTTCGTGGTGTAGCCTGTATGATGCTTTTCGTAGTGAACTTCCATCGTGTCGCGCCCGATATGAGGCTCAAGGGCTTCTTTGGCGTAGGGAAGGGCAACTTTTTCAAATGCCATAACGCTATACTCCTTATGGGTATTCGTATAATCTGCATAAAGCAACTGCACCAAATGCTAGCACATTGGCATCAACAAAGCATCAAAAACCACATATCAGACTAATGAGAGTCCTGTTAAAATCGAAGAGCATCCCATGAGCACACAATCGCAACCTTCACAGAGCATCACCCCAACGACAGTCACACCAGTACACGTCTATATCATCCTGATTGCAGGCGTGATGGCCGTCTCCACAGCCGCGATTCTGATTCGTTACGCGCAAGGAGCAGGCGCACCGTCACTGCTGATCGCAGCGGGCCGCGTGACGTTGGCCACACTGATGATTACCCCGTTCGTATTGCGGCGCTACTGGTCGCACGTACAGCGGCTAGCCCCTGCGGATATGCGTCTGGCGTTTGCAGCAGGCGCTTTTCTGGCCCTACATTTCATAGCGTGGGTGTCATCGCTGGAATACACATCCGTGCTGATTAGCGTCGTGATCGTCACCACATCGCCCATCTGGGTCGCATTGCTGGAAGTGCTGCTATTGCGTACTGTGCTGCCACGCTCGGTCATTGTTGGCCTGGGTATCGCGATTGCTGGCGGCTTACTCATCAGCTTCGCAGGCGATGGCACAGCGACCGCCGCCCTGGAAACACAGGATGATTTGCTCGGTGCAGCGCTTGCGCTGATCGGGTCGCTGATGGTCTCGGTCTACTTCGTCATCGGGCGTAAATTGCGTGCTACGTTGCCGATTTTGCCCTACATCTGGCTGGTCTATGGCTTTGCATCGCTGCTGATGCTACCTGTGCTGCTGCTGACGCAAACGCCTGTAATCGGCTACAGCCTGGATGCTTACGTCATGCTGTTTCTGATCGCCCTGCTGCCACAGTTGGTCGGGCATTCGTCGCTGAATTACGCTGTTGGGCATCTGCCCGCGACACTGGTCAGTATGGCCACACAGCTTGAACCCATCGGCAGTGCAGCGCTGGCATTCTTACTCTTCAATGAGATTCCGCTGCCCTTGCAGATTGCGGGTAGCGCGGTCATACTGGCAGGCGTTATGCTGGCAAGTATTGGTCAACGGCGAGACAACCGAAAAAATCGCAAAGCGCGTGCTGCTTAAAAATTCACGTTTATTCTACAATCTCATATTAACTCGCTCCTGTTTTTATCTTTCTTCTTGTATCTTGTTGTCATGTAGAAAGCATAGCTCTTGTCTGCGACCAAAGCAATTTCGTCAAAATCGCCATCGTCATCATTGAACACAGGCTCCGTCAGCAGCGCCTATATCGCGCTCGCTGGTGGCATCCTGGCGGCATCGTTCGCCGCGATTCTTATCCGCCTGGCGCTGGATGCAGGTCTACCGTCGCTGCTGATTGCTGCGGGCCGCCTCAGCATTGCAGCTATTATCCTGACGCCGTTGGTGCTCACACGCTATCGGCATGAATTGCGTACCCTACGCAAGCGCGACATTTTATTCTCTGTGCTGGCGGGCTTCTGGATCGCGCTGCATTTCATCAGCCTGATTATCTCGTTGGATAATACCAGCGTGCTCGTCAGCCAGGCAATCAGCAACAGTGGGCCGCTATGGGTTGCGCTGATGGAAGTGTTTTTCCTGCGCGTCACGCTCAATCGCTCTGTATGGCTGGGTCTGGGTGTTTCGCTGGTCGGTGGCCTGTTGATCGCAGTCGCCGGGGTCAGCGGTGCGCCGTTAATCGGGGATAACCCAACGCTTGGGAACAGCGTTGCATTGTTTGCTGCCATCGCGGGTGCCGTTTACCTGACGCTCGGACGCCGCACCCGCAGCCACATTTCCATCATCCCGTATGTGTGGATTCTATACACTGCTGGGGCCATCACCGCAAGTATTGCGCTGCTATTCACGCAGACACCCGTCGTCGGCTACCCGCTAGAAGGTTATGTGTGGTTGATTATCCTGGCCATCATGGTGCAGGTCGGCGCACACACCGGCTTTAACTACGCAGTCGGCTATCTGCCCGCAACGCTTGTCAGCCTCGTTGGGCCAATCGTGACCGTTGCCGCTGGCTTCATTGCCTTCTTGCTGTTCCAAGAGGTGCCGTTGCCGCTAGAAATCCTCGGCAGCATCGTCATCGTCACAGGCGTAATCATGGCGGTTATCGGCCAACGCAGACGACGCAGATCAACCGCCGAAAGCAAAGCCTAGATGCCCCCCTGAACCGGGCCACACGTCGAATTCTGGCGGGTCGCTGCCGGCTGGCGTGACGGTGCGCAACAGTTGATCCAGCGTGCCGTCGGTGGCCATTGCTTGCAGCGTATAGTTAACCAGCAAGCGAAAATCCACGTCATTACGCGGCAGCGCCAACGCCATATAATCGCGGCTATACCAGCGGTCCGTCAGGCTGAGGCTATTCGGCGCTTGCTGTATCATGCCAATCAGCGTCAGGCTGTCGCCGTAGATCACATTCGCATTATTGAATTCCAGCACATTCGCGACAGCAGTTTGCGGCGTTGTCTCTAGAAAGTTCACCGTGACATCCACCGAATCAGCCCAGAATTGCGCTTGCCGACGCGCTTCTGCATCCACAACGGCGATCCACAGGCCGCGCAAATCCGTAAACCCGTCGATGTCCTCATCCGGCACCAGCAACCGATCCCCGTGCAGTAGATACGGTGCGCTAAAATCCACGCGACCCGCTACATTCCAATCTGGCTCGACGCCGATGGCCACATCTGCGGAGCCTGACGCCACCGCCTCCAGCGGATCACCTGATACACGCTGGATGCTGACGCCCCAACGCCCCGCCATGTTGTTCAGCAGGCTCTCGTGGAAATTGGCGACAAGCCCCTGACCGGGGCTGGCGTCGTCTATCGCGCTGGCCACACGCAACACGCCGCCAGTCTGCAAGCGCTCAAGCACGGATTGGTCAGGATACGCGATAGAACCCGCATACTGCGCTGGCGTCGGTGCACCCTCACCCACGTTATCCCACACAGGCATGGCGTCCACCGGAAAGGCTTCACCGGGGAAATATGCTTCGTGCAAACTCGGCAGCGTGCCGTTATCCAGCAGATATTGCAGCGTGCGATTCACCAGATTGCGCAAGCCGCTATCACCCCGCTGCATGGCTATTGCAATCGGTTCGGCGCGTAATGGCTGCTCAAGCAGCTTGACCGCATCTAAAAATTCGGTGGCGATGCGCAGCAGTTGCTCACGCCGCCCCACGATGCCATCGACATTGCCCGCGAACAGCGCATCTAGCGCCTGATCCAGCAATAAAAAGCGCTGAGTATTGAACGGTGTGTTCTCCCGCGTCATGTATTCTGCCAGCGCCTGCTCACCCAACGTCCCCGCGACATAACCCACAGGCCGATTCGCCAGGTTAAACAGCGTGATCGCACCGTCATCAGCACGCACCATCACCATCTGCCCCGTGCGCCGATAC
>DAOTTW010000109.1:0-7946 GCA_034437615.1 Anaerolineae bacterium | reverse complement strand
GATGACACCACATAGGAGACGGTTCAGCGTGCTGTGTGACCGAATCTCGTCCAACGCCTGCCGATGACCGCGCACGCGCTTGTCTAGCTTCGTGACCAGGATCCCGCTGACACGCAGATTGGGATGCCGCCAGCCTTCACGGATGTCGTTGATCTTGCCGATCACGCTGAGCAAACCAACTGTTTCGAGATAACGTGGTTCAACGGGCACGATGGCATCCGTCGCGGCGAGTAAGCCCATCTCGGTTAGCAGCGAGAACGAGGGCCGTGTGTCGATGACAATAGCGGCATAGTGGGATGCGATCTTCGAGAGGGCGTCAACGAGGCGATACGGTGCGCCTGCGACACTCATCAACTCGCGCTCAGCCCTTTCGAGCATGGGGGAGGCTGGCAGCACATGCAAATCGGGGTCCCAGGTGCTTTGTACGATGCATTCAACCAACACACGCGGTGCATCTGGCCGTTCCGCCGTCAGCACCGCATACAAACTATTGTCAACGCCGAAGTCATTGCGACCTGTCGTTACCAGCGTGGCATGGCCCTGGCTGTCGGTGTCGATGAGTAGCACACGAGGATTGGTCGCTCCGGCATTGCGCAGCAGATTCACCATGCCGAAAGCGATATTCGTCGCGGATGTCGATTTACCGACACCGCCCTTGTGGTTGGTAAGTACGATTGAACGTGTCATGAGGTGTTCCTCTACAACTAAACCAAACGGTTAAAAGTTGTCGGAAACCCACAGGTGGTGAAAGTGTGCTACCGTAAAGCTTGGTAACGTGCCACCTACCTCTACAACTAGGTGCAGAGGCAGCCTGATGAATAGTTCTCATCGGGCTGTCGGTTTCTGACTAGAACCCTGTTTGGTCAAGCGCTCGAAGTGAGCGAATTGCGGGAACGTCAACTGTTGTAGAAAAGAGGCTGTACTGAGTTGAGGGGCATGTTCGGACTGAGTCTCATCAGGTACCCCCGACAGGACTCGAACCTGTGCACATCGTTTAGGAAACGAACGCTCTATCCGCTGAGCTACGGGGGCTTACACCTTTTCAATATAGCAAAGTACCTGCCTCAACTCAAGCCTGCGCCAGCCCTGTCATCGCCAGCCCTGTCATCGCCAACCCTGTCACAAATGTAGTGATGAATCACTGGCGTAGGCGGCGCATCCAGATGCCAAACGCGGCCACCAGCATGAAGCCAGGCATCAAGATCACGGTGATGAAGGCGATGGCGTCCAGCGTTTCACCGCTGACGAACAGCACCGGCGTCGTGCTAAAAGCCTGTGGCTGAAAGCGCGTTGCCTCGGTAAAGCCTGTCATCCAGCCGATACTATTCAAGAAAAGCTGCGCGTTACCCTCGGTGTTCTGCACCTGTCCATTCATCAGGAAGTCGCCATCACCCACCAGCACGACCTTTGAGCCAGTCTCTTCGTTATTGGCCCAGGCGACGGTGACCAGCGGCCCCGGCAAATCGGCGTCGGCATCGTTGCGGTATTCGTTGCGCGTTGACAGCGCATCCCAGTTCGTCTCACCCCAGGCGTTCGGCGTCGTCATAATCGCACGCCCGTTGTTCACAGGTGGGTCGTCGTCTACCTCTACGACACGCGCCAGATCAAACAAGGTTGTGCTTTGCGGACGGCCTTCTAGGTTGATGCCTGCCGTAATCTGATTGTTGCCAAACACGGCAGCGCTGACGACCTCTAAATCATTGCGTCCGCTGGATTGTGGGTCAACGACAACGGCGTTGAGCAGGCGCAGGCCGAACGTCTCCCACAGATACCGATTGAACAGCGTGCCTTCCGCCATAAATAGCTGATCGCTATACAGCACGTCCCCGGCGATGAACAGCGACCCGCCGCGCTGCACGTAGTTATCCAGCACGCGCAATTCATCCGGCGTCATCTGCCGACGCGGACGCGCAATCACCAGCGCAGACGCATCTGAAGGCACGACGGCGTTATTGTTCGCTAATTGTTGTAACGAGAGCGAATCCGTGATGATGCCGTTGGTACGCGCCAGATTGTTCAGGATTGATATACCCTGCGCGGCGTTGGCGATGGGGTCCAGCGTATCCATGCCGCGCTCAAAGTAAATCTTAAAGCGTCCCGTCGCCAGCAAACGCGCTAGCGCCTCGGTTATATCGGCCTCTTGCGCCCCTGTATCGTTGACCGGGATGGTTGACGAGGGGATGATGTCGCCGTTTTCATCCAGGAACGAGATGAACACATTGATGCCCTGCTCGATCGCGGCCTGATAGCGCTCACTGAAGGCAGGCTGTTCCAGTGGGTTGATGTAGCGGCTACGGATTTTGCCAGCGCTGGCGTTGACGTAAAGCTGGATGTATTGCGCGTCGATCTCGCGCTGTGCAACCTCACGCGGATAGTAAAACGCCGTGATTTCTAGCGGTTGTGGGCTGCGTGCCACCGCTTGCAGCAATTCCTGTGTCTCTGGGCTGAGCGTGAAACGGTTATCAATCGTCATATCCGCAACGATGACTTCACGCTGCACGATGATATACAGCAAGGACACGACGCCGATCATCAGCAACGTGCTAAAAATAGAAACGGTGCTGCGGCGTGCCTGTCGTCCGCTCATAAACGCGATAAATTCCTGCGGCGTCATCCAGGCCCATAAGCCAATCCCTAGCAGGCCGACGACCAGCAGGCCCGCAACCAGCGGCGTTAGCGTGCCACCCTGCCAGATGAGGCCCAACAAGGCGAAAAGCAGCCCGCTACCACCGATTAAGCTGCCGAGTTGGGCAACGCTGCCCCGTGTAATGACAAGCTCGCGCATTAGCGCCACCTCTTCGATTCTAGGATGCGGATTGCGACGAACAGCGCCACCGTAATCACCCCAGCGTAATACACCACATCCTCAGCGCGGATGATGCCCTGTGCAAATGAGGGCAGAAAATGCCCCTGAATCCCCAAATTATAAAAGATTTGCGCCAGATCAAGGTTCGACACAATCCAGCCGATGCTATCCGCAAAATACAGCACCAGCAGCGCTGTTGTGGATAGAAAAGCGGCCAGTAGCTGATTATCCGTCGCAGCGGAGAAAGCCATGCCAAGCGCCAACGTCGCCCCACCATACAACCAGATGCCAATATACGCGCCGATGGTGTGCGCCATATCCGGCGTGCTGATTTGCAGCAGAATAACCTGATACGCCGATGTCAGCAGCAGCAGCAGCGTGTAATAAAACCACGCGCTGAAGTATTTGCCGACCACAATGCTAAAATCCGAAATCGGCGCGGTTAGCAATAGCTCGGTGGTGCCTTCGCGGTTTTCTTCGGCCAGCAGGCGCATCGTCAGCAAGGGCGCAAATAGCACCATCATCAGCGTCAGCAAACGCGGGATCAGCGCCGGGTCCACCGGACGCCGCGTAATCGCAAAGGCCAGGTCGTTGTTGAAGGTGATGCCCGTCAACAGCAAAAAGGCCGCCCCAATCAGATAGGCCAGCGGCGACGAAAAATATTGTACGACTTCTTTGCGGAAGATAATCCAGATGGCTCGCATAGGCTGCTTTCGGGCTAACGGTTTTGCTTGTGCATCAACTGTAAGAAGATGTCCTCTAGCGTAATCTCTATTTGCCGCATCTCGGTCAGCGTCAGGTGGCTGTCGTGGATGGCTTTGTTCACCGCGCCGCGCATATCGGCTTCGCTGCTAATGACGAAACCGCCACCTTGCCGCTTCACGTCCGTCACACCGGGCAGACCGTGCAGCAGCGTTTCGGCTTGCTGGCTTTTATCCGCTACGGCAACGTACAGGTGCACGCCGGGCCGTAATTGCTGGCTGAGTAGCTCAGCCGTGCCAGATGCGATCACCTGACCCTGATTGAGAATCACCACACGGTCGCAAATCTGCTCCACTTCGGACAAAATGTGGCTGCTGAACAGCACCGTATGGTCCGCACGCAACGATGTCACCATGTCGCGCACTTCAATCACCTGCTGCGGGTCAATGCCGATGGTCGGCTCATCCAGGATAATCACTTCGGGGTCATGCACGAGCGCCTGCGCCAAACCCAGGCGTTGCCGCAAGCCTTTTGATAGGCTGCGCACAAGCTGATTGCTGCGCTGTTCCAATGCGAAACGCGCTAGCATCTCATCCACACGCGGGCCGGGGCGCTTCATGCCGCGTAATCTCGCCCAGAACATCACATAAGCACGCACGGTCATATCCGGGTAAATCGGCACGCGCTCCGGCATGTAACCGACGCGCCGCCGCACCTCTAGCGAGTCGTCCAGCACATCATAACCGCCGACCTGCACACTGCCAGAACTGGGCGGCATGAAGCCCGTCAGGATGCGCATGGTGGTCGTCTTGCCTGCCCCGTTTGGGCCGAGCAAGCCGACGATTTCACCGGGTTTGGCATCAAATGAGATGTTGTTGACGGCGGTGTGTGTGCCGTAGCGCTTGACCAGATTACGCACTTCAATCATGTGCAGACCGCATTTCGTTTGTTCTTGCTGCCGATGAACTGTCACCATACTATGATGACTTGACCACCATACTATGAACATGCAGGAATCACGTCAACAGCGTGTAAACGTTCTCGGACAAAGTACGGACAGTTGCGGCCATCTGCGCTAAAATAGACGCCTATCATTTGTGAAACACGATGGCTATAAATTCGCAATCCGCAGCAAACGTGATAACCGTAGCAAAAGAGGGGCGTCACATGTCGCAAGCAATCCGCGTCGGGGTTTACGGCGCATCTGGCTACGCCGGTCTTGATCTGGTCGAAATCCTCAGCCATCACCCCGATGTAGACCTGATCTTCGCAACGTCCAACACCCACGCCGGGGATTTCGTCCCCAGCACGGATTTGCGCTACATCCCCACCGATAGCGTCGATTTTAGCAGCGTCGATATGGTCTTTCTGGCGGTGCATCACCGCACCGCCGCGCCATTGGCCAGGCGAGCGCTAGACGCAGGCATTAAAGTCATCGACCTCTCCGCAGATTTCCGGCTAGAGACAGCCGAAGCCTATCAGACGTGGTACGGCATCGCACACCCACACCCGGAACTGCTGCCCGTGCCCTATGGCCTGCCGGAGATGAACCGCGACAACCTGCGCGGCACAAAGCTGCTGGCGGTGCCCGGTTGCTACCCCACCACCACGCTACTCGGCCTGTATCCGCTCTTGCGCGTCAGCGGCCTCGCGCTGGATACACCGCTTATCGTAGACGCAAAATCCGGCGTCAGTGGCGCGGGCCGCGCCCCAAAGGACAACACGCATTTCGTGGAGGTCTACGGCAACCTGACGCCCTATAGCGTTGGTCGCAAGCATCGTCATGTCGGTGAAATTGAGCAGATGTTGCAAAAATACGACAATTACGGCGACTCGCTGATCTTCACGCCGCACCTGCTGCCAGTCGCACGCGGCATGATGGCCAGCATTTACGTCACGCTCAATTACAACATGACCTCAGACCGCGTGCACAGCCTGTATACCAACGTCTACGCCGATGAGCCGATGGTTACCGTGCTGCCATTGGGCCGCGAAGCAACGCTCAAGGATGCCGTACTGCGCAACATCTGCGCTATCAGCATCTCGCCCGTTACAGAGCGCCACCTGTTGATTACGAGCGTCACGGATAACTTGCGCAAGGGCGCGGCATCGCAGGCCGTGCAATGCTTCAATCTGATGTTTGATCTATCGGAGACGACAGGCTTACTCTAATAGCCAGCGCTGCACCGCCAGCACGCCGCGCAAATTGCGCACCAACTCCGTCTCAGTCGAGGTCGCCAGTTCCACCGCTGCCGCCGGGATGCCCAGGCCATCCACCCAGGCCGACGCCGTGCCCGTCAGGGTGTAATTGCTGAACGCCTGCCCCGCCGGATAGCTGGCGGCATCCCCATACACCCGCGAGAGTTCTAACGAGACGCTACGCCCGTCGCAGCCACCCGCATACACCCCAAAGGCCGCCGCATGATAGAACAGCACGGCATCTGGCCTCGTCTGCTGGATCAGCGCGCCGACGGCCTGTGTTTCCGGCTCCGAAAATGGCCCCGTGCCTGCGTTTACGTCATACACCTGAAAACGCGCATCCGGCGACCAGCCACAGCCCCAATTGCGGTTGAGATCGACGTTATTGCTATTGAAGCGCCCGCGCAGTTGGCGGCCATACGTCAGGCCGTCCGGGTTCATGCTAGGGATCAGCAGCAACGTCACACCGGGCAGCACATCCGCAGGATTAGACGCGAAATGCTCGCGCAGTGTATCCAGCAGGCGCACGGTGTTGGCCTCGTAACCTGCATGAATGCCCCCGATCAGCAGCAGCCGCTTATCGCCATCCCCAAAACGATAGGCGATCAGGTCGCGGCCCTCTACGGAGCGCCCGAACGCGAAAACGGCTGGCAACTGCGTCGGCGTGGGGCTAGGCGTCAGCGTGGATGTGGGCGTGGGGCTGCGCGTCGGCCCAATCGTCCGGCTGGGTGTGGCGCTCGGCTGCGCGGTGTGTGTCGCTGTCGCTACGCTGGCCCTTGCCGATGCTGTCGGCGTCTGCGTCGCTGTGGCAACAGGTGCACTGGTAGCGCTCGCAGTCGGCAAGATGGCCACAGTCGGCAAGGGCTGTGCTGGTTTTGTGCTGCAATTTGCGGCAAGAAGCGCAAATAGCGGTATAATGAAGATCAAGGCGCAAGTATTTCGTCTGTTATTGATTGCCACGCATCAGGAGTCCGTCGTGAATGTCAAGCGATTATCATTGATTGTCATGCTTATTGTAGCGTCGCTGCTTGCAGCGTGCGACAGCTTAACCCAGCAAACCGCCGAGGCATTGCCCACCGTCGCCGTATTGCCAACGGTAACACCATCCTTTACGCCTACCGACACACCAACGCCGACGGCTACAGCCACCGCGACGAATACGCCGACGCCCACCAATACAGCCACAGCAACACCTTCACCGACCAACACAGCCACGCCGACGCCCACCAACACCGCGACGAACACGCCGATCCCAACGGCTACAGCCACCAACACACTGACCTTCACGCCGATCCCGCCCACCTCCACCAACACGCTGACGCCCACCAACACAGCCACGCTGACGCCAACTGTGGGCGCACCGCAGATCACTTCGTTTATACCCAGCACCAATAACGGGCAAGCCGGCCAGCAGATCACGCTGACATGGCAGACCAACGCCGAAAGCGCCCGCATTGAACGCCTCGGCCCACAGGCGAACATCATGGAGACCTTCACCGTCACACCGACAGGTAACGCCACCTACGTTTTGCCCGCTGGGATGCCGAACGCGATCTATCGGCTGGTAGCGCGTCGGGGCACGCAAGAGGTCAGCCAGACCTTGAACATTGTGGTGCAGCAGGCCTGCCAAACGCCCTGGTTCTTCAATGCGCCGCCGGATTTATCCTGCCCCATCGGGCAAGCCTTCGCATCGCAGGGCGGCTTCCAGACCTTTGAAACGGGCTTCATGTTCCGGGCGCAGGTCTCCGGCTTTGACAAGGTGTGCGGCGTGCAGAATGACCGCAATATCTACACCTGCTATCCATTCAACATCTATACAGGCACGCCGCCCGTCACACCGCCACAGGGCTTCCAGGCTCCGGCAGTGGATTTGCAGGATGTGTATTACAACCAATTGGCCATCGGCGGCTTCTGGTATCAGGCTATCGGCTGGCCGCTGTCGGTTTATAACGCCAACCCCATCACGACGCAGCTAGATGACCAGAGCCGCATCTACCTGCTGTTCCCTGGCTTGGGTGTGTATCGCTTTGACCCCAGCCTGACCAACGGCGCAGTACAGCGCATCGCAGATGGCTAGAACGCCTGCTGCGGCACGGCGTCAATACACCTTCAATTGTAACGACGCAACTACTCAGGCAGGCATGTTTTGCCCGCAACTTGGCCCTCACCCCCTCATTCCCCCTCTCCCGACCGCCGCTACGCGGCTAGGAGAGGGGGAGGTACGCTGTTAAAAGCCCCT
>DAOTTW010000108.1:0-3685 GCA_034437615.1 Anaerolineae bacterium | reverse complement strand
CCTATGAGGTGGCCTTCAGCGTCTCTCGCTAGGACTTATGGCAAGATCACACGTCGTTCATGGTTGTGCCTGCGGCACCGGGCGACCACACCGGGTCGCCCCTACAATGGTCTGCGTAGAGACAGGCCCATGTGCCTGTCCGCGCCCGACAGGGCATGAGGCCCCCGATTTGAAATGCGCCTGTAGGGACGCCGCTTGCTGCGTCCACCACACAGGAACAACGAAAAACCAAATACCTACCCCTGAAAAGGGGTTTGGGGTGAGGGCTAAGCAGTTACGCATTCGGTGTGATGGGCTGTTCTTCGCGGGGCTGGCCCAGGTAAGTCCGTTCCTGTTCGATCATCTCCGGGTCCAGCTTGGTATAGAGCGGCGTCGGTTGCTGCAAAGGCTGACCGGGCTGCAAGCTGCTGCGCTGCCACGTGCCAGCCTGCTTTGTGGCGTCGTAATATAGCCCCTTGTGGCTGCGCTCGCGCTCTGCATATTCCTGGATGGTCAGATCACCGAACAACTGCCCCTCATAGCCCAGCATCTCATGCACTTGCTGCGCACTAAAGGGCAGGAAGGGCGCAAGCAGCGTTTTCAGGTTGTCGATAGCACGGATGGCCGTGTAAACCGAGCGTGCGGCGTCCGCTTGATCTTGCTTGAAGCGCTTCCAGGGTTCGCGCACATCCAGGTAGCCGTTGACCTCACGCGCTAAGCCGATGGCTTGCGTCAGGGCTTCGCGCAGCTTCACCCGTTCGATCAGTGCGCCGACCAACTCAAAGCCGCCTTCGATTTTGGCAATCAGCGCGTTGTCCTCTGCGCTCAGGTCGTTCAGGTCAAGCTGCGGCACGGCCCCATCAAAGCGCTTATAGCTGAAGCCCAGCACACGATTGACCAGGTTGCCCCACGTGGCCAGCAATTCGTTATTCACGCGGGTATAGAAGCCCTCCCAGGAAAAGTCGCTGTCGGCGGTTTCGGGGAAGGTACGTGCCACATAATAGCGGATGGCGTCGGGCTGATAGCGCTCCAGAATATCCGGCAGCCAGATAGCCCAATTGCGCGATTTTGAAAATTGCTTGCCCTCGATATTCATGAATTCGTTGGCGGGCGTGTCGTAGGGCAATACCAGCGTTTGCTTATCGTCGTCCGTGTAGATATTCTTGACGCCGAGTAGCTCCGCTGGCCAGATGACCGTATGAAAGGGCACGTTGTCCTTGCCGATGAAGTTGTAAATCTCGGCGTCCGGGTTGTACCACCAGTCTTTCCAGGCGTCCGGCTGACCCGTGTTATGCGCCCATTCCACGCTGGCCGTAAAATAGCCCATTACCGCCTCAAACCAGACGTACATGCGCTTATCCTCCCAGCCCTCCAACGGAATGCGAATCCCCCAGCTAATATCGCGGGTGATGGGACGGGCACGCAAATCCTTGACGAAGTTCTTGCTGAAGTTCATCACCTGCGCACGCCAGTGATGCTCATGTTGCGCCAGATAGTCGCTTAGCTGGCCGATGAAGTTATCCAGCCGCAGGAAGTAATGCTCGGTATCACGCGGCACCAGCTTATCATCCGGGTTGGACCGGCTGCGCGGGTCGATCAGCTTAATCGAATCCATCAGGTTGCCGCAGTTGTCGCATTGGTCGCCGCGTGCGCTGTCATAGCCACAGATGTAACAGGTGCCCTCGACAAAGCGATCCGGCAAGAAGCGCCCTTCCTGCTCGCTGTAAAGCAATGTCTGCGTCTGCTTTTCCAGGTGGCCGTGTTCATACAGGCGCGTGAAAAAATCCTGTGCGATGCGATGGTGATTTTCTGTGTCCGTATGCGTGAACAGGTCGTAGCTGATGCCGATTTTCTGCTGCGTCTGCAAGAAGCGCTCGTGGTACTTCTCGAAGATTGCAGCAGGCGCTACGCCCTTATTCTGCGCTTCGACCACAATCGGCGTCCCATGACTATCAGAGCCGGAGACCATCAGCACGTTATTGCCCTTCAGCCGATGGTAGCGTGCGAAGATGTCTGCGGGCAGGTAGGCCCCGGCGATGTGTCCGACGTGCAAATCCCCGTTGGCGTAGGGCCATGCGACAGAAACGTGAATGTATTTGCTCATGTATACGTGCCTTTCTGATAGAATTATGCTGGCTTACGCTTAAAACAAAAAAACCGCCTGCGAATGGCAGACGGTGTGATGATAACGGTGCTGATATGCTGTTGACGCGCCAAATCAGCCGAGGTCTGCCTGTACTATGCGACCCGGCATCATCATACTGTGCTTCAGTTCTGGCACGTCGTTTAAGATAATCACGGATTAGAGTATAGGCAGTGAAGCCAAAACAGTCAAGTATCGGCAGATGCCCAACAGCCCATCAAACGATCACCTTCAGCAAACGATCATGTCCGGCGTAATCCGTTTGTATGCTCAGATGCGCCGGATGCAGCGCTGCGGCCAGGTCAAGCGCCGCCTGCCCCTGCGCCGCGCCGATTTCTAGCAGAATCAACGCGCCTGCCTTACAGACCTGCGGCACCTGACCCAGCAAGCGTCGCACGAGGTCCAGGCCATCCGCGCCCCCATCCAGCGCCAATGTCGGCTCGTGCTTGCTGACTTCCAGGCGTGGCAATTCGTCGCTGCGGATGTAGGGCAGGTTGGCCATCAGCAGATCAAGCTGTTTGCCTTGCTGGATGAGCGCATCGCACAAATCGCAGTGGATAAACGTGATATTCGTCAGCCCGTAATATGCGGCGTTGCGTTGTGCAATGCTGAGCGCCGCCGGGCTGATGTCTGTGGCGTAGAGCGTTGCGCCGGGGGTGCGTGCTGCAAATGTCACAGCGATAGCGCCGCTGCCCGTGCCGATGTCGGCGGCGTGCAGGTCTGGCTTTTCGCTGGCGTGCGCCAGCGCTGCCTCTATCAGATGCTCGGTTTCTGGTCGTGGGATCAATACATCCGGCGTCACGAAGATGTCCCGGTCATAAAAGCCCACACTGCCGACGATATAGGCAATCGGTTCGCCATCAGCGCGGCGCTGCACAAGGCGCGTGTATTGCTGCACCTGCTCCGGTGTTAGTGCCTGCTGGGGGTACGTCAGCAGGTGCGCCTGATCCACCCCCAGCACATGACGCAGCAACACCTGCGCATCCAGCCGCGATGTATCCAGGTGCATCAGTTGGTTGCGGGCAGCGCTTAACGCTGTATGCAGGGTCGTCATGCGGCTCAGATTCCGGCTTCGGCGTTTGCGAGTTGCTCGGCTTGCGCGGCGGTGGCCAGATTATCAACGAATTCATCGAGGTCACCGCTCATGACCGCACTGAGGTTATAGCTACTATAGTTGATGCGGTGGTCCGTAACGCGGTTCTGTGGGAAGTTATACGTGCGGATTTTCTCGCTGCGGTCACCGCTGCCGATCTGCCCACGCCGTTCGCTTTCCTGCTCTTCGCGCTGCCGTGTGATTTCCAGTTCATACAGGCGTGCGACAAGTATCTGCTTGGCGCGTTCACGGTTCTGCAATTGGCTGCGCTCGTCCTGCATTTCGACCACCACACCCGTCGGGACGTGCGTCATGCGCACAGCAGAATCGGTGGTGTTCACGGATTGGCCGCCTGCGCCCTGGCTACGGAAGACATCCACCCGCACATCGTTCATGTCAAGCTCAACGTCTACTTCATCCATTTCAGCTAGCACGGCGACGGTGGCTGTGCTGGTGTGGATGCGGCCCTG
>DAOTTW010000107.1:0-2908 GCA_034437615.1 Anaerolineae bacterium | reverse complement strand
GCTTGCGGCGATCCTGGAGGTCATCCCCCTGGAGATGCGCCGTTTGGTGACCAATCATGACTTCCTCGGTTACTTTGCCCAACACTATGGCTTCGAAATTGTCGGTGTCGTGCTGCCAGGCGGCTCCACTCTGGCAGAGCCGAGTTCGCGTGATCTGGCTGAATTAATCGAAATTATCGAACGTGAGGGCATTCAGACGATCATTGTTGAAGCCTCCAACCCGAATCGTATTTCGGATGCGCTGGCTGACCAGGCAGGCATTGAGACGATCCTGCTCTACAGCGGCGCACTGAGCGAACCCGATGGCCCAACACCGACCTATATCGACTTCATGCGGTATAACGCACAGGCGATTGCCGCTGTCCTAGGCGAAACACCGTAAGGATTCCAATCAATCGCTCTACACTAGCTTTTGGCCTCGCTTGCGCTGGCTTTTAGGCTTTTGCTTGAAGCCATCGCTGCTGGGCGGCTTGCTGCTGTTACGACTGTTTTTGTGTAACTACTCAAGCAGGCATATTTTGCCCGCGAATTGGCCCTCCCCTCCTCAATTCCCCTTCTCAAGGGTAGGTATTTGATACTTGACCGTATTTTGTGGCGGCTGACGCCGCCCAGGACGCCAAGAATGGCGTCCCTACGGTCCAAAACGGCTGTGTAGGGACGCGGCTTGCTGCGTCCGCTACCGAAGACGACGACAAATCTAAAATACCTACCCCTGTGAACTCATTCCCCTCTCCCACCATACCCAGACAACAATGGAGAGGGGGAGGTACGCTGTTAAAAGCCCCTCTCCCAATGCCAAAGGCACGTTCGGGAGAGGGGCTTGGGGTGAGGGCTGAGTAGTTACCACACCCCAAACCCCAAGAATGGCGTCCCTACGGTTCACAGTGGTCATGTAGGGACGCGGCTTGCTGCGTCCGCTATGAAAAACGCACGACCACGCTGTTGTGTGCTGCCAACCCCCGTGCTATCATCCGACACGTTTTGTCACATACACGCTTAACGTGCAGCGCAAATATCATACGCACACACAGACAACCCATAGAGAAATAATCATAGAGAGATAATCATATGGCACAAGTCAATCTCATCCCGCCCTACGGCGGCCAACTCGTCAACCTGCTGATCGACACCGAACAACTGGCGCACGAACGCGAATACGCCAGCAAACTGCCCTCCATCCAGATCAGCGAACGCGCTATCTGCGATTTAGAATTGCTGGCTGTCGGCGCATTTTCACCGCTAGAGCGCTTCATGGGGCAGCAGGATTATCAGAACGTGCTGGATAACATGCGCCTGCACGATGGTACGCTGTTCCCGATGCCGATTACACTGCCCGTCAAGCAGAGCGATGATATTCACATCGGGCAGGAAATCGTGCTGCGTGACCGCAAGATGAACCCGCTAGCCATCATGACCATCGAAGAGGTCTATACATGGGACCGCGACGAAATGGCCGAAAAAGTCTTCGGCAAGAACGACCCGCGTCACCCGGCAGTCGCAGAGCTGGCAGGCTGGGGCGAGGTCAACATCAGCGGCCCCCTGCGCGTTCTGCAACTGCCCCTCCACCACGATTTTCAGGAAATCCGCCTGACGCCCGCCGAAACCCGCGCTAAGCTGGCCGAGTATGGCCGCACCAACGTCGTCGCCTTCCAGACGCGCAACCCCATGCACCGCGTACACGAAGAACTGACCAAACGCGCCACCGAAGCGGTTGACGGCGTGCTGCTGCTGCATCCGGTCGTCGGCATGACCAAACCCGGCGATGTCGATCACTACACGCGGGTGCGCACCTACAAAGCGCTGACGCAAAACCACTACGATCAGGAGCGCGTGCTGCTGAGCCTGCTGCCGTTGGCGATGCGCATGGGTGGCCCACGTGAAGCCGTCTGGCACGCCATCATCCGCCGCAACTACGGCGCAAATCACTTCATCGTCGGGCGTGACCACGCCGGACCGGGCAAGGATAGCAACGGTGAGCCGTTCTATGGCCCCTACGATGCGCAGGACTTGGTGCTTCAGCATGAGGCCGAACTCGGCGTGACAATGGTGCCCTTCAAGATGCTGGTGTATCTGCCGGACGAAGCGCGTTACGAAGAGGTCGATAAGGTGGCCGAGGGTGCCAAAACCGCCAGCATCAGCGGCACGCAGGTCCGTGAGGATTATCTGGCGCAGGGTGTGCCATTGCCGCAATGGTTCAGCCGCCCCGCCGTCGCCAACATCCTCGCCGATAGCTTCCCACCCCGCCATCGTCAGGGGGCCTGCATCTGGTTCACCGGCCTCAGCGGGTCCGGCAAATCCACCACCGCCGAAGTGCTGACCACGCTGCTGCTACAGCATGGCCGTCAGGTGACCGTGCTGGATGGCGACATCGTGCGCACGCACCTATCAAAAGGGCTGGGCTTCAGCCGTGAGGACCGCGATACCAACATCCGGCGCATTGGCTTCGTCGCCGCCGAAATCGTGCGGCATGGCGGCATAGTGATCTGCGCAGCCATCAGCCCCTACCGCGCCACCCGCAACGACGCCCGCAACATGGTCGGGGAGGGCTTCTTCGAGGTCTTCGTGGATACGCCGCTAGCAGTCTGTGAGCAGCGCGACACAAAGGGCTTGTACGCGAAGGCCCGGCGCGGTGAGATCAAAGGCTTCACGGGCATTGACGACCCCTACGAAGCACCCGAAAGCCCGGAATTGCGCCTCACAACCGTCGATAAGACGCCAGAAGACAACGCCTATGTCATCCTGCAACACCTGATCGACCAGGGCTACGTCAAGGCACCAGAGGCCGACCTCGTGCTGGCCTAGCTTTGCAGTATTTTATAGCGGTTTGCACCGCCTCGTAACGACTCAGGCAGGCCTATTTTGCCCGCGAATTGGCCCTCACCCCTTCAATCCCCCTTTACAGGGGTAG
>DAOTTW010000106.1:0-1618 GCA_034437615.1 Anaerolineae bacterium | reverse complement strand
GGCGGCCACACGGCAGGTCTACGGTGCGGCGGCCTTCACGATTGAGGTCATGCCGCCGACAGCCTTTGACGCCGTGCAGCCTGCCGTAGCGGGTGATGATCGTGAGCCGTTTTGCCTGTCCGTCGGGTCTATTACGCCAGATAAGCGCCAGATGCAGCAGCTAGAAATCGCCGCACAGGTGCCAGACTTGCAATTCATCATCGTCGGCTCTGTACGTGACCAGCCCTATTATGAGCAAATGCGCCGCTTCATCACGCAGAAGCAGCTTCACAACGTCACGATTGAACCCGACGCCCCCTACGACCGCTTGCAAGATTTGCTCTCGCGGGCACGCTTCTTCCTGCATACGATGCCGAATGAACCGTTTGGCATCAGCACAGCCCAGGCCGTTGCCGCCGGCTGCATCCCTATCGTGACCAATAGCGGCGGCCAGCGGGAGGTCGTGCCAGCCCCTGAGCTACGCTTTGGCGAAGTGGTGCAGGCTGTGGCGATTCTGCGCGTGTTGCTCGGTCAGACGACGCAGCAGTTACAGCAGCAATTGCACGGGTTACAGGCCCACATTCGTACCTTCAGCCGCGCCAACTTCGCGGCGCGCATTCAGCCGATCTTTAGCGACTTGCTGGTAAAAACAGGGGCGGCAAACGCCGAAAGCAAAGAAAGCTATGCAAAAAGCAACACTCATGAGTGATCTGATCCTGTTGGCGACAGATGGCGAATCCAAGCGTTATGTGATCCGGCGGCATCTGCTTAGCCCGGCCATGCATCTGTTAGCGCTGGGCTTATATGGTGTCTATCCCCTGTTGCCCCAGCGCTGGTTGACGCTAGACCGCCCGATTTTCCTGATTGGCTGTTCGCGCTCTGGCACGACGATCTTCAACTGGTTATTCCGGGAACATGACGACTTGGCCGACTGGAGCGAATCGCCGCATGTGATGGAACGCCACTACTATGCGCATGAGACCGACCATTATAAAGATGCGCAGATGCTAAACCCGTTTGTGCGTCGGCGTGTCATTGGTTTCTGGGGCCTGGCGACGAACGTCTACGCCCGTAAGCCGCGCTTTGTCAATAAGCACCCGCAGAATTCAATGCGCATTCGTTTTCTGAAGGCGCTGTTCCCGGATGCACAGTTTATCCACATTTACCGTGATCCTCGTGCTGTTGTGCTGTCGCATATCCGCATGATCGAGCGCGATGCCTTCCGGCAACGGTTGCCTTTTGGCAGCTTCCCGAAGCCACAAAACTGGCGCGACTACATCGACGATGACCCCATCACGCAATATGCCAAGCAATGGCGCGATGTCGTGGGGTATATCCATAGGGTCGCACAGACAGAACTGACCGAGAACGATTACCTCGCTTTCGATTATCAATCCTTCTGCGAGGACCCCCATACACTGTTGCGGCAATGCGATACATTCTGTGGGCTGGATTCCGGTAAGCGCCGCTGGCAGGAAATTCCGGCTGAGTTGGAAAACCAGAACACAAAATGGCAATACGAACTAAGCAGCGCCCAAATCGCACAGATCGACGCGATTTGCGCACCGATGATGCAGAAAATCGGCTTGAAGCCGACGCCGGAGCAGGCGTAAATGGCTCGGATACGCGTCGCCCACAT
>DAOTTW010000105.1:0-5554 GCA_034437615.1 Anaerolineae bacterium | reverse complement strand
AAAGCAACTGCTTAGTTTTGACGCTATGCCAGCACCATCACGAAACAGCAAACGGCAAAGGAATAACTACAGATGGTCATGACGAAGCAATACACCACACGCACATTCACGAACCGCCGCTACTTGGACGCGATAGAAGATCATGTCGTGATTTTTGATGGCGCAATGGGCACCAGCATACAAAGCCATAACCTGGGACCAGACGATTTCGGCGGTGAACACCTAGAGGGCTGCAACGACTATCTGGTGATTACGCGCCCAGACATCATTCAGGAGATCCACGAGTCGTTTCTGGCAGTCGGTAGCGAAGTGGTCGAAACAGATACGTTTCGCGGCAATCGCCTGACGCTGGGTGAGTACGGTCTGGGTGAGCGAACGCTAGAGATTAACCGGGCCGCTGCAGCGGTTGCCCGCAAAGCCTGCGACATATGGGAAGAAAAGACAGGCATACCCCGCTTTGTGGCGGGCAGCATAGGGCCAAGTGGCAAGCTACCAAGCGGCAACGACCCCGACCTGAGTGACATCAGTTTCGGCGAACTCAGCGACCTCTTTTATGAACAGGCGCAGGGATTGATTGAAGGCGGCGCGGATTTGCTGCTGATCGAGACCTCACAGGATATTTTAGAGGTCAAGGCGGCTGTGGATGGCATCAACCGTTACTTTGAGGATAGCGGCCAGCGCCTCCCGCTACAGGTGCAGGTGACACTGGACGTTTCTGGCCGGATGCTCTTCGGCACAGACATCAACAGCGCACTGGTTACGCTGGAACCGCTGCCGATTGACGTATTCGGCATCAACTGCTCCACCGGGCCGGAATATATGCGTGCTCCGCTGAAATTCCTGGCCGAAAACAGCCCCTATCCTATCAGCGTGCTGCCCAATGCAGGCTTGCCCATTAATGTCGATGGTGAGGCCGTTTATCCGATGGAACCAGGACCGTTCAGCGAGATGGTTTCGGAGTTTACGCAGTGGGGCATCGGCATTGTGGGCGGTTGCTGCGGTACACGCCCGGAACACCTGGATCAGATTTACCGCAAGATCAACGGTCACGCGCATCAAGACCTGATCGACAAGAAGGCCAGCCGCGTACAGCCCACGCAACGCATTGTCGAGTTCGTGCCGCAAGTCTCATCCGGCATGACCGCCACGCCCTTCATCCACAACCCTGGCCCCACGCTTATCGGTGAGCGAGTCAACAGCCAGGGCAGCCGCAAAGCCAAGCGTTTGCTGCTGTCGGATGATTATGACGGGCTGGTAGAAATCGCTACGCAGCAGGTCGATAGCGGTGCGCATATGCTGGATGTCTGCGTGGCGCTGACGGAGCGTGACGACGAATTGCAGCAGATGCAGACGTTGGTCAAGAAGCTGGCAATGGCCATCGAGAAGCCGCTGATTATCGACACAACAGAGCCGGACGTGGCCGAGGCTGCGCTGGCCGTTTACCCTGGTCGTGGCATCATCAACGGCAACAATTTAGAGAATGGCCGGGACCGCATCGACAGCATTTTGCCGATTGCGCGTAAATATGGCGCGGGTGTGCTTTCCATGACGATTGACGAGGAGGGTATGGCCCACACCCGCGATAAGAAGCTGGCAATCACGCAGCGCATCACACAGATTGCTGTCGATGATTACGGGATGCGCCCTGACGACCTGATCTTTGATGCGCTGACCTTCCCACTGACCACCGGGCAAGAAGAATTACGCAATGATGCAGTCGAGACGCTGGAAGGGCTACGCCTGATTAAAGCGCAGATTCCCGGCGTAAAGACCGCGCTTGGCATCAGCAACGTCTCGTTCGGCGTCGGCCAGGCCGCACGCGGTGTACTGAACAGCGTTTTCTTGTATCATGCGGTGCGAGCAGGCTTGGATATGGCCATCGTCAATCCGGCGCACATCACGCCCTATTCGGAGATTCCCGAAGAACAGCGCAAGATCGCGGATGATCTGATCTTCAACACAGACCCCGACGCCCTGCCGCGCTTCATCCAGTATTTCGAGCAGAACGACGTGCAACTTGCTGGCGCTGAACAGGTAGACCCCACAGCCGATATGACATCCGAAGAGGCGGTTCACTGGCAGATCGTACACCGCAAAAAAGACGGCGTAGAAGCCCTGATTGACGACAGCCTGACGCGCCAGGACCCCGTGACGGTGCTCAACGATGTGCTGCTGCCTGCCATGAAAGAAGTCGGTGACAAATTCGGCGCGGGTGAACTGATCTTGCCGTTTGTGTTGCAATCCGCAGAAGTCATGAAGAAATCGGTGGCGCACCTGGAGCAATTTATGGAGCGCGTCGAAGGCAGCAGCAAGGGTATTGTCGTGCTAGCGACAGTCTATGGCGATGTGCATGACATCGGCAAAAACCTGGTCAAGACGATCTTGAGCAACAACGGCTATACCGTGCATGACCTGGGCAAGCAGGTTCCGGTGAATACCATCGTAGATGCCGCCATCGAGCACAAAGCCGATGCCATTGGCCTCTCAGCGTTGCTGGTGAGCACATCCAAGCAAATGCCACTGGTCGTCAACGAATTGGCGCGGCGTGGGCTAGAAATCCCGGTGCTGGTAGGTGGCGCAGCCATCAACCGCAAGTTCGGGCGGCGCATCCTGCTGCTAGAGGGCGGCGAACCGTATGAGCCGGGGGTGTTCTATTGCCAGGATGCCTTTGAAGGGCTGGATGTGATGGATCAGCTTATGGACGCCGAAAAAGGCCCCACGCTGGTACAGCGCATCATCGACGAAGCCCAGGAAGAAGCAGGTAAACCCAAGCGCCGCAAGCGCGCCTCACGCGGCAAGGTCGCACAAAAGACCATCGCCGCCGCGCCGGATTTGCCGAAGCCGCCGTTCTGGGGTGCACGCATGGTCGAGTCAATGCCATTAGAGATTGTGATGCAGCACGTACATAAGCCGGAACTGTATCGCCTCTCGTGGGGTGGCAAAAATAAGCAGGGCGAAGAATGGCGGCAGCTAGAAGCCGAATTTGAGGCGCGTTTTGACCGCATGACCCGTGAGGCCGTGCGCGATAGGACCCTGTGCCCACAGGCTGTTTATGGCTATTTCCCCTGTAATGCAGAGGGCGACGACCTGATTATCTACGACCCCGACGCCTATAACACTACTGGTCGCACAGAAGAGCTTGCGCGTTTCGCTTTCCCGCGTCAGCCTGACGGCGAATTCCTGTGCATCAGTGACTACTATGAGCCTGTCGGCGGGCGTGGCGTGGATGTCTGCGTGTTGCAGGCGGTCACAGTTGGCGCAACAGCAGATGAGCACTTCGCCAAGCTACAAAATGCGGACCAATACAGCGAAGCATACTATTTTCACGGGCTGGCGGTACAAACGGCTGAAGGCGTCGCCAACTACATGACAGCGTTGGTCACGGGTCAGCTTGGCATACCCGGCCAGCGTGGTAAACGCTATAGCTGGGGCTATCCGGCCTGCCCGGACCTCGAAGACCACGCGCTTGTGTGGAAGCTGATGCCGCAAATCAGCGAGCGGCTGGGCTTAAACCTGACGGGATCGTTCCAGATTGTGCCAGAGCAGAGCACGGCGGCCATCTATGCACATCACCCGAACGCGAAATACTACGCAGTTGGCAGTCAAGATCGTTCGGCGCAGATTTTGGGCGAATGAAAATACGTGGCAACATACAACATAATGCATGAACGAAAACAAACCCGTAAGCGGACGCCCCATCGGGCGTCCCTACAACAGCCATCTGTTTCTTACGGCCCTGCTGTGGCGATCACCAGCGCATCTGGGTTCAGGTAACGCTGTGCCGCCTGCATCAAATCCTCGGCACTGTGGCTGAAGATGTGCTCTTTGTAGCCCACAAGGTAATCCAGCCCCAGGTTATAGCGCTCGATGGATTGCAGAATCGATGCGATGCCGCCGATGGATTCCAGGCGCAAGGGCAGCCGCCCCGTAAAATACGATTGATTGTCCTCAAGATCGACTTGCGATACTGGCTCCGTGACGATGCGGCGCATCTCATCCAGCGCCATATCAATCGCCTTATCGACGTTTTCCGGCGCGACACCAGCGGCAATGCTCCATGCGCCGGGGCCAGCACCACCCTCGATGCGGCTAAAGGCATAGTACGCCAGCCCATTTTGCTCACGGATGACATTGCCAACGCGCCCCATCATGCCGAATTCACCGAGGATGCTATTAGCCAGTGATGCCGCCTGATAATCATCGGCAGTGCGCGAAGGGCCAATCGCCCCCAGGATAAAATCGGATTGTGTTTTCTCGGCCAGTGTTTCATGTACGCGCACGATGTCTGTGGGCAACGCAACGTCGGGCAATATGGGGCGTTCTGACTGGTCGGGGTTTTGCCAGTCACCAAAGGTATCACGGACCAACTTCACAGCATCGTCGGCATTGATGTGGCCCACTACGCTGACGATCATGCCGCGTGGCCCGTAGTGCTTAGCGTGGAAGCTGCGCATGTCGTCCACACTGATGCCGGGTAAGCTCTGTGTAGAGCCATAGCTGACGTAGTGATAGGGATGATCCGCCGGGTAGAGCGCCTCACGGAAAGCGCGTTCAGCGCGGAAGCGCGTATCCTGTTCATTATAGCCCAGCGCGGTCAGGCGTTGTTGCCGTAGGAATTCGACCAATTCATCCGGGAAGACGGGATTACGCAGCACATCATTCAGGATGGTCAGCAGCGTGCCGAAATCTTCACGTAGGGCGCGGCCCGTGAAGCCTACCGTGAATCTGCCGGAATTCAGGTTCAGGTCTGCGCCGAGTTCTTCCAACGTGCCGTAGATTGTATCAAAGTCGCGGCTTGTGGTGCCACGCATCAGCGCAGCGGCAGTCAGTGAAGCCAGACCGCTCTTGCTAAGCGGCTCATAGACGCCGCCCGCATAGACCGACCCGTTCAGCACGACGGCCTGCGAGTTGTAGTTTTCGTAAACCAGGACGGTAACGCCGTTTTCCAGTTCAACGCGGGTGATAGTCTGTGGACTGGGCAGGGCGAAGGTTACATCAGGGAGTGTCATAGGATATTTTAGCCTTGTGCTGCTTCGGTTTGCGGTTCTGCTGCTGCTTGGTTTGCCTCGTGGCCGTTGCTGCTGCTGTTGTTCACAGGCACTAGCCAGCCGGTTGTGCGCGTGCGTGGCTGTAGATACTTCTGCGCGGCTGCCTGCACATCTGCGACAGTGACAGCCGCCAATTTTTCGACGTACTTATCAAACCAGGTGTAGTCACCCAGGATTTCTGATTGGGCCAGGAAATACGCCTGATTCGTGACAGTCTCGGTGCCATAGGCAAAGGCAGCACGCGCTTGCTTCTTGGCTTTATCAAGTTCGGCTTGTGTGATGCCTTCGTTACTGAGGCGCTCAAATTCACGCAATACGACGGCCTCGGCTTCTTCTGGCGTGCGGCCATCGTTGACCGTCACGCCGACAGTGTAGAGATACGGGTCGATGGATTCCTGCAAGCCGCCAGAGATGCCCGCAGCGACGCCCGTCTTTACCAATGCCTGATACAAGCGGCTGGTCTTATTATCCACACCCCCGCCGGGGCCAGTCAGTACGCTATCGAG
>DAOTTW010000104.1:0-12672 GCA_034437615.1 Anaerolineae bacterium | reverse complement strand
GCCGCATACACCCCGACTTGCGCTATGCTGCCGAACTGTTCCAGCAGAATCAGGCTACTGCGCAAATACAGGGCGCTGATGATCGCTGCAAGCGCAAACGGCCAGCCCCGTTTCAAGAGCATCCATAGGGGCGCGGCTATCGCAAAATCAGTAACCGGCACATAAAAGCGCCGCCGATAAATCCACCATGCTGCGACGAGTTGCCCCGCCGATGTCAATAGATTCACCAGCAAGGCCAGCAGCACGCCCCCACCAAACGCAAAAACCAACGCTGTTAGCGGCACCTGCACCGCCAACATGCCCACATTCAGCCACGCCACCGGACGCATCGCCTGCTGTGAGCGAAAGACCGCTGTGAACGCGCCAAACATGGGGAAGATCAGCAGCAAAGGCGACGACAAACGCAATCCGGCAACAACAAAGGCATCATCGCTCAGCAGGGGCGCAAATATCCACAGCGACAGCAGCAACCCGCCGCCGATCAGTAGGCGCAAAATGCTTGTCTGACGCAGATAAACATGGGCAAGCTCGGTCTGTTGTGCGCCATCGCGTGTAATCAGCGTGCCCAGGCCGAATTCTGCCATGATGCTCAGCGGGAAAATCCACGCCAGCACCGCCGCGTATGCACCCAAGCCCGCATCACCCAGCACACGGCCAATCAGCACCGACAGCATAAACGACAACAGCGCACCGCCGCCACTGCTGAACATCAGTATCAGGCTGTTCTGGGTTAATTGTCGTGTGCTCAGAGTGCGATAGTTGAAATGATGAAGCGGGCGGTGGCCGGATTAGTGGCTAGCGGTACGTTATGCACGTTGCAAATGCGCAGCAAGCCCTGAATATCCGGGTCGTGTGGATGCTTGCCCAGCGCGTCGATAAAGAAGAATACCGCCGCCACCTTACCCGTTACCACTTCTGCGGCGATCTGTGCATCGCCGCCAATCGGACCCGACAACATGCGCACCACTTCGAGCCTGGTTTCATCGTTGATGCGCCCGCCAGTAGTGCCCGTACCGATCAGCTTGTAGCGCATCAGCACATCGTGGTATTCCTTTACAAAGGCGATCATCTCGTCTTTTTTGCCATCATGCGCGATCAAGGCGATAGTGCGCGGCGCTTGCTCTGATTGTTCTGCCATAGCGATACCTTATTTTTACGATACCTGGGATGTGTGTACACTTTCCTGACGCAACAAGGCCATTTTACGCACCCATTGCAGCTTAGCCCCGATAGAAAATGGCTGATGATAGGTCGTCTCGCCAAAGACACGCGAGAAGCGCCGACTCAGATCATAGGCTTGCTGATAGTGCTGCTCTAGCTGGCTCATAATGGCCGACCAGGGGCGCGTTTCTGCGACATCACGGGCGCGTTGTGACATCTGCCGTCGCAATGCTGGATTATCGCGTAATTTCATCATGGCCTCTGCAAAAAAGTGCGGCTGTGGGTCACAGACGTAGCCTGTTTCGCCTGCCAGCACGAGATTACCGACAGCGCCCTGGCTGATGACGATGCTTGGCAAGCCGGACGCCATTGCCTCCTGCACCACCTGGCCGAACGTCTCTTGTGGGCCAGTGAACATGAACACATCAGAACTGGCAAAGGCAGCGCTCAGGTCATCCCCGAACAAATAGCCGGTGAAATGTGTGCCTGTGCCTGCAAAAATCGCCTCAAGTTCTTCTCGGCTAGAGCCATCGCCGATGATGGTGAGCGCAACACCGGTCAAGTCGGCGACCTCTCGCAGCAAGTCAACGCGCTTTTCGTTGGCCAGACGCCCCACATAAATGCACAGCAGCGAATCCGGGTCACGCCCTGCGAGTAAGCGCTCACGCATGGCACGTGTCGCCTTATCTGGATTGAAGCGCTCGATATTAACGCCGCGCCCCCACACCTGCAAGCGTTTGAAGCCATGCCCCTGCAAATCCTCCAGCACTTTTTGCGTGGGCACCAGGTTCACATGGCAGCCGTTGTGCAGGTAGCGTAGCCAGTTGCGCAGAGGCCGTTCCAGTAAAGGCGCACCGTAATGCACCGCATACCCCGGCAAATCCGTCTGATAGACGCCGACCACAGGCACGTTCATCTGACGCGCTGCACTCATGCCGTTAATGGCCATCATCTCCGGGCTACCCAGGTGAATCAGGTCCGGCTTGAAGGCTTGTAGACGCTTCACAATCACTGGCAGCGGCAACGCAATGCGGGTTTCTTCCGCTGCGGGCATCGTCACCGACGGCAAATTCACCACCTGGCTAGGCCCAACGCGGGGCACGGCGGTATCCGGCGCGAAAACCAGCACCTCTCGCCCGGTTTGCTGCAAATAGCGTATCGTAAGGTAGGTCGTCTTGCTGACGCCATCGACTTTTGGCAGGAAGGCTTCGGTCAGCACAGCCACACGCTTAATCGGTGCAAGCTGTTGCGGTTGCTTCGGCAATAAATCGTATACGCCGAAGAGGTCGTCGCCCTGTACCGTCTCTCGTTCTGTAAACAAGCGACGCAAACGTTGATCGTTCATAAGATTTTCTCCACCTGCCTTTGCTGGCCACAAGGCGCACAGGCGTTTGTTTTTCTGCACTGCGGGTTACAACACAGCAGCACCTTGCATGTGACGTTTTAGCTTAGTTTGCAGATGGTGCTTTTGCAAGCCACAGCGCCGCACAAGGTCTAGCATATGGAATGCACGTTGAAGCCATCAAACCGTTAACGAGACGCACAAACTTTGCTATGATCGGTAACTTCTATCGTATCACACTCAACACAGCCAAAACAGCAAACAGAGGCATTGTGAAACTCCTACCCAAGTTACACGCAGAACTGATACAACAGGCTATCCAAGCCGCGCAAGCCGCTGGCGATCTGCCGCAATTCGAGCTACCCGACATCGTGATTAATCCGGCCAAAGACAAGGGACACGGCGATTACGCCTCACCCATCGCGCTAGGGCTGGCCAAAGCCGCTAAGCGCAAACCGCGTGACATCGCAGAGGCCATCTTGCAGCACCTGCCCGACGCCGATTTTGTCGCGGATATTTCGATTGCCGGTCCGGGCTTCATCAATTTCACGCTCTCTGAGGATTACGTCAAGCAGCAAGTGGACGCCATCATCGCAGAAGGTGACGCACTTTTCACGCTGGACATCGGCGCAGGCAAACGCGCACAGGTCGAATACGTCAGCGCGAACCCCTCCGGCCCCATCACCATCGGCCACACACGTAATGCTGTCGTCGGAGATGCGATGGCGCGGCTCTTGGCCGCAGCAGGCTATGACGTGCAGCGCGAATATTACTTCAATAACGCGGGCAATCAGATGATTGTGCTTGGCAAAAGCCTGCAAGCACGCTATCTGCAAGCGTTGGGCGAGGCTGTCGAATTGCCGGAGAACGGCTATCGGGGGGATTATCTGGTCGAGTTTGCGCAGGAAATCGCCGATGAACAGGGCAACGCGCTACGTGATGCCGACTGGGCCACCTTCAAGGATTTGGCCGAGACGCGCATGTTTGCATGGATTCAACGCTCATTGGAGGCCATCGACATCCGGCATGACGCCTTCTTCAACGAAAATTCACTCTTTGAAAATGGTGCCATCTGGGATGTGCTGGCCATCCTCAAGGCAAACGGCTACGCATACGAGGCGAAAGAATGGGAAGGCGCAGGCGAAGAAGAAAAGGCCAAAGCCGCCGACAAAGCACCTGCGCAGTGGTTCCGCGCCGCTAAATTTGGTGATGAAAAGGACCGCGTGATGGTCAAGAGCGATGGCGTGCCCACCTACACCCTGCCGGATATTGCTTATCATCGCGATAAGATTCAGCGCGGCTTTGATGTGATGGTGAATGTGCTTGGTGCCGATCATGGGCAACAGTACAGGGTTGTGCAGTACGGCGTGCAAGCCCTCGGCTTAGACCCCTCCGGCATTCACGTCATCATCATTCAGATGGTCAAGACGATCCGCGATGGCCAGGAATTCAAGATCAGCAAACGGGCAGGCATCTTCGATACGCTGGATGATCTGGTTGATATGGTCGGCGCGGATGCGATCCGCTATCACATGCTGGCCCGCAGCCCAAGCTCACAACTGAATTTCGATCTGGATGAGGTCGTCAAGCAGAGCAACGACAACCCCGTGTATTACATCCAGAACGCGCATGTGCGCTGCTGTGGTATTGCCCGTGAAGCCGAAGCGCGTGGCATGAGCGACGACGGCGCGGACATCAGCCTGCTAGGGGCCGATGAACTGCGTTTCATCCGCAAGGCGCTGGAATTGGGGGAAGTCATTGCAGACAGCGTGGAAAGATACGAGCCGCACAAAATCGCTTTCTGGGCGCAGGAATTGGCTGCTGTCTTTCATCCGATTTACGATAATGTACGTGCTCTGCACACCGAAGTACCCGCAGACGTAGCACGGGCACGTTTACACTTCTATCGGGCGGCGCGGGTGGTGTTTGCGCGGGTACTGCGGCTCATGGGTATGTCCACGCCAGAGGTGATGTAGATACACAGAATGTAATCATGTGTAGGGACGCCATTCTTGGCGTCCGCAAATGGCGGACGCAGCAAGCCGCGTTGAGCGAATTTCTCACATCGTTACCGCAAGCAATCGGTCACATCATCCCTGTTTGACCTATGAAAATCTGCTGTAGGGGCGCAATGCATTGCGCCCTGGGCGCAGCACGCTGCGCCCCCACAAATTGACATTTTATGCATAAATAGGGACGATGTTATCGGCACGATCTGCTGACAAAGCGAGCAATATGCACAGCGTCCCTGCAAAACAAATCCGAAAACGCATAGGGGCACTCGCTGTTTTGTTAGCCGGTGGCATTAAAGTCGCGGTCTAATCCCCTGCGGCCAGCAGGTGCTCGCCCATCTGCACGCGCCACAACGTCGCATAGATGCCATCACCCTGCGCCAGTTCATCGTGCTTGCCCTGCTCGCGCAGCGTGCCATTTTCCAGCACGAAGATACGATCCGCGTTGCGCACGGTTGATAGACGGTGTGCGATTACAATGGTGGTACGGCCAATAGCGATACGTTCCATTGAGCGCTGAATGGCGGCTTCGGTTTCGTTATCGACTGACGATGTGGCCTCATCCAGAATCAGAATCGGCGGGTTCTTCAGCACAGCGCGTGCAATCGACAGGCGTTGACGTTGCCCACCGGAGAGCTTCTGCCCACGTTCACCCACCACCGTAGCGTAGCCCTGTGGCAGCTTCATGATGAAGTCGTGCGCTTCGGCGGCTTTCGCGGCTTCGATGATGGCGTCATCGTCCGCATCAAATGTGCCATAGGCGATGTTTTCCCTCACTGTGCCATGAAACAAAAACACATCCTGGCTGACCAGCCCAATAGCGCCGCGCAAATCCTGCACATGCAGATCACGCACATCCTGACCATCGACCAGCACGCGCCCACCCGTCACATCGTAAAAGCGCAACAGCAGCTTGACGACCGTGCTTTTGCCTGCGCCCGTCGCGCCGACGATGGCCGCTGTTTCGCCTGCTGGAATATCCAACGAGAGGCCCTTCAGCACCGGGAAACCATCCTGATAGCCAAAGCGCACATCCTCAAAGCGCACGTCTCCGGCCACATCATCACGCTTCAGGCGCGTTGCACCGCTTTGCATCTGCGGCACGGTGTCGATCAAATCCAGAATGCGCGTGGTAGAGGCCATCGCCCGTTGATACTGGTCGAAGGTCTCGCCCAGTGTGGTCAAGGGCCACAGTAAGCGCTGCGTGATGAACACCAGCACGCTATACGTACCGACGGCTAATGCACCGTCCAGCACCATCTGCGCACCGAAGACCATGATGGCAATGAAGCCTGCGACGATCACCATGCGGATCAGCGGCGAAAAGGCAGAACTGAGCACAATGGCCTGCCCGTTGCGCGATTGATACTCGTTGCTGTCGCGGCGGATGCGCTCGACCTCGTGTTGCTCTGCGGTGTAGCTCTTGATCGTCGCGATGCCGCTGAGGTTATTCGATAGTTGCCCGTTGAGGATGCCGACCTGTTCACGCACGGCGCTATAGCGTGGCCCTAGCTTCTTCTGGAACCAGATGGCGCTGTACACAATCAACGGCATGGGTAGCAACGCCATCCACGCCACATCAGGCGCGACCAGCACGAACAAGCCGCCGACCATCAAGACCGTCGTCGTCACCTGAATTAAGTTATTTGCGCCGACGTCCAAGAAGCGCTCTAGCTGGTTGATGTCGTCGTTCATAATGGACATCAAGCCGCCTGTGCTGCGATCCTCAAAATAGGCCATTTCGAGTTCCTGCACATGGCCGTAAGCATCCAGGCGCATTTCATGCTCGACCGTCTGCGCTAGATTACGCCACACAACGCGTTGCGCAAATTCAAACAGCGATTCACATATCCAGATGACCAGCGTCACAATCGCCAGCACCAGCAATTGTGAGGAAACGTCCACGATGCCAAGCCGCGCTAGCAGAGATTGCTCCTGCTGCACGACGACATCCACTGCCGCACCAATCAGCGCAGGCGGTGCTAGATCAAAGATTTTGTTAAGAATGGACGTTGCGATTGCCCAATAAACGCGCTTGCGGTGCGGACGCATGTAGCTAAATAAGCGCACGAGGGGCTGTGGCTTTGCGTTTTGTGTTGCCATAGTGTCACTCTGATCCTGTTTTTCGCTCTACCTGTGGGCGCAATGCTGCGTTATGCTGTGTCGCATTTGCATGAGGATACGCACTAATGAGCCTATTTGACAACCTCGAAACGTTAATTGTCCAGCTAAGCGGCTTTGTTGCTCATGTGACGCTCAACCGACCCACAGCACGCAACGCCATGAATTTTCAGATGACGCGGGAACTTTACGAGGTATTCACGGCTTTGCAGGATAACCGCGCTATACGGGCGATTGTTCTCAGTGGTGCTGGGGGCACGTTCTGCGCAGGTGGCGACATTAAAGAGATGCGAGAAAACCGCGTGCCTGCGCAAGAGAGCGCGGGGAACCTGGATGATATGCTGCGGGCGGTGGACCATGCGCCACAGGTCGTAATTGCGAAGGTCGATGGGGCGGCGCTTGGTGGTGGACTGGGCCTGGTGTGTGTGTCGGATATTGCGATTGCCAGCCGTTATGCAAAATTCGCGCTGCCAGAGGTGCGGCTCGGCATTGCCCCGGCGTTCATTTCGCCGTTTGTGCTGCGGCGTTTGGGCTTGACGCGGGCGCGTGAACTGATGTTGACCGGACGGCGCTTCACGGGTGAAATGGCGCTGAATTATGGGCTGTTGCATGACATCTGCGACCCGCAAGAACTCGATCAGCGCGTGCTGGCCGAGATCGAAGAGATACGCCAGGCGGCACCGGGGGCCATCGCCGCGACAAAGGCGCTGATTTTTCATGTGCTTGGCAGGCCGCTGGACGAAACCGTCGAATATCGCGCCAACCTGCTGAATACGTTACGCCGCAACGATGAGGGGCAGGAAGGGCTAGCCGCCTTCCAGGAGAAGCGTGCTGCGAAGTGGACCGAATAGCGCCATATCCGTCAGCGTTGCCGCACACAATATGAGCGACCACATAACATCCTCGTTAGAATAACCTGCTCTTAATCTGTCATGGCCATACTATGTAAGCAAGCTTACAGAATAGGCGTTGCAGCAATGGCATAAATAAAGCATCTCTGTGTTACCTCGCAACTTACCAACGCACATCCGAGGCATATAACAACCAGAGCCATTTAGCTAACTAAGATCGAATCCAACCAGAATCAGACGAGATGAGATAAGGGGAGCTTGCCATGACTGCACGCAAATTGCTTGCCAGTATCGTTACGCTTGTGCTGCTGACCGTCAGCGTACAGGCACAAGAATCCGAGGATATTTTGCGCATCGGCTTGCGCCCAGTGACCAATCTGGACCCGGCACTCGGCGCTGAAGATGACGACATCATGTTTAATCACCTGATTTACGAATACCTCATCGACATCACCCCCGAAGGTGAACTTGTGCCAGCATTGGCGACTGAGTGGATCGTCAGCGATGATGGCCTGAGCTATACGCTCACCCTGCGTGAAGGTGTGACTTTTCACGATGGTAGCGCCTTCGATGCTGCGGATGTCGTGTACTCGTTTAACCGTCTGGTCACTGCCGGGTCGTCTATCATCAGCCTGATGGGACAAGATCGGGTTGGCGAAGATGCAGAGGGTAACGCGACTTTTGAGCCAATCTGGACGGTGGAGGCCGTTGACGACCTGACCGTGCAGTTTACGCTGAGCCGCCCCAATGCCGATTTCATCTATGGCATTGCGTCACGCTTCTCGTTCATCCTGCCGGAAGGGCTGGAGGGTGTGAACGAGCTAGGTGATAACAACGAACTGGATAATTTCGTCGGCACAGGGCCATTTATCATTACGGATTTCGACCCCGGTGAAAGCGCCAGCTTTACGGCCAACGAGAACTACTGGGAGCCGGAATTGCCGCTGGTGGATGGCGTGCGCCTGTTCTTCTTCGATGATGAGCAGACGCGCCGTGATGCTGTCCTGAGTGGCACGGTGGATTTCGCCATCCGCGTGCCGGATAACCTGCTGGATAGCTTGCGTCAGGCCGAGGGTGTGACCGTCGAGGAAGTGGCGACCAACGTGCACCCGATCATCCGTTTGCGCGCCGACGAAGGCCACATCGGTGAAGATGTGCGTATGCGTCAGGCGTTCAAGTGGGCTACAGATCGCGAGCTGCTGAACCTGGACGTGCTCAATGGGCGCGGTACAGTCGGCAACAATGACCCCATCGGCCCGGTGTACAGGCAGTTCTATCAGGAGCGTGATAATCAGGGCTTCGACCCGGAACGCGCCTGTGAGTTGATCGCAGAGGTGCACGCTGATGATGCTGGTAACGGCTTCATCGCAGAGGTTGATGGCCAAGCGCGTGTACAGGCTGAGTTTAATGTGATCGACGCCTTCATCTACGGGCTGCTGGCCGAATTCGTGCAGCAGCAGTGGGCAGAAGGCTGCATCGACGTTGACTTGTTCGTGCTGCCGGGGTCCGTCTACTATGGCGGCGGTGACCGCGATTGGTTGTCCGTTGACTTGGGCCTGACAAACTGGGGCACGCGCCCCGTCCCGCAAGAATATTTCAACGTGGCCTATACGACAGGCGGCGCATTCAATGAGTCGCACTGGTCGAATGAGCGTGTGGACGAACTAACGCAAGAGGCCGCCGTGACAACCAACCTGGCCGAACGTCGTGCAATCTACGACGAAATCGGCCAGATATTCCTGGAAGAAGGCCCGATTATCATCCCCTTCTTCACGCCAATCTCCGCAGCTTATCAAAACGCTGTACAGGGGATTGACCTGCATCCGTTCCCTGGACGGACAGACCTACGATTTGTGAGTTCCGGCGAGTAAATCATTCGCCGCTCAAGGGGTCCATGCAGATGCATTGACCCTGCTATTTACGATATAAGCCATTGGAGGCTAAAGTATGTATTCACGTTCTATTCGTATCGTGCTGACGGCAGCGACCTTCGTCGTTTTGCTTTTCAGCATCAACACCCAAGAGATCGTCGCGCAAGATGATGATACAAATGTTCTGCGCGTCGGTTTGCGTAAGCTGACCACGATTGACCCCGCCCTCGGTGCTAACGACCCCGAAGTTATGTTCAGCCAACTACAGTACGATTATCTGATTGACATTGATGCAGACGGCGAGCTGGTGCCCAGCCTGTCAACCGATTGGACCGTCAGCGATGATGGCCTGACCTACACGTTTAACCTGCGTGAAGGCGTCACCTTTGAAGATGGCAGCAGCTTTGGCGCTGAAGATGTCGTCTACACATTCAATCGTCTGGTGACGGTTGGCTCATCCATCGTCAGCTTACTCGGCCAGGAGCAGGTTGGTGAAGACGACGAAGGCAATGCCATCCTTGAGCCAACATGGAGCGTGGAAGCCGTTGATGGCTTGAGCGTGCGCTTCACGCTGGATGCCCCCAACGCCGACTTCCTGTTCGGTGTGGCGTCACGCTTCTCGATGATCGTCTCTGAAGGTGCAGAGGATGTGAACCAGGTTGCAGAGGGCGACGACCCCTATGTGAACTTCAACGGCACCGGGCCGTTCATCCTGACGAATTACCAGCCTGAACAAAACGCGACCTACGTTGCCAACGAAAATTACTGGCTGGAAGGCGCACCCGCGCTGGATGGCATCGAGTTGGTTTTCTTTGATGGCGATCAGGGCTTACTGGGTGCGCTGCAAAGCGGCGTCGTGGATTACATCATCAAAATCCCCGAAAACCTGCAAGACCAGCTTGACGACTTTGAGGACATCACCGTTACGCGCAAACCCACAAACACACATGCCGTGATCCGCGTCCGCACGGACGAAGGCTCGCTGGGCGAAGATGTGCGCGTGCGTCAGGCGCTCAAGTTTGCCATAGACCGTGAATTGCTGAACCTGGATGCCCTGAATGGCGCTGGTGTAGTCGGCAATAACGACCCCATCGGCCCCAGCTATGGCCCCTTTTATAGCGAGCAAGAAAATCGTGGTTTCGACCCCGAAGCTGCCTGCGCTCTGCTGGCTGAAGTGCTGGCCGATGGCACTGGTAACGGTTACGTGGTGGATGTCGATGGGCAGGCACGCGTAGAAGTAACCTTTTATGTGGGCGACACCTTCGAGTATCCGCTGGTGGCGGAATTCGCACAGCAGCAGTGGCGTGAAGGTTGCATCGACGTGGAACTGAACGTCGTGCCGGAAAACGTCTACTATGCTGATGGCGCTAATAACTGGCTGAATGCACAGCTTGGCATGACCGCCTGGGGCGACCGCCCGACCCCGCAGGAATACCTGAACGTGGCCTACACGACAGGCGCACCCTTCAACGAAGCCAACTGGTCGAATGAGCAGATCGACGCATTGGCCGCACAAGCCGCGACTGTCTCCGACATTGACGAACGCGCAGCCCTCTACGATGAGATCAGTGGTATCTTCCTGGAAGCTGGCCCGATCATCATCCCGTACTTCCGTCCCGTTGTCGGTGCTTATGATGCCACAATCGAAGGTCTGGTGATGCATACCTTCCCTGGCCGGACGAACTTCCGCACAGTGAGCTTCGGCGGCTAGACTTTCATGACGACAACAACACAACGTATGATGGCAGGGGTGGGTGCACCGCCCCTGCGTGCCCTGCGTGGCGTGTTGCGCTTCTTCCGACAGATGGCGCAACGTCCGCTGGCGTTTACGGGCATGATAATCGTCTTCATCTTTCTGTTCCTCGCTGTTATCGGGCCAGATGTCGCCCCATATCGTTATGACCAGATCATCCGGGGCACCGACATCGGCCTGGATGACCGCCGCGCACAAAAAGGCCTGCCGCCAAGCGAGACCTTCATCATGGGCACGGACCAGCGCGGACGCGATATTTTTAGCCGCATGTTGTGGGGCGCACGCGATACCATCGGCCTGCCTTTGGTCGCGACGCTGATCGCGGTCATCATCGGTAATGCCGTCGGGCTAGCGGTCGGCTACCTGGGTGGCTGGGTCGATGAGGTCGTATCCCGCGCTATGGATAGCCTGCTATCAATTCCGGCATTAGTGCTGGCGTTGGTGATGATCTCGACCATCGTGCCGGTGATGTCCGAATCCGATATACCGCTCGTGCAATCCATCGGCGCGACCAGCATCAGCCTGACGATTGTGATTGTGCTGCTGTACGTGCCGATTGTGACGCGGGTGGTGCGCAGCGCGACGCTGAACGTGCGCACGAGTGGCTACATCGAAGCGGCCAAACTGCGCGGCGAAACCACGCTTTACATCATGTTCCGCGAAATTTTCCCTAGCGTGCTGCCCGCGTTGGTCGTAGAGGCGTCCTTGCGCCTGTCTTATGCGATCTTCCTGGTGGCGTCGTTGGGCTTCCTGGGCCTGGGTGTACAGCCCCCCACGCCGGAATGGGGCCGTATGGTGCTGGATGCGCGTCCGCGCTTCACAACGGAACCCTGGGAAATGTGGTTCCCGGTGCTTGGCATCGCCATCCTGATTACCAGCGTGAACTTGATGTCCGATGGCCTGCGTAGAATCTTCCGTAACGATCAGGAACGCGAATAACCATGACCCAAGAACCCGTTATTCAGGCGAATAAGCTCAGCATTGAGTACCGTATTGGCCGCGAATGGCTGAACGTCATCCGCGATGTGACGCTGCAAATCGACCCGGTGCAGATTCATGGCCTTGTCGGTGAGAGCGGCAGCGGCAAGAGCACGCTCGGCCTCGCCATGATGCGCTTTCTGGCGCGTAACGCCCGCATCACCGAAGGCGAGATTCTGTTTGACGAGCAGGACCTCGTGCAGCTTGAAGAGCAGGACCTCAGCAAGATTTGGGGCCGCCTGATTTCCCTGGTGCCACAAAACCCGCTGGATTCGCTCAACCCGTCGCTGACAATCGGCAACCAAATGACCGAACTGACCGAACTGCACCTGGGCCTGAGTGGGCAAGATGCCGAAGAACGCGCTAAAAAGGCGCTGCATAACGTCAAAATTGCAGACCCGACGCGCATCCTGGAGCGTTACCCGCATCAGCTTAGTGGTGGGATGCAGCAACGTGTCATGATCGCGCTGGCGTTGAGCACACGCCCACGCTTGCTAGTGCTGGATGAGCCGACAACCGCGCTGGATGTCACGACGCAGGCCGTGATCCTGGATTTGGTGCGCGAACTCATCAAGACCGAAGA
>DAOTTW010000103.1:0-2925 GCA_034437615.1 Anaerolineae bacterium | reverse complement strand
GGTGAAAAGCCCGGATAGCCGCTCAGCGGTGTGTTGTAGTCGTCGTGGCGCTTGGTCGGCAACAGCAGCCACCTGTCGTCGCGCCACAGAAACACACGCGAATGCTCGTAGCGACGCGTGACTTCGGCGGCCTGCTGGAGTTCTGTGTCGTCAACACTCAGCAGAATGTAGCCGCGATGCACGTTCAGCTTGGCGTCAAAGGCGACGTACTTGTAGCTTGCACGCTTGCTGGATACGTCGGTGGCTTTCTCGCCGAACAGCGTCAGCAGCACCTGTGCCGTGCCGCCCGTGTAACCGATCTTCTGCGCAGAGATTTTCTGCTCGCTCTTGGGGTCGGTGACCTTGTTGCTGCCGTAAGTCGCGACAGCAATCACATGGGACATGGTATTCTCCTCGACAAAAGTCATTTCGCCGAGTCTGCTGACGACAGTCAGCTACTCACATATCCCGCTCCTGCAATTGTCATGATAATTTCGCATTACTCACGGATAAGTGAATTTGGGATAAATTGCTAGGTCGCACCTGCCCCACCGCCCTGCCCTACCGACAAAAAAGCCCTCTGCAGTACGCAAAGAGTTAGCGAATAATGGCTATCAATGGCGAAATAGCGCAAAGAGACTATTCATCTTTTTGCATTTCATTCAGGAGCGCTCGTAACTCCTCCAATTCCTTGATAGCAGCTTCGATATTATCGTTGCTCGGCGCATTGACAACAGACTCAAGAGCACGATTTAGCTTGCTTTGCGCAGGCTGAATTATCTGTCGCCTCACTAAAATAGCTGACTCTTCTGGTAGGACAGGTTGATTGGCGCTGCTTATTGCTTTACGTAATGCAGCCACAGACCAGCGGTTCGCCATTGCCTCGTGCATGTAGTATCGCTGGTCATCAGGTTCAAGAACGGCCAGTAGCTTATAGTGTGTCATGGATAAGATTTTGTAGTCATCTGTTGTTGTCTGCACTTCTTGAAAAACTTCCCTGCGCAGGGAAGTTTGAACACTGGAACATGTATGTTTCCAGTTCCACAATGTTTTTGGCTCACGATTGAACTTTTCAGCTAAGCGAGATATTGCACCGTATTCCAATTCTTCTGCGGTTGCCAGAAGATCGCCAATCCAAATTTGCAAGCTATTTTCCACATTAAACAGTGTATCTGCGATTGCGTAAACCATTTCAATTGTTACATCAACAGGAGCTTGCAATGCAGCAGGACTCATAACGAATCCAAGCTGTGCGAATTGACCATCGCCGACAGGTCTTAGCGATCTTTGCTCGCTCTGTTTACGCTTACTCCGTAACGGACCCTTATGAGTCTCAACTTCATACATCGCATCGGTCTCAGCGTGGAGACCCTGATCTTTATCCTCATTGGCACCGTCAACAATATCTAACGCATTTGTGTTTTCGACGCTGCGGCGTCCCATTGGCTCACCTCACTAGCAACTATTTCGACAATATTCCAAACTTCACCAGCAGCTTTCGTATCGCCTTCAATACCCCAGACCATACGCTGATTTTGGCTAGCAACGGGGAATGCCGTTCGTAGACCAACAGGATCAAATAGCCGCCAGCCTTGCTTCTGGGCAGCGCCAGAGAGCGTTTGCAGGTTATGACCGTGAATTGCTGTGCTATGTCGGAACATGTTCGGCACAATACCAAGCAAACCAACGTTCACACGTGGAAGGGTACGTAGGACACCCATGAGTCCGTCTAACGAGAGTAATTCCAGTTGCGTAGGCACAACTGCATAATCAGTGGCTTCGTAAATGACTCGCATCAACAGACCGGGGGTAGGTGGGGTATCGATAATTACAATATCAATGCCCTCTACGTCTCGCAACAAATCTACTAAAACAAACGAATCTTCCAGCGTGTTATTTATACCGTAGCTTTTACGGTTTCCAGGAACGCAGTAAAGAGCACCTTTAGATGGCTGATTAGCAATTGAATACACTTGCGAGGATACAGGGCGTGCGACATCCTCCACGGTTTCTTCATCGATAAGCAGACGATAGAAGCCATCGTCCTTTCGCAAACCAAGCGACATAGTTGCGTTTCCTTGAGGATCAGCGTCGATCAGCAAAACGTTGTGTCCAAGCAAAGCTAAGCCACCAGCTAAATGGGTGGATAATGTGCTTTTACCAGTTCCACCTTTTTCTGAGTTAAAAGTTATCACATTCATGTTGTCTATCCTTTCTATCATTATAGACCAGTGTTGCGATACAATCAGCAGGGTAACTGAGAATACGGCTACCTAATCCCAACGACAAGCTGCTCGGCCGTCGCAAGTTGTAGCGGCTTGTCGTGTTTTTTTACAGCAAGCAGATCATATCATTACAGAACGGAGAGTGCAACTGACTTCCGCGCAACCAAAGCATCATATTAATCTATTATACATATACCTAAAAATCAAATTCTGTAAACGAAGTTTGTTGTGGAAAGATACTTGTTAGACTGGGTGGGGTAAAGGCTACAAATTCCGCATATTGCGCGATAGCTAGAAATGCTTTATCATTTAAATGAGCATTTAGGAGCGTATGTTAAGGAGCTTAACGATGCGATGAATAGACAGTCTTAGGCAGTCTGCTACGCCTATTAAACCGAAAAGCCCTCGCTATCTTGGTTGGGCAACCTGGGTTTCGAGAGCAACTTTCGGTCTACAAGCGTAGAAAGCTTAGATTGTAAGGTTTCGCCGGTCGCAGAGCCGAAGTCTTGCCCTACGTTGCCGCTCTCAAAGTGTACTATGAGTTGTTGGCATCTGCAAGGGGCAGGGCACGATCAGCTAGGCTTAAATTTGCCAACTGACGGCTTCTTTGGTGGCAATTCTGTTTGTTCTTTTTTCCTAGGCGACAGGCGAAAATCGTGCCCATAGTGGCTCACGCTGTTCTTTCTCAGCCTGTGGCATGACATGTTGGCAGAAATACAAC
>DAOTTW010000102.1:0-4161 GCA_034437615.1 Anaerolineae bacterium | reverse complement strand
GTAGCTGCTGTAGCCACCGATCAGGATTTTCGGCCTGTGTTGCAGCGCAAGTTCCATCATCCGGTTGTAATCAATGCGCTCATCGGCGTTCAGGCCGTAGCTGATGATGTTATAGGTTTTGCCCGTGCGGTTGACGGGCGCACCATGACTCAGGTGGCCACCGAGCATCAAATCCATGCTCATAACAGTGTCACCGGGTCGCAGCAGCGCCGTGTAAACCGCGTTGTTGGCCGGAGCGCCCGATAGCGGCTGCACGTTGACGTATAGCTGATCTGCGCTGACGTGCCCATTGGCATACACTTCTGCGACGCGCCGCCGTGCCAATGATTCGAGCATGTTGGCGTATTCCGTGCCCTTGTAATAGCGGTTGTCCGCGTTGCGGCGGTATTCGCTCAGCCGATGGTTATAATCCAGGATGTCGGCTTCATCCATGTGGCGCATATTTTCCGGCGGGTAGCCCTCCGCATAAATGTTATGAAACGCGCCGCTGATGGCTTCGCGCACCGCTTCGGGGATGGTGCTCTCCGATGGGATCATGATGAGCGTGCGTGCCTGGCGTGCGGTTTCGTGCCGGATGAGTTCGGCCACGTCGGGGTCGGTTGCTTCGAGGTCACCCCGGAATAAGAAATCTTGTTGGCGTGTTAATTCTTCGACCATGCCCTGTGCTGTCCTCTTGGTAATAAACAGTTGTGATAATGCAGCCATCGGATTTTATCACGCACGTCATAGCTTTTCACCTGTCTAACGTCCTTGCTTTGCTGCGAATGTGGGGCCGTATTTTGACAAAGCCATAACGTCAGCTTAAAATCATACTAACCATACACTCAACTTACAGAGTCGGCAAAACGGATTCAGATGATCTTTATAGGGACGCCATTCTTGGCGTCCGCAGAGGGCGGACGCGGCTTGCCGTGTCCCTACGATCATGCAGGTTTGTTTTCGTTTATGCAGTAGATGACAGCTTATTGGAGCAAACCCCTATGAGAGAATACACCAGCGATAAATTGCGTAACGTGTGCCTTGTCGGTCATCAGAGCAGCGGCAAAACCTCACTGATCGAGGCCATGCTCTACAACACCGGCGCTATCAACCGCATGGGCCGCATCGAAGAGGGCAACACCGTCTCCGATTGGGAAGAGGAAGAAAAAGCCCGTCAGATGTCCCTCTCCACAGCGCTTGTCCAGCTTGAATTTCAAGATCACAAAATCAACGTGCTGGATGCCCCCGGCTACACGGATTTTCAGGGCGATATGAAGAACGCTATCCGCGTGACGGATTCGGTGATTGTGGTCGTGGATGCGGTCAGCGGCGTTGAGGTCGGCACCGAGCTTGTCTGGGAGTATGCACGCAAGTTCCAGCAGCCTATTATCGTCGTCATCAACAAGATGGACCGCGAAAACGCCGACTTTGACGGCACGCTGGACCAACTGAGAGCGACCTTCCCGAAGTACAAGTTTATCCCCGTCATGCGTCCCATTGGCAAAGCCGCCGACTTCAAGGGCGTGGTCAATGTCTTGCTGAACAAAGCGTACTACGGCGTAGGCGATGAGGGCCAAAGTCTGCCCGATGGCCTGGCCGACGAAGTGCAGGACGCCCACCTTGAACTGGTCGAAGCGGCGGCGGAATCCAGCGACGACCTGCTGCAAAAATACTTCGATGAAGAAGACCTCAGCATAGACGAGGTGCGTGAGGGGATGCGCCATGCCTCACGCTCACATTTGCTGCATACCGTGCCCGTTTTCGTCACCTCTGCCACGCAAAACATCGGCACCTACCCCTTAATGGAGGCCCTGATCCACTACACCGCCGCGCCGACTGTGCGCCGACTGGGGGTTTACCGCAATGGCAGCGACAAGCGCGAATACATGTTGCCGCCACAGCAGGATGATGCACCCCTGGCCGCCTACGTCTTTAAGACGACCATTGATAAATACGTCGGCACGCTCAGCTACTTCAGGGTTTTCTCTGGCACGCTGTCATCCGATAGCCGCAATTTCAACAGCAATACGCAGACCGTCGAGCGCTTCGGGCAGGTGGTCGAGATGCGCGGCAAGGAACAGATGAACGTCGCAAAGCTGCATGTGGGGGATATTGGCGTCGTCAACAAGCTGACGAACACCAACACAGGCGACACGTTTACGGATAAAGACCAGAGCTTCGTCATCGACAAGCCCACCTTCCCCGAACCACTCTACCGCGTCGCCGTGACGCCACGCACGCAGGCCGACAGCGCCAAGCTAGGCAACATCCTCACCAGCCTGTGCAACGCGGACCCGACGCTGCAATGGCGTCAGGAAGCCGAGACCAAGCAGACCATCCTTGAAGGCATGGGTGAGGCGCATATTGCCGTGACGGTGCAACGCGCTGAGGCGCTTGGCGTCGGCATCGAAGTACATGAACCGCGTCTGCCCTATCGCGAGACGGTCTCTATGGAGGCAGAAGCGACCTATCGCCACAAGAAACAGACAGGCGGCGCGGGTCAATTCGGTGAGGTCAGCTTGCGCGTGTTCCCCACCGACGGCGAATTTGAATACGAGACCAAGATTTTCGGTGGCGCGATTTCGCACGCCTTCCTGCCATCCATCGAAAAAGGCATCCGCAGCGTGCTCGAAGGCGGCGTTATCGCTGGCTACCCGGTGACAGGCGTGAAGGTCGTCGTCTTCGATGGCAAAGAGCATCCGGTGGATTCAAAGGATATTGCCTTCCAGATCGCAGGCCGTGAAGCCTTCAGGCAGGCGGTGGCAGACGCCAAACCGACGCTGCTAGAGCCGATCATGGACGTGCGCGTCACCGTACCAGAGGCCATGATGGGCGACATCATGAGCGACCTGACGAGCCGACGCGGGCGCGTGCAGGGCATGGATAGCAACGCAGGGCGCACGATCATCAATGCCGAGGTGCCGCTGGCCGAGATGCTGCGCTATGGCAATGATCTGCGCTCGATGACGGGCGGGCGTGGCCTGTATACGATGACATACAACCGCTATGAGCGGATGCCAGCGCACATTCAACAGCAGGTGATTGCAGAGCATAACGAGACAGTCGAGGCCTAGCATAATCGGCCAATAAACAAAAAAGGCGGGCACATTGGCCCGCCCTCACTGCTGCATGTCTCAGCGCCTACTGCGTTTGCTCGTCGCTGGTCTCGGCTTCGTCTTGTTCTTCGCGCTCATTGCTGTGGCCGTTGCTGCCAACAGTCCCACCCGTGTCACGCTTGCTGAGGTCCGGCGTCGGTTGGTTGGGGTCCGCAGCCGCCTTGATGTCCTCTTCGTGCGGCATCGCCTCGTCAGGCGCATCAATCGGCTTCTCCTCCATATCAAGGATTTGCAGAATCTCGCTGCGTTCCACCACCTCGCGCTCTAATAGCGCCTGTGCCACCTTCTCCAGCCCTTCGCGGTTCTGGTTCATGATGCTCGTGGTGCGCTTATGGGCGGCTTCCACGATGCTGCGCACTTCCGCATCAATCTGCGCGGCGGTTTGCTCACTGTAATTGCGGTTTTGCGTCAGCGAATAGCCCAGGAAGGGCTGCTGATCGTTCTCACCGAAGTTCAGCGGGCCGATAGCCTCACTCATACCGAATTGTGACACCATGCGGCGTGCGATGTCGGTCACGCGGCGCAGGTCATTACTCGCGCCTGTCGTCACCTCACCAAAGACAATTTCCTCTGCGATACGGCCACCCAGCGCCACATTCATCGTCGCCTCCAGGTAGCCACGCGGGTAGTTGCGGCGGTCATCAGTCGGCATGAAGGCCGTGATGCCCAGCGCCTGACCACGCGGCGTAATCGTCACCTTCAGCACGTTGTCCGCGCCCGGTGTCATCATTGCGGCGATGGCATGGCCCGCTTCATGATAGGCCACCACACGGCGCTCCTCAGGGTTGGAGAGCGGCGGGCGCTCCGTACCCAGGATGATGCGCTCGAATGCCGTTGTGAAGTCCGTCTGAAGAATGCGCTTGCGGTCGTAGCGGGCTGCGTTCAGGGCGGCTTCGTTCGCCAGGTTCGCCAGGTCCGCACCGCTGAAGCCAATCGTAGCGCCTGCCATGTCCTCCAGGCTGATGTCATCGCCTAGCGGCTTGCCGCGTGTGTGGATCTTCAGGATGTCTTTACGGCCTTCGCGGTCGGGCAGGTCCACTGTCACCTGACGATCAAAACGGCCAGG
>DAOTTW010000101.1:0-34687 GCA_034437615.1 Anaerolineae bacterium | reverse complement strand
CGTTCATAATCCGCTGCTGCTGGTGCTGGTCTCATCGGATAGCGTGCGTGATGTATCGGTGCGGCAAGCGGTAGCCAGCGCTGCGGATCAAGGGCATGTGGTCGCGCTGCTGCTGGTGCAAAACGTGGCGCTGCCGGATGCGTGGCGGGGCTACCGCCGTACCAAACTGCCCGAAGATTACAACGTTAATACGTTACGTGTGTTCATCAACCGCGCTGATGTCAGCCCAGGGAAGCGCCGCACGAATAACCGCTTGCTGTTGGGCGCGTTGCTGCTGGTGCTGCTGATCGTCGGCGTAAGTGCGTGGGCCATCGCCACCGATGTCGTCGCCTTCCCGGTGGAGGAATACATGACGGAAAACGCCGCCCGCGAGCAAATGATCCAGGAACTCGTCTTCCCAACGCTAGACGCATGGCAACCGCGCACAACAGAGGATGCGATTAACTTCCCGCTGACGGTAGAAGCGGCCAACACGCGCAATGCACCGCTGCTGATGATGACAGCCACCGCGCTACCACGAGATCGACAAGCAACGTTAGACGCACAGGCCACAGCCGCCGACCTGACGATAACAGCACGCGCACAGGCCACCGAAACGCCAGCACCGATGGCAGGCACATCCGTCAACTAGGCACATTCTATTGATAAAGGCACCATCCTATGCTTACAACCGCAACACCCAAACCGAACACCGACGCTGACGTGCTTGTGATCGGTGCAGGTCCCGCAGGTATCGCCAGCGCCTACGCTCTGGAACAAGCTGGCATCGCCTACAAGGTCATCGACCGAGCCGACATCACTGCATCCACCTGGGATAGCCTGTATCCATCGCTGAAGCTGAACACATCGCGCTTCTATTCACACATGCCAGAAGCGCCCTTCCCGGTGTCGTATGGGCTGTTCCCATCGGCGCGTCAGTATCATGCTTATGTATCTCGCTACGTGGCAGAGCAGGCTTTCAACATCCAGCTTGGCGTTGAAGTCTATCGCGTGGCACGGGAACCGGGTACGAACCTGTGGCGCGTGGAAAGCAGCGAAGGCACCAGCTTCTATCCGGTTGTCATCACCGCCACAGGCATCTTCGGCAATCCAATTATGCCGGACATCCCCGGTATGGATGCCTTTCAGGGCACAATCATGCATTCCAGCAGCTACAAGCGCCCGGAGCAGATACGCGGACAGCGCGTGCTGGTCGTGGGCAACGGGCCAAGCGGCGTGGATATTGCAGTCGAAGCCGCGATCAACGCCGCACACACATGGATCGGCATCCGCTCAGGCGTAGACCTGCGGCCACGTTACCCCTATGGCCTGCCCATGCACCTGTGGCTGATGCTGGCCGATAACCTGCCCCGTGAGCATTGCCAGCGCATCATGAAATGGGCCGGCAGCCGCAAATACCCGAATATCGCGCAGTATGGCCTGAAGTCACATCCACCGGGCGCAGCAGCCACAACCGCCTATCGCGGGCCGGAATTGCTGGATGTCGTGCGTGCCGGGCAAATTGAGCCAGTGGAGGCACCAACGCAGTTTGAAGCGCATCAGGTGACGCTAGCGGACGGGACGCAGATAGAGCCGGATATGGTCATCATGGCGACTGGATTCACCCCGGTTTTGCATCGCTATTTAGATATAGACATGCAGTATAATAGCGACCCATATCGCTCCCCAGCGCCCTGTGATTGGCGCATCGGCCCCAATGGTCAGCGTGGCTGGCCCCTGCGTGATGTCAGTGAGCACCCCAACGGACGCCAGATTTTAGGGCATCCGGGGCTATATCTCGTCGGCACGTTCTACAAGGGCAAAGGGGCCATGTTCAATATGAATGTCGAAGCGGCCATCGCAGCCGACCAAATCAAGCGCTATCTGGCTGAACACACGGGCGAATTTGTGCACATGCCGTAAGCTGAGCAAGCAGCACTCGGCTCGGCTCAGATCGGGTAAAACGTGTATGCAGAATGCTCAATCAGACGCGGGAGGGTCGCGGTGCCGCTAATACGCGCCCCTCAGGGTCAGCACACGCGGCACCGTCATGGCGAGAATCTGCAAATCTAGCTCGACGGACCAGTTTTCGATGTAGTAAATATCCAGCAAGCACATCTCAGCGAAGGGCACATCGCTGCGCCCGCTGACCTGCCATAAACCCGTAATGCCGGGGATGATTTGCAGGCGCTGCATATGCCAGGCTTCGTATTCGGCCACCTCATCAGGTAGCGGCGGACGTGGCCCTACAAGGCTCATCTGCCCCAGCAGCACGTTAATCAGGTTCGGTAATTCATCCAGGCTCAGCTTGCGGATCACGCGCCCGACGCGGGTCACACGAGGATCGTCGATGATCTTGGGGCGCTTGGGGTCGTCGCCGGTCTGCTGAATCAATTGAGCGCGCAGCTTATCAGCATCGGGTATCATACTACGGAACTTCAGCATGTAGAATTCACGCCCGTTCTCGCCCACACGCAGCGCCCGGTAGAAGATCGGCCCCTTGTCATCGAGCTTAATCGCCAGCGCCACCACCCCCAGCAGCGGCACCCATAGCGGCGCAAACAGCAGGATAATGGATAAATCCAGCGCCCGTTTTAATAGTCGATTCGTGCCCATAAACGGCTCATGCCCATTAATGCCCAGCAAAGGGATGCCATCCAGGGTTTCGACCTGCACCTGACGCATGTTCAACTGGAAGATATCCGGCACCACACGCACCGCTACACCCAAACTGCGGCAAGCGCTGGCAATGTGCATAATACGGCTATAGTGCTGCCAGCGCAGCGTAACCGCGACAAGCTCGACATTGGCCTGCTTGATACTCTGCACGAGGTTATCCAGGCTGCCCAGGTAAGGCACACGCCCGAAGTCAGTGGTGCTTTCGTCGTGCTGCTCATCGGCCAGATAACCGACCACCCGATAACCCAGGTCGCTACGAGCAATCATCGAGCGCAACAAGGTCTGCCCGGTCTCGCCCATGCCAACGATCAGCACACGCTGCACGCCGATGCCCTTCTGCCGCAAATTCGCCAGCACTGCCCGACGCGCCGCCCGCGCTAACGACAGCAAGGCAACCGTCAGCAGCGCCACATAGACCAGCATCAAGCGGCTGGTGACCTCTGGTTGTAACATGAAGAACAACGCCAGCAAGACCACCGTCGCCGTCGTCACGCCGTTGACGACGATTGTCACCTCTTCCATCCAGGCACGACCACGCACATGACGATACAGGCTGCTGCGCTGATAATTGAAGTACAGCATCACCGCGTAAATCAGCATGTACGGGATGTAAGGCGCGAATTCGGCGCTACTTGGATCGAAGACCGGGCGAAAAACCTGCCAGTCATAGCGGATGATATAGCCCAATACGAACGCCAAGACCACCAGCCCAAAATCCAGCAAGGGCCAGAGCCAGCGCGGTTCTATGCTAGGTCGTTCGTCCAATTGCGGTAATGCCTTCATGGTTATCTTGGCTATCTCAATTTGCGTTAGGTGATTGTAGAGACGCCTTTTTGGGCGTCCGCAAGACATGCAGATGAGAGTCCCTACAACGTCAGCGGTTCAAGGCAACAACAAGGCATGTTGATAGCTCGCCAGCGTCAATTTTGCTGTGCGCTGCCAATCATATGCCTGCGCCTGCTGCAAGCCGCGTGCACGCGCTTCAATACGCCAAGCCTCATCCTGCCAGACGCGGTGCAGCGCCATCGTCCATGCACTGGCGTCCTGCGGCGGCAAGCACAAGCCTGCATCCTGCGCGACTTCCGGCAGTGACGAAACATCCGACGTAATAACAGGCGTGCCACAGGCCATCGCTTCCAGCACGGGCAAGCCGAAGCCCTCAAACACGGACGGATAGACAAAGATTTCGGCGCTATTGTACCAGAGCGGCATCTCCTCGGTAGGCAGGAAACCAGGCAGCATCACATCGGACTGCAAGCCGTGTTGCTGTATCTTAGCGCGTACTGCATCCATGCCCCAACCAGCCCCCCCCGCCAGCACCAGCGGCAAACGCTCAGCCGATGGCAACGCCGCGTAAGCATCCAGCAGCAAGGGCAGGTTTTTGCGCGGTTCGATGGTGCCCACAAATAACCAGAAGCGCTGCGGCAAGCCCTGACGCTGCTTAAATGCCTGCACCTGCGCATCGGGCAGTGGCCTGAACAGCGCCTTATCGTAGCCCAACGGCGTCACGTCGATTTTTTCAGCAGGCAATCCCAACAAATCAATCAAATCTTGCTTCGTGCTGTGCGAAATCGCGATGACGCGCCGCGCACGGCGGCAGGTCAGGCCCGTGAATGTGCGCAGATACAGACGCCGCGCTGATGATAGCCGCTCTGGATAGCGCATAAACGTCAGATCATACACCGTGACGACCAGTGGCCGCGTCAGCATCAGTGGTGCGACGAAGGCCATCGCATGGAGCAAATCGAACTCGGCCAGTTGCGCGGGCTGATAGAACTGCTCCCACAGGATGCGCCGCACAGGGGCCTGTGTATCCATGCCCGCACGCCGCATCGTGACGCCATCATAGCTTGCTCGGTTCGCAGCCCCCACCAGCGCCGTAAAGCGCCAATCATCCGGCGCGACCTGCGGCAGATGCAGCAGCGTGCGGTGAATCACGTTATGGATTCCGGCGGCACGATAACCGACTTCGTTGGCCAGCAGATGTGCATTAAGTCCGATATGTGGCATGGTGCCTCAGCCTGTGTGCATCCTGATGCGAGATTATAGCGCATCCCACGCCATTGCAAACGCCGCAGCACTGTAATCATGGTTGTACTACCTGTTTAGATCAATTGGCGCTTGTCACCCGCTCACCAGGCTGTACACTTCAGTGATACACCCTCTAGCCGACGTGGATGCGCCGACAGCACATGCCTTACACCCTTACATTAGTCGATTCGCCCGATAGAAACGACAGCCAACGCCTGCGAGATGGCCTGATGGCCTATAATCTAGCGCAGGTGCCCGCGCTGGCTGACCTCTATCAAGCAGATTTGAACATTCTCGCCTACGACACGGCCCAACCCACTGAGTTAATCGGCGGCGCAGTGTGTGAGGGCGATTGGGGCTGGCTCTTCGTGGATACGCTGTGGGTACACGAGAAGCAGCGGCGGCGCGGACTTGGCGCACAACTGCTGGCGGCAGCCGAAAATGCCGCGCTTGAGCGTAGTCTGCTGGGTGTGCATCTCATGACAAGCAGCTTTCAGGCATTGCCTTTCTATCAGAAGCAGGGCTATACGGTGTTCGGCTACAACCGCGAACGGCCACGCGGCCATGTAATTTATTACCTGCACAAGCGCAACCTGCAAGCACAGGCCACCAGCGCCCGTCTGATCTTACAGGAACCACCCGTCGCACGCGACACCGACGCCGTTGAGCAGGGCCTCATCGCCTACAATGACGCCTACACGCCGCTACAATTCAGCACACATGCCGTCTGGCTGCGCGACCCCGATGACAATTACAGGCTGATGGGTGGCTTATACGGCGTGCTGTGGTGGGATTGGTTTGATGTGCATTACCTGTGGATCGACGCGCAGGTACGCAGGCAGGGTTACGGTGCGCAAATGTTGGCCATGCTAGAGGGCTTCTGTCGGGCGCGTGGCGTGCAGGGCATCGTGTGCGATTGCGCCGATTTTCAGGTGGTCGGCTTCTATCAAACACAGGGCTTTGAGGTCTTCGGCACCTTGCGAGACCGTCCACCGGGCCACACCAGCTACTTCTTGCAGAAGCTGCTATAGCCCACCGCGTGAGCGGATAATCTGCCCGGTCACCCAGCTTGCATCCTCCGAGGCCAACCACCCCAGCAGGTGCGCAGCATCCGCTGGGGTGCCGACGCGCCCCGCCGGATGCTGCCGGACAAACTGCTGCTGCAATGCCTCGCTGATCCAGCCTGTCTGGGTGATGCCGGGGTCAATCGCATTCACGGTGATACCATAAGCCATCACACCCGCGCTCAGCGACAACGTAAAAGCATCCACCGCGCCCTTTGTGGCCGCATAGGGCAGTTCGTCGGGCATCGCGCCGATTCCCTGCCCAGAGGTCAGGTTGATGATACGCCCGCCCTCTGTTTTGCCGTGTTGCTGCCAGCGCTTGACGAATTCCTGACACAGCAACATCATGCCGCGCACATTCACCAGATAATGCTGGTCGATCAGGTCCGCGCTCAGTTCGTCAATCCCTGCGTTAATCGACACAGCAGCATTGTTCACGAGTATATCCACCGCGCCGACGTGCGTTTCAGCCGCATCGAAGGTCCGTGCCGGTGCTTCAGGCTGCGATAGGTCAATTTCCAGGATGGATGCCTGCACGCCCATGCGCCCCAACTCGGCCACAAGCCGCAACGGGGCATTTGGTTCGCTGCCCCAGTCCATGCGTGCATCGTAGGCGCTGTAGGTCGTGATGAAAATATTCGCGCCCTTTGCGGCCAATTCACGGGCCACCGCCGCGCCAATCCCCTGACTGCGGCTGGCCCCCGTGATGAGCGCGACTTTGCCTTCAAGTGTCATGTGTGTTGGGCCTTTCGATTTTACTCAGGCTAATTCACGGCTTGCCGCATCGCGTCACGTTCTGCCTGTAGCTGCTTCAAGCGTGCTTGCTGATTGACATATTCGGCGTTTAGTTGGTCGGCGGCGTTGCTGTTGGCGGCGTTGGCGTGTTGTAGCAGGATGCCCATTTCTTTCAATGAGCCTTCCAGCGTTTGGATTTGCGCCTCTAGCCGTTGCATATCGGCTGTGGGCTGTGCGGGTTCTGGTGTCGGCTCTGGCTGATCGTCGGTTGTGCCTGCGGCGTTTTCGGCTGCCAGCGTTTGCAGGTAATTCGCATAGCTGCTTTCGTAAATGCGCAGATGCCCCCCGCGCAACTCCCAGATTTGTGTTGCCAGCCTATCGACCAGGTAGCGATCATGGCTGACGAGCAAAATCGTGCCATCGAAGCCTTCCAGCACGTTTTGCAGCACTTCCTGCGCCGGGATGTCGAGGTGATTCGTCGGTTCGTCCAGCAGCAAGAAGTTCGCGCCCTGTAACGCCAGAATCGCCAGCGCCAGCCGCGCCCGTTCACCACCGCTGAGCCGTTCGACGCGCTTAAACACGTCATCACCCTGGAATAGATAGCGTGCGAGGTAACTGCGGGCCGCGCCAATCGCCATCTCATCGGGTGCATGGCGCAGCAATTCATCGACCAGCGTGTTATCGGCTTGCAAATCCTCATGGGCCTGCGCAAAGTAGCCGAGCTGCACATTGACCCCAAAGCGCAAACGCCCGTGTATCGGCTTGACCTCACCCATCATCGTGCGCAAAAACGTCGATTTGCCTGCGCCGTTCGGCCCGATGAGCGCAGCGACTTCACGGCGTTGTAATTCGATGTTATCCACCGTGAATAGCGTCTGGCCATCATGCCCGACCTGCAAATTGTGCGTGCGCATGACCAGATCAGCGCTGCGTTCTTCGCTGCGTAGCTTGATGCGCATATTGCGTTGGCGTTGGATGGGGCTTTCGAGTGAATTGAGTGCTTGGCGCAGTTCGCTGACGGTGGCGGGGGGGCGCTTGCTTTCGTATTCGTTGGTGAATTGCGCCCAGCCTTTTTTCTGGATGACGTGCACGGCTTCCAGGCCGTAACGTTGCACGGCATCGACCTCACGCGCTAGCTTCTTCATGCGTCCGCGTGCGTTGTCGGATTGCGCGATGTGCTTCTCGATGAACTTGAATTCATTCCAGAAGCGGTCCATCACGGATCGCCACTCTCTGAGTGTGCGTTGCTGGCGCATCTGGCGCTGATTCACGTAGCTGCTGTAGTTGCCCTTGTAAATTTCGATGTGGGTGCGGGTCATCTCCCAGATGCGCGTCACGACCTTATCCAGAAAATAGCGGTCATGGCTGACGATCAGCAGCGCGCCGTTCCAGGTTTTCAGCGTGCCCTCCAGCCAATTCACAGCAGCAGCGTCCAGGTGGTTCGTCGGCTCATCTAAGATCAGCAAATCGGGGTTGGTCAGCAGTAGCTTGGCCAGCAATGCGCGTGTTTTCTGGCCGCCACTGAGGTATTGCAGCGGTGTATCGCGGTCAGCCAGCGTAAAGCCCAGGCCATCCAACGTGCGTTCGATGCGGCGTTCGTAGTCGTAGCCTTCAGCGTGTTCAAATGCTTCTTGCAGGTCGCCGTATTCGGTGTATTCGTCGTCGGTGGCGCTGCCTGCGGTCATACGCGCTTCGATCTCGCGCATTTTGTGGGCCATCTCGCGCACGTGGTCGAATACGGAGCGCATTTCGCGGTGCAGGGTGTTCGTCTTTTGCGCGAAGGCGGCGGCGGCTTCTTGTGGCAGATAGCCGATTTGCAGGATGTCGTCGCTCAGCTTTACGTCGCCCTCAGATGATTCCTGTAAGCCTGCGATGATTTGCAGCAGGGTGGTCTTGCCGATGCCGTTCGGCCCCACGAGGCCGATTTTCTCGTCATAGCCAATTTGAGCGTTCAGCGCAGTAAAAACATCGAAGTCGCCGTAAGCGTGCCCTAGATCGTCGAGTGTCAGCAGTGTCATGGTGTTTTCGCCTCGGTTGCATAATCTGTGCTTTTCTGGTCATGGGTTATGGTGGGATTGTGCTACACCACAGAGATAATTTAGGTTGTAGGGACGCGCTTTTGCGCGTCCCTACAGTTTACAACGGTCACGTAGGGATGTGCCGGGGTACGTCCGCCAAATACTAATTAATCCCCCGCGAAGACCTGCGCATACACGAATTCCAGCATTTGCGCTTGCTGGTCCTCACGCTGATACAGGGCACGCGGGTCCTGTGCTGCATCAAACCAGTGCACGCTCATCCCCGGACCTTTGCCGAGCGCCTGCATTTTGTCGATGAAGGCTTGCATCTGCGCTTCCGGCGTGCGCGGGTCGTTGCGACCCTGCACGATAAGCAAGGGCGCGACAATATCATCAGCGTAGGTCAGCACGGAGGCGGCCTTATACTGCTCTGGCTTCTCATGCGGCGAGCCACCGAACAGGCTATGTAGATACTGCTGCAACGGCTCCGACTGTTCCGCATACGTCAGCGACCAATCCGCGATGGCGACCAACGCCATGCCCCCAGCCCACAGATGCGGCTTTCTGGCCAGCGCCAGCAACGTCAGGTAGCCGCCATACGATGCACCTGTGACGAAGAGCTTGTCTGCTTTGGCGATGCCTGTATCAACCAGGTATTGCGCCCCTGCTGCGATGTCCTCAACTTCACGCTGGCCAATGTCACCGAGGATCACTTCCTCAAAGTCCTTGCCGAAGGTGGTGCTGCCGCGATAGTTCACGCTGCAAAACGCGAAACCGTGCTGCACCCACACCTGACTGCCCGCGTGATATTCGTTCATCTGCACATCGGTGGGGCCACCATGCACATGCAGAATCGTCGGGAAGGGGCCATCACCTGCGGGTTTGGCCAGCCACGCCTGCACCTGCGTATTATCAAATGACGTGAACGTGATGCTCTGCCAGGGGTGGCCGGGTTCGTCGTCCATCACCGTAATCACGTCGCCTGCTTTCTGGCCTGTGGCCCCATCCAGCGTGATAAGGCGTAGCGGGTGCGTGGCGTCGGTCCAGTGGGTGTAAATCTGGTTATTCGGCCCAAAGTAAGGCGGATAAAATGCGTAGGTTCCGGCGGGATGGTCGAGCTTGGTCAGGCTGTGGTCGCCCAGGTGATACAGATACAGTTGCGTTTGCGCCTGCCAGGTATGCAGCAGCAGCACGCGCTCAGCATCTTCGGACCAATCCTGCGCCTGCACATCACCGGGCAAGCTAGCCACCTGTAGCCAGGTGCGTGCTTTACTGCTGGGGTCGTAGATAAACGGCCTGTTTACGCCGGATTGGTTGCTATTGGCCAGCAGACGCAAATCCCCGGCTTTCTGCGCGAAGCCAGCCGGCGTGATGCTGGTGCCGGGGCCGTCGTGCAGGTCATCGAAGGGGCTGCCGTCTGCGACGTTGTACAGTTCCAGGTTGAAATTTACGCCGCCGTTGCGCTCAGTGGTCGCTATAGCCGCCAATTCGCCATTGTGCGAGAGCAGCGGCCCCTGTGATAAATGCTCGGTCTGATAGGTGAAGTAAATGGCCCGTGTCGCGTTCTCGACCACATAGAACTGAAAGCCGTTCTGGTTGACCATCATGAAGCCAATCATGTTGCCTGTAAAGCTCTCCGTGATGTAATACGAAGCATAGGCGGGTAGATCAGCCGTCAGGTCGTGTATTTGGCGGCCATCAAACGACACACGGAAATAATGCCCGATCTCGTTGCCCTGCGTATCATGCAGGTAGTAAACCCACTGGCCATCTGCCGAAATTGCGCCCTGTAAGACGCCTGCTTCATGGTCGGTCAACTGCTGTATGGTCTGATTAGCGCGGTCCCAGGCGTAAAGCTGAAACGTGCCCGAACGATCCGAGCAGACGACACCGTGCGCCGGGTTTTGCGTGGCAATCTTCGACCAGACGACCTGTGGCACGCGGAAATGCCGCCGCCATGCGGCCTCCTGGCTCATATCAAGCGTTGTAGGCATAGTCTAATCACTCCGAATAGTGCGTTCAATTTAGGTTAATGTACAGAACACGCTTGTAGGGACGCCATTCATGGCGTCCGCCAAGAATCAACCGAGATGGCTGCAATACCGATGTGTGACAAGTCGCGCATTTCGGCAAACGCGCTTATACTGACAACGATGCAGTATATTGTCATGCTGAAATGTGTATGGAGCAAGGTGCATGAGACACCAACACAAAATTGCCTTTGTTTTATTGTCCGTTGTGCTGGGCCTGGTATTGATCCCTGGCCTCAGCGCACAAACCGAAGTTGACCCGATTCGCCAGTGGGCTATTGCCGCCGAGGCGTCCTCTCAATATGGTGATAGCGATTGGAGCGCTGCGCAAGCCACAGGCGCACCCGATACAGCAACCTGTGGGGATTTGCCGACTGCATGGGCTTCACGCAGCAGCACCGGTCAGGATTCGCTGACGGTTTACTTTGAGCAGCCTGTCTTTGCGACAGCAGTTGATATTTACCAGACGTACAACCCCGGCGCGATCATTCAGGTTACGCTGATTGCCCCGGATGGTGACGAAAGTGCCGTACCAAAAAGCGCAGATAGCGACACCCCCTGCCCCGGCACGTTTGAACTGAGCTTCCCGCCAGAATTTTTCGTGCAAGCCGTGCGCATCGACTTAGATCAGACGCGCACGAACAACTGGAACGAGATTGACGCCGTTGAACTCGTCGGCTTCCCCGACCCCGGCTACGCTGGCCCGCTGCTGGACCTGCCCGCAGGTGATTTTAACACCACCGAGCGCACACTCATGCCCGATACGGGGCCAAATGAAGCAGATAGAGACACAAGCACACCCGCCACCTCCACACCCGGCGAGGAACCACCGCAGGCTTTCGCACCGGGCACACCAATGGGCCTGAGCGTGACCTGTGACAATGGCCGCAGCTTCGATAACGGCATCCCGATCACAGTGATACAGATGCGCTCCAACTCTAATTACACGGCGACGGCTGTCGGCATCAACGGCTTCGACCCCGTGCTGGCCGTGCTGGACGAAAGCGGGCGTGGCCTGTGTGACGATGATAACTTTGAGGCGTCCTATTATCAGGCGTCATTGCCCACAACGGGTTTAGTGGAACCATCTGGCCTGACATCACAAATTGTCTTCAACACGTTTAACCAGCCTTCATTCAGCGATATTCGCCTGGTCGTCGGTGGCTTCGGCAATGCTACCGGGCAATTCCTGCTGTTCTTAGAGGGCATGACGCTATCCAGCACCGATAACGAGGGCGATCCCTTCTCAGTGGAGATCACGCCGGGCATGGTTGCCTCTGGCGTATCGCCAACGGTCTACATGATTTCAGTCGTCGGCGCATTCGACCCGCTGGTTGCGTTGATTGACAGCAATTACGAGTACATCGCTGATGAATTCGGCAACCCCTTCGCGTGCGATGACGCAGGCAACAGCAGCCTGTGTTACGGCACATCGTTCTCGCTGAATGGCTCGTATGTTTCCCGCACGCAGAACCGTCAGCTACCCGGCGGCAGTTTGGATGCCATGCTAACCGTGCCGCTAGAACTGGGCATGGAAGGCGGCTTCTTGAATTTCCTGATGCGCAGTGCACAAAACACCTTCGGGGATTACGTGGTGGTGTTTCATATGGGCATTGGCGACCCCGCCGAATTTATCGAACTGGACCCAGCCACACTAGAGCAAGCTGTGGCCATGTACCTATCTGGGCGCTAGAAGGTGTTTTTTACCTCGCGCTTGTTTGACTGATGAAAACCCGCCGTAGGGGCGCAATGCATTGCGCCCAGGTCGTAGCACGCTGTGCCCCTACAGGTATAGGCTATTACGATGCCGAGCGGCCCTGTATCGGCGTCGGTGACTCAATCGGATCGAAGGGCAAGAGGGTATTGGTCGCCTGCGGCGGTGGTGTATCCGTTGGCAACGGTGTACTCGTCGGCAGCGGTGTATTCGTCGGGAAGGGCGTGAATGTCGGCACGGGCGTATCGGTTGCCGGGAAGAACACAGGCGGCGGATTCGTCGGGAAGCTCGTCGGCGGGATGAATTGCGGCGGTGTGGGGTTCAGCGGCGCAAAGGGCGTGAACGTCGGCGGCGAAAAATCGTCGTCTAATGGCGTCAGCGTCGGTTGCTCGTCTCGATCACCGCTGTTGGCTTGCCCATCATCGGAACCCGACCCAAGCGGCGTAAATGTCGGCTCGCCATTGTCGTCTACGACGCTGCTATCCCCATTGGGCGCGTTGGTCGGCGCGTTCGCATCCGGCGATAGCAACCAGAGGCCAATGCCGCAGATGTAAAACGGGATGGTCCCGACGATCACCAGCAACAAAATGGCCCGCAGCAGGGTGCGGTTTTCTCCGATGTCTGTGAGCATACGTGCTTACCCCTGTGTGTGATGTGGGTCTGGTCGCAAGGGGCGTAGTTGGTAGAGCAGGCCATCTGCAAAGCCACGCTTGCGATAATATTCGCGGGTGCCGATGGCAGAAATCACCGCCATGCGTGCATAACCGCGCTCTGTCGCCAATTCACAGGCGCGTTCGATCAATTTTTTGCCCAGGCCCGCGTGTTGGGCGCGTCCATCCTCGTTGGTGCCGAGGCCGAGCGATTGGCCATATACGTGCACCTCGCGGATGATGGCTGCATCCTGCAATTCACCGTGTAGCGGCGTCTCGTCGCCGTGTGGCAAGGACAGGCGCAGGAATGCCGCGATGTAGCGCTCCTCGCTGATGTACTGCAAGAAGACTTCTTCGCTACAACCGCCACCATACCACACTTCATCCAGGTGCAGCGCATCCAGCGACACAGTGCGATGCCGGATTTCACGGGCGCGGATGTCGCCTGTGGTCGCGTCTTGCTTCGCCATCTCTTGATCGACCAATTGCCGAAAGTTCGTAAGTTGGTTGCCTGTCACGATGTCCGTCGATGGAATATCGCGGATGACCCGTGTCAGGCGGCAATACTCCGGTGTGCGCTTGAAGCTCTCCACCAGCGTATACAGCAATTCGTCGTGCGTGTAGGGCTGCCAATCGCCACGTTGATAGTATTGCATCAGTTCTGCGCTTTCAATCAGCGAGCACGGGTACACCTTGAGTTCATCAGGCCGGAAAGCCGGGTCGCCAAACATGCGCTCATAATCTGCGATGTCCAAATCCGGCGTGGAGCCGTAGAGGTTCGGCATCCAGTGCGCGTGGATCTTGAAGCCTGCCTGCCGCAGCAATTTTACAGCGCGTCGTGTGGCGTCTACCGTATGCCCACGCCGATTTTTGCGCAGCACGTCGTCGTTTAAGCTCTGAAAGCCGATTTGCACCTTCGTACAGCCCAAATGCCGGATGCGCAGCACTTCTTCGGCGCTGATGTGGTCCGGGCGCGTCTCGACCACCAGCCCGACGACGCGGCAAGCGGCGCTTTCGTTCTCGGTGTGGGCCGCTTCGAGTTCTTCCCACGTCGCAAATTCTAAAATGGGTGAGCGTGCGATGTCGCCCTGTGCGATGGCGCGGGTGACTTCGCGTGAGCGCCGCATCTCATCAGCATAGACCTGCTGTACCGCCTGATTATAGGTCTGGTCGAAGGTCATGCCCTGAATCTGCACAGTGGTCGTGTTGCGTTCGGGGTGCAGTTGGCTTTCGTCCGCCAGCGCAGCCCACACTGCTTGGCGGCGGTCGATGCCGTTGCCGAAATCATGCAAGGCGTCGAAGATGCGCTTCACAAACCAGATCTGAAATGTCTCCGGGTAGAAGGACCACGTACCGCCCAGGATAATCACCTCGATTTTATCCGTCGGGTGCGCCATGTTGTAATACATCAGCAGGCGCGTATACGTCTGCAAATACGGGTCGAAGCTGTTTTGTTCGGCGCGTTGTGCACCCGGCTCGTCCGACAGGTAGCTTTTCGGCATCCGCACGTCATTGGGGCAGAAGATGCATTCACCGGGGCACGGAAACGGTTTTGTCAGCACGGTTACCGGCGTCACACCGCTGATGGTGCGCATGGGTTTACGCCGCAGCTTGTTCAATTCGCGCTCATCGTAGGGCGGCAGCCCGTGCGACCCCGCGAGCGCCCGGTATGCCTGAATTAGTTGGGCACGGCTATACAGGCCACCATCCGGGCGGGAATGCTTGAACAGCAGCTTGCTGAATTCATTCCCTGTGGGGCGTTCTGGCAGCGCGATAATCTCTGCTAAGAAGCCAAGCAGCGTCTCGCGGTGCTGTTCAAGGTCAAAGTCGAATTTCGACTGCATGGGTCTGTCTCGGTCACTGTTTCAAGTTTGCGTGTTGCATCCAACAAATCACATTCGTTGGGGGCACAATGCCCTGTACCTTATTTTAGCAACGATAGGCCACGCGGGATATTGACAATCAACCTACAGCACGACCTACGACGCTTAAGCAATTTATAAATATCTTAAGTTAGTGGCTACCAAACATGGCATTTAACCCTGCTTTGATGTTATCATAATGCAAAATGAAGTCATTGCGGCTTAACGCTCAGGATTATCAGGCGCTTGGGCCACAGTTGCGGCCACAATTAACGGATGCTTTAACCATGACTGAACTGATTGTACTCCTTTTCATGATCGTCATTGCTGCCATGTCGCTATCAGATGCCAAGCGCAAACCCAGCATAAAACAGGCCGACGCCGATAACCACGCCGTCAGCAACCCACAAACCAAAGCATGATGGATGTAAAAAGGCACACTGTTCGTGTGCCTTTCCCCTACTATCTAGTATTATCCAGGTTGTCAGGTTGTGTTGAGTAGTTATGAGGCAGCGTAAGCCGCACTAATTGGCGGCCACACTGGGTTCTTGCATCGGCAACGCGACCGGCAGCACCTCATCCATGCTTTCTGCCAGCACAAAATGCATACTCTCGCGCACGTCGTCCGGTAAATCTTCAAGGTCCACTTCGTTCTTCTTCGGCAGGATGATCGTATCCACACCGATGCGATGCGCTGCCAGCACCTTATCCTTGATGCCGCCTACAGGCAACACCTGGCCGTTGAGCGTAAGTTCACCTGTCATAGCCACGTTGCTGCGCGTGGGTTGCCCCGTCAGCAGCGATGCCAGCGCCACCCCCATCGTAACACCTGCGGATGGGCCGTCTTTCGGCGTCGCGCCTGCGGGCACGTGCAGGTGGATATTCTGCGTCTTGAAGAGTTCCGCGTCGATCTTCAGGTCTTGCGCTTTCGCACGCACGAAGCTGAGCGCAATACGTGCGCTCTCCTGCATGATTTCGCCCAGTTGCCCGGTGTACTGGAATTCACCCTTGCCGCCAGGGAAGGCCGTTGCCTCGATGAACAGCACATCGCCGCCGACAGGCGTCCAGGCCAGCCCAGTTGCGACGCCGGGGCGGTCGGTGCGGTCTTCCAGTTCGCTACGATAGCCATAACGCGGCTTACTCAGCAGTTCGCGCACCATCTCTTTGTCGATCTGAACGCTTTCGTGCTTGCCTTCTGCGATGCGCGTCACGACCTTGCGTGCAGCACGCCCGATCTCGCGTTCCAGGTTACGCACACCCGCTTCGCGTGTGTAATCGCGCACGACAGTCAGCAGGGCATCGTCTGTAAAGCTAACTTCTTCGGGGCGCAGGCCGTTTTCTCGTACCTGACGCGGCACCAGATATTGACTGGCGATGGCGGTCTTTTCCTGCTCGGTATAGCCGCTTAGCTGGATGATCTCCATACGGTCGCGCAGCGGCCCCGGTATCGTATCAAGCGTGTTGGCCGTTGTGATGAAAAGCACGTTGCTCAGGTCGAAGGGCACATCCAGATACGTGTCACGGAATTCGCTGTTTTGCTCTGGGTCCAGCAGTTCCAGCAGCGCCGACGCCGGATCGCCCCGGAAGTCGCGCCCTAGCTTATCGACCTCATCAAGCATAATCAGCGGATTGCGGGATTCCGCACGGCGCAACGTCTGCACAATGCGGCCAGGCATTGCACCGATATACGTGCGCCGGAAACCACGAATTTCAGCTTCATCGCGGATACCCCCCAGGCTGAGCCGGATAAACTTACGCTCCATTGCCCGCGCAATCGACGCCCCCAGCGACGTTTTACCGACACCCGGCGGGCCGACAAAGCACAGGATCGCCCCGGTACGCTCGCGGCGCACGGTCTGATCGCCCTTTGTCTCTTCCAGTTCCTCGGCACGCTCTGAACGTAGCTTGCGCACGGCCAGGAATTCCAGAATGCGCTCTTTGATGTCCTTCAGGCCATAGTGATCTTCGTCCAGCACCTCACGCGCATGAGAGATGTCCAGGTTATCCTCGGTGGCTTTGGACCAGGGCATACTCACCAGCCAATCCAGATAGGTGCGGATGACACCGTACTCTGCGGACGCCACCGACAGCTTGCCCAGGCGGTTCAGTTCGCGCCTGGCCTCTTTTTCGGCCTCTTCGTTCATGCCCACTTCAGCAATTTTGCGGCGGAACTCATCGACCTCTAGCGTGCTGTCATCCCCTTCGGAAAGTTCGCGCTGAATGGCCTTCATCTGCTCGCGCAGATAGTATTCACGCTGCATCTTCTCCATCTCGGATTGCGCTTCGGTCTGGATTTTGCGCCCTAGTTCCAGCACTTCAACCTCACGGTTGAGGATTTCCAGCAGTTTGCGCATTTTCTGTAGCGTGCTGTCCATTTCCAGCAGCTTTTGCGCGTCATCCGCGTCAATGCGGACGTAGGTCGCTACAGAGTAAATCAGTTGCAGCGGGTCCTCCACCGATAGCGCCGACGTGACGAGTTCATCCGGGATACTCGGCATCAGGTTGGCCAGCTTCTTAAACTGGTCGGTGACGCTACGAGTCAGGGCTTCTGTTTCCAGCCCTTCTTCCACCGTCTCAGGGATCGGCTGAATGCGTGCTTTCAGGTACGGGGCTTCTTCGGTGTATGCATCGACCTCAATACGCGCCAAGCCCTGCACCAGCAGACGGATCGTGCCATCAGGCGCACGGAACAGGCGATGAATCGTCGCCAGCGTGCCGACCTCGTGGATTTCGTCGGGGCCAGGGGTTTCCTGTTCGGGGTCATAGGCCGTCACCAGCCCGACCAGGCGATTGCCCGCGACCACATCATCTACCAAGCTGATGCTGCGTGCCTGCCCGATGGTCAGCGGGATAGCGGTATGCGGGTAGACCACCAACCCACGCAGGGGCAAGATGGCGACTTCATCAGGTATTTCGGGAATATCGTCGTCCAGCTCATCGCCATCACGACGCGCTGCCGGAGGGGTGCCGTTCGCGGCGACGTGCTCCGGTGACATCAGGTTTGCGATCAGACGTTCTAGTTCTTCGCTCATGTTACTGTCCTTATAATCACGACCAAAGTGTAACAGTGGCGGGGTAAAATGGGTGTAAGACTTGGCTAGCGTGGGACAATACCAACGCAGTTTTAATAAAAAAGAAAGCTAAAATTCAAATTCATCATAATCTTCACAGCGATGAACTGGCCCGTCAAAGACCTCCCGCGCCTCGTCTACCAATGGCGTCGGGTCTGTATTCCAGACCTGATAGTGTATCAAACGCAACGATTTTGCACGGGAATCTGTGGCCACCTGCCCCGCCTGACGTGCGGTACTGTGGCCAGGGGGTGGCCCTGCGGCTTCATGCAGCAACACATCGACATCCGCCGCAATGCGATAGACGCCGGGGCACTGCTGCGTATCGCAGCTATAGCCCATCACGGTGCCGCGATGCTTGTCCTCGATGCGCATACCGATAGTGGGCACAAAATGATTGACGGGGAAGGCGCGAATGCGGAAATCACGGTTTTCCAGCAGCGGCGCGTCATCGCGTGAACTGACGCGGTGAAAGGACACCGGGAAGAAATCCGGCCACTCTTGCCAGCCAAAGCTCTCCATCATATCCTCGACGCGGTTGATGCAGTGGTGAATGCCGTAGATGCGCAGGGGCGCTTTGCGGCCTAATTGCCACATGTGCATCATCATATTCGGGATGCCCGCGACGTGGTCCGGGTGAAAATGCGTCAGGATAATATCCTGCAACGACTCGTCATCAATGCCCAAATTCTGAATTTTGCCCAGCGGGTTAGACCCGGCATCAACCAGAATGGGGTTATCCTGCCGACCAATCAGCAAGAAATGCGTATAATCGTGCTCGGTATTGTTGACAGCCGCCGCTGACCCCAGGATAACCACACGCGCCATAATGTATGCCCCTAATCCATTGTGTTTATGTGTGTTGGACCCGTTATCATTATACACAAATTTGCGGCTGATGAGGGTCTGAAGCCCGCTTGTGAGGATTGCACAGTTGTTGTGCACTATTATGCGAGAAATCCTGCCCAAAACTGGCAAATTTTACACGTAGGCATGGCAACTTGACGAAAACGCGCTATACTCTTACGCATTTAAAAGTTAGCACAATAGTGACACATGTTTTCAGGCAAGGGAAGCCGTTGAACACATCACACTATCGCAGGTAATCACTGTTGGCAACGTTCTTTAACATGCGTTGCCCTGGCGTTTTACCAGAGAAGCCGTATTCACAATCTTAGAATTATGTGGGGAAAGCAATATGATTAGAAATCCAATTATCAACAGGCGCACCTCAGCCGTCGTTTTGCTGATAGCGTTGTTGGCCCTCGCGCTGAGCGTTTCGCTCGTTGGTGCGCAGGACGACGCGATTGCCAGCACGTCCGATGGCCCATTGCCACAACCAATCTCAATTGAAGACCTCGGTCGCTTCACTGCCGAAGACGCGGCGCGTCTGGCTGAGGATTACGAGACACAGTTCGCCACAGAGCTTCTCGGTGGCTTTGCCCCGACGCAGCTAGACCCAGCGTTGACAGGCTACAACCCTGACGAAAGCGTGCGCCTGCTGGTGCAGCTTAGCGGCGCTCCGGCGCTGGAACGGGCCAACTTTAACCTGTCGTCGGGCCAATCGCTGACATCGCAGGTGGCCGCCGAACAGGGCGCAGCCATCAGCAGCATTCAAGCGGCGGGTGGCACGGTGACTGGCTCTGTGCAGTTGCTCAGCAACACGATCTTCGTGACGACAACTGCGGGCAACATCCCGGCCATCGCCAATGCCCCCGGCGTGCGGGCGGTCTTTCAAGATTCCCTCATCGAACGCGCCGATACCACCAGCGTACCGCTGATTAACGGCGACGATGTGTGGGATACGGGCAGCATCGGTGGCAGCTTCACGGGTGAGGGCGTCGTCATCTCGGTCATTGATACAGGCATCGACTACACGCATACGCTGTTCGGTGGCCCTGGCGATTACGCCGCAGTCAATGACGGCACCAACGGCAGCGATACCCCTGGCCTGTTCCCGGCACCCTTCAACCCGGATGTGGCCAACCGCGCCCCGAAGGTGATCGGTGGTTACGATTACGTCGGCGATGCTTACAATGGCACCACACCCGAACAACCCGATACCGACCCGGCAGATTGCCCGGTGGCTGATGGGGGTGGGCACGGCTCGCATGTGGCAGGCTCCGCTGCGGGTTATGGCACAGAGCCGGATGGCAGCACCTACACCGGCCCCTACGATACAACCGATGAGTTATACCCGAACTTCCCGGATGCGGATACAGGCGATGTCTTCCAGATTGGCCCCGGCACCGCACCGAATGCCATGCTGGTGGCGATGCGCATCTTCGGTTGCACAGGCAGCACAGCGACATCAAACGTCATCGAGGCGATTGAGGATTCGGTGGCAGGCACCTACAGCAATGGCGTGCAGGCCGACATCATCAACATGTCCCTGGGTAGCTCTTATACCTCCGGTGATCCGGCCAACCCGCGCACGGAATCCGTCCGCAATGCCGTCGCCGCCGGTACCCACGTCGTCGTGGCCGCCGGTAACTCTGCCGACTTTCACTACATCCTCGGGCCGACAGGCTCCGCAGATGCGATTGTGGTTTCCAACATCGTTGATACCAGTGGTGTGATTGAAGGCACTGTGCAGCGCATCGTCGAGGGTGGCGACGACATCAACTATCCGGGTCCAAGCGCGGGCTTTGATCCGCCTAACGCACCGGAAATCACAGGCGAAGTCGTCTATGGTGTGCCGAACAACGGCTGCGGTACTGGCCCGCTAGACAATGCAGATGCCATCGCAGGCAAGATCGCGCTGCTGGATCGTGGCGCTTGCAGCTTCGTGGATAAGGTGCTGCGTGCGCAGGCATCGGGCGCTATTGGTGCTATCGTCGCCAACAACCAAACCACAGCGCCCTTCGCAATGGGTGGTCAGCCCACAGCAGGCCAGGGCACAATCGACATTCCGTCGAAGATGATCGGCCTTGACGATGGCAACGACCTGAAGGCCAACCTACCCACCAGCGTCAACTTCCTGGATAGCGGCCTGTACAGTGTGTCGGAAACACCCGACATCCCCAGTGCCAGCACATCACGCGGCCCGACGAACTTCCGCCGCACCAGCTTCGGTCCGCATGTCGGTGCACCGGGCACGTCCATCACGTCGGCTGGTGCGGGGACGGGCGACGGCATCTACACCATCAGCGGTACGTCAATGGCCTCACCGCATATTGCTGGTATCACGGCGCTGCTGATCGAAAAGTGGCCGAACTGGACGCCGCAGCAGATCAAAGCCCGTATCATGAACTCCGGCATCGTCAATATCACCGATGGCAATGGCAACATTCACGGCCCGCAGCGCGTCGGCTCTGGTCGCATTGATGTGCTGGCCGCCGCGTCGAACCCCGTGATCGCCTATCATCGTGACGACCCACAAGGCGCTAGCGTGTCCTTCGGCACCTACGAAGCCCTGCCGGGTGCAAACGGTACGATCACTGCGAGCAACGAGCTAAGCCCACTGGTGACAGGCGCAGGCTTGCCACGCAATCAGCGTGTGATTACAGTCGAAAACCTGGGTGACAGCGCCGTGAGCTATAACGCCGCGCTGCTGCAACGCACAGACGTGCCCGCTGTTAGCTTCAGCATCAGCCCGACCAGCGTCAACGTGCCCGCAGGCGGCACCGCCGAGGTCACTGTGACCATCTCCGGTGATGCGCGTGCAGCCGGTGTCAACGCACAGAACGACCCGACACGCGCCCCCCTGCCACCAGATCAGGTCTACCTGACGGAAGAGACCGCCATCGTAGAGTTCACCAACGCCAATGACATCCTGCGCGTGCCCGTCTATGCCTATGCACGCCCAGCCGCCGATATGCGCGTGGGTGGCGATGTGAACATCACCGAGAACTTCGGCGTGACGCAAATCCCGTTAACAGGCACGGGCGTCAATACGGGCAGCGGCTCGGCCAACATCCGCTCGCAGGTGATGGGCTTAACGTCTATCGTGCAGGACCACCCCAACGACCCGGACATCTCCGATTACAACGACATCAAGAGCGTCGGCATCTCTGATAGTACGGCTACATCCGCCGGGGCGCACTTCTTCGCCATCGAAACCTACGAAGAATGGGGGACGGCCATCCGCTTCCGCTTCAATATCCATCTGGATGTACTGCCAGAAGCGCCAGGCGCGCCGATTGTCTACGAATTCACATATATTGCAGGGTCTGTGACATTCGCGGGTGACCGTCACGTTGTCGCTTTCTTCGATAACGTTGGTCTACTCAGTGGTGTTCCAGGCACGTTGCTGCTCGTCCCAGCCGGGGACCTGATCTACCCGAATGGTGTGGTCTTCGCGGAAGAAAACACCTACTTTTATGAGACCGATGTGATTATCATGCCTGTGCTGACGTTCGTGGGTCAGGCACCCTTCCAGTATTACGTCGAAGCGCTGGAAATCTCACCAGACAACCCCGACTTTTTGTTCGGTGACGGTGATACTGTCGGCACAGCAGCAGAGCCGCTGCTGTATGACCGCGTACTGAACCCCTACTTCTTCGATAACAACCCCGGCTTCTACGACGACCCGACGACCTCTACAGGGACGCCGCTGTATGACGATCAACCGGGGGGCACGCTGCCGCTGGAATACTACAACAACCCCTTGACCACGCTGGGCTTGCTCAGCCCGGATGCAGGCTCCGGTGAACTGCCGTCGATCATGCTGGTGCACCTGCACAACGCCGATGATGCCCAGGTCAGCCGCGTCGAACATCTCGCGCCAGACGTTACAGGCGGCGTAGATGTGGTGGTCAGAAAAAGCCTACAGACGAGCCGCGAAGCCCCGCGTGTTGAGCCGGGTGAGACGGTCACCTTCAATATCGACGTGACCAACACAGGCGCGACAGCATCCGGTGGTGTGATTGTAAGCGATGTGATGCCGGACGGCATGACGATCAACGGGGTGGATTGCGGTAACGCCAATGTCAGCCCTGCTGTTAATGGGCAAGCCGTTAGCTGCACCTACCCGACGTTGCAGGGCGGCGAATCCTTCCGTATGACGATCACGGCAACCGCCTCAACCACGCTGGATGGTGCCGTGATCGTCAGCAACAGTGCACAGGCGGCGTCAACGGGGGCACCAGACCCGAACCCGGCCAACAACACCGATAGCGTTTCCTTCTGCATCGGCGACTTCGAGGGTTGCTTGGTGGCTGAGGGTAACGAAGTGCTGGACCTGAGCGGTGACAGTGCGGGCAGTGGCGGCGCAACCGCAGGTGCAGGTGCAGTCAGCACCAGTGGTAACGGCATCCTGAGCGGTTCCTTCGCACAGTTGGATGGCAGTGCAGGCTTCGCGCAGCGCGGTGGGTCCTTCCGCTACACGATGACCATCAACAACAGCACAGGCTCCATGATGACGGGCATCAACATGACGACGCGCTTCTCAGCGGGCGTCACACTGTCGAACCCGTCCGCAAGCGAGGGTAACGTCAGCATCAGCAACGCTGCCACCGCCGCACGCGATAGCAACCGCATGATTATGGGCGCACCAGACCTGCTGGAACAAAGCGGCGTCGCAGGTGGCCCGGTCATGAGCTATACGCATAGCGAGATTGCTGCGGGTTCGACGGTCACCGTCAGCGTGACGGTCAATGTGCCAGCGGATTACCCGAATGCGTTCGTCTCGGTCGATACATCCATGAGCACGACCAACGGCGTTACGGCGTCACTCAGCCAGATCGTGCCGCTGGTCTCCGAATTGCCTGCAACGGGCGAGGAACCGCAATATCGTGAACTGCTGCTGGCTTCGGTTGGTGGTGTGCTGCTGGTACTGCTGACGGTTGGTGTGTTCGCCGTCCGCCGCCGCACGGCCCCGGTCACGCTCCGGCGCTAGGCCAGCTACGATACCTGTAGGGACACCCTTTTGGGTGTCCGTTTTTTTGTAACCACTCAGGCAGGCATATTTCGCCCGCGAATTAGCCCTGGGCGCAATACGTTGCGCCCCTGAAGACGCTGCTATTTCCACTCGAACGGCACAAGCATCTGTGCGCCGTTGGTCAGGTGCTCTAGGCTATTGCGCCAATACTTGATGGAGGCCGCCGGGTCCGCTTGTTCTGCCAGTTGTGCAGCAATGGGCTTACCGGGCTTGCGCACCAGACGATAAGGCGTCTCCTGCGGCAGCTTGGCCAGTTCACGCGCCTTTGCAATCGCATCCTGCAAATCCCCTAGCTGATCCACCAGCCCGTTTTCCAGCGCTTGTGCGCCCGTCCACACGCGGCCACCGCCGATGGCATCCACCTGATCGAACTTCATCTTACGGGAATCGGCCACACGGTTCACGAATACCTCGTAGATGCGGTCGATGTAGCTGCGGGCGGCTTCGCGCTGGTCATCGGTGAAGGCCCCACGCGGCAGGAACATATCGGCATTCTTGCCGCGCAAATAGTAGAAGGGGTTGAAGCGCAATTTGCGTAGCGTCTCGGTGGTGATGAACTTACTGAAGATCACGCCGATGGAGCCGGTCAGTGTGCTCGGTTGCGCGATGATCCAATCCGCAGGCGTGGCGATGTAATAACCGCCGGAGCCAGCCACATTGTTCATGCAGACGACCACCGGGCGCGTCTTGGCCAGTTCATCCAGCGCCGCCGCAATCGCTTCGGAGGCCGTCGCGGACCCACCGGGGCTATCAACCCAGAACACGACTGCCGCCGCGTCGTCGTCCTTCATCAAATTGCGCAGGCGGCGCGTTACGGTCAGGTCGCCCATGCGTTCACCACCGATAAAGGGCAGCGGCACATCAACGGGCGGGTTTTCGCTCTCACCATCGACAATCTGACCGGAGACCGGCACCACAGCGACATATTTACCGCTGCGGCGCTGCATCTTCAGCGGCACCATGCCATCTGCGTTATCCCACAGGACGATATGTTCGCTATCCAGGTGCTGATAGAGGTCTTTTTCCAGCAGCACAGCGTCGATGTAGCCGGCGTCACGCGCCTGCAAATCGCTCAAGGGCGCGTTGTCGATCATCTGACGTACTGCATCGGGGTCTACATCGCGTGAGGCCGCCACCGCATTGACGATATTGTCATAGCGCGAATCCAGCAGCCAATTTATCATCGCCGCCACTTCTTCGGAGGGTTCTTTGCGTGCAAAGAGGTCTGCCGCCGATTTATAAGGCGTCGAATTCACGACATCAATTTCCAGCCCGACGGCATCCAGCGATTCACGCAGGTAATTCTGCTGGATGACCAGGCCATTCGGCATGAAGTAGCCGCCCGTTTGCAGCAGTATCTCATCCGCAGCGCTGGCGACGTAATAATCCGCGATGGTGTATTGCTTGGCATAGCACACCACGCGCTTACCCCGGCCCCGCAAGCGCTGGATCGTGCCGCGCAGCGTCTCTAAATCTGCTGCTGGCATGGCGAAGCCCTGCAAATACAGCACCACACCCTTGATGCGCCTGTCGTCTGCGATGCGCTCGAACGCCCATTCAATTTCCAGCAGGCTCAGGGGTGCCTTGCCCTGGATTTGCTGCTGCACGATGTTGCGGCGTTCTGGCAGCGGCGGCAAGCTCTGCGGTAGGATGAATTCGACATATTCGAGGTCTTTTTGCTGGCTGCGTTGTGCGTTCACCAGCGACATAATGTTCTCTTGCAGGAAATCCAGCACAGGCCGGATGTCCATTTGCTTACTCTGCTGTGCGTTTGCCAATGATCGTCCCTTTCAAGTCGCAAGTCATTTGCAGGGCAGATCATTATCTACCCTTACACTTCTAACAACAGGTTTAGTGCCTCTGTCGTATACTAATCATATTACGGTTGCTGCCTTGTTTCGGTTGCGACATCGTAACACAACGTATACAGCACATTGTACCGCATCGCCCCCAACACACTGAGGATAAGCACGTCATGGGTCGCACGCTCTTTTACATCCGCTATGCCCTGCGCAACATTCAGCGCGGTGGCCGCTGGACGACACTGGCCATTTTATGCATTGCAGCAGGTGTCGCGACGATTGTCGCCTTGCGCGGTTTGGGGCTGGCGATTGGCGATGTGCTGGTAGAAAACGTGCGCACCGAGCTAAAAGGCGACATTTTGCTCTATCGCGGCGATCCGCGTAACAATACCTTCGGCAACGACTTCACGCAGACGCTTTTGTTTCAGCCCGACGAAATCCAGCGTGCACAAGATTGGGCAACGGACCGCGATGCAAAGCTCAGCGCGTTTGCCGTTGTCGGTGCTCTGTCCATCGCCCCCTATGATGCTATGACAGTCGGCAGGCCGCAGTTTATCGGCACCTATCTGATCGACCCGGAGACATACCCGCCCTCACATGACATCACCGCGCTGGAACCTGAGGGCGTGCCACTGGCTGAACTCTTTACCGATGCTGCCGCCAACGAGGTCGTCATCAGCGCAAACATGGCACAGCAGCAGGCTTTAGCGTTAGGCGATCAGGTGCGCATCGCGGGCACAGCAGCGCCGTTTACAGTGCGCGGGATTGTGGATACCACCAACGAAAGCGGACTGCGCAACATCTTGAATGCGTTTTTCGGCTTCGTCTATATCGACATCGCAGCAGCCCAGCGTGCCATCGACGCCGATTACGGCCCGAACGCCCTTGCCATCCAATTTTCGCGGCCACCGTCGCAAGTGGACGTAGATGCAGCACTCTGGCAGCTACGCCGCCTGATGGCCTACCCCACCGCAGACGACACAGCCTTATCGCTGCTGGCACGCAATCAGGCTATCACGCAGGTGCTCGGTGATTTTATCGTGGTGCTGGGCCTGGGCGCGTTGCTGATCGGTGGCGTGGGCATCATGAATACGATGCTGGTCATGGTGCGCCGCCGCACGCTTGAGATTGCTGCGCTAAAGACGTTGGGCCTGAAAAGCGGTCAGGTGTCGGCGTTATTTTTGACCGAGGCGCTGCTGCTCGGCCTGATGGGTAGCGTCAGCGGCAGTGTGGCGGGGGTGTTGCTCGGTGGCGTCGTCAACCAATATGGCGCAGCCTTCTTGCAGCAGCCCTTGCCCTGGCGCATCTACCCGGAGGCGCTGCTATATGGCTTCGTGCTTGGCATGGTCATCACGGCGATCTTCGGTGTCGCGCCCATCCTCACTGCGCTGCAAGTGCGCCCTGCTGTCATCCTGCGACCCAACGAGACCCCCTTGCCGCGCCTGGGCATCTTTCAAGCGCTGTTGCTGCTGCTGCTTGTGGTCGTGTCGGTGGGTATCATCGCGGGGCAGATTGTGCGCCCGTCGTTTGATCTGGTCAACATCAACCCCATAACACCTTACATCGTGGGTATTATCGGCGTGGGGCTGACGCTGCTGCTGCTGACAGGTGTTACGGGCGTGCTGTGGCTGATCGTCTGGCTGGTGGGCAAGCTGCCGAGCTTCGGGCAGGTCGAAATTCGGCTGGCATTGCGCAATTTGTCGGCGCAGCGGCTACGCACAGCAACGACCCTGCTGGCGCTGTGTGCAGGCACTTTTGCGCTCAGCAGCATCGCTTTTATGGGGCAAGGCGCACGCGAAGCGCTCAATCAGCAGCTAACGCAACAACTCGGCGGCAATGTCCTGGTGTTTCCGGCTTCCCCTGGTGCCATCGGCGCACGCTTTGCGGATACGGTCATCGGCGCGACAGTCGCCAACCTGGAAGGCGTCAACCATCGCACGGAAATCAGCACCTACCGTATTGATCTGGTCGCGATTGATGGCCGTGACCCTCCCACAAACGAATTTGGCCAGATTATAAGCTGGGAAAATGTGCAGGTTTGGCATACCGACAACCCTGCGCTGTACGAAAACGAACGCATGGCCGCAGGTCGCAATCTGACGCTGGCTGATGCGGGTCAGCCCGTGATTGTCGGTGGCGTAGAAGCCGCTGACGCGCTGGGCATACAGGTAGGGTCGGTGCTGACGTATCGTGTCGGTGGGCAACACATCAATTTGACGGTTGTGGGCCTGAAAACGGACATCACAGCAGGCGGCTTTTTAACAGGGTCGCTGGTCACGTTGCCGTCCGATGTGCTGAATAATATCGGGCCGTTATTGCGCTTTTATACATTCGATGTGCAGCCAGAGCACGTCAACGAGGCGCTGTTGGCGCTAGCGGGTATTCGCATCCCGCCCACCTTTGCGCTGGATGTGACGTTCATTGATAGCTTGCTTGGCCGTCTGATCGACCAATTTGCAGCCATCCCGACGGTGGTGGGCTTGCTATCGCTGTTGGCGGCGGCAATTATCATGGCGAATACGGTGGCGCTGGGTGCGCTGGAACGCCGCAAGCAAATCGGCATCCTGAAAGCGCTGGGCCTACAGAGCCGGCGCGTGTTGCTGGTGATGCTGCTGGAATCGTCGCTGGTGGGGTTGCTGAGCGCTGTTATCGGCATCGGCCTGAGTTCGCTCTTCGTGGCGCTGTTTACCAGCATCACCGGGACGCCGATTCCATTGCCGCGTGACGCCCGTTTGACAGCGTTGCTGCTCTTGGTTGCGTCGGTGTTGATTGGCTGGCTGGCGACATTCCTCAGCGCGAATATTGCTGTGCGCGAGCATGTGATGTCTGCGTTGCGGCAGGATTAAATGAGCGTGTCAGCCTATCAGCTAGTCAGCAGAAGATGATCGTATGTGTAAGGCTTTTCCAGCTAAAAAACAAGTCAAATTCTTGCAACATCGGCAATGCGGCTGACGCCGCTCGGACGCCCAGAAGGGTGTCCCTACAGGGCATCGTTCGTAGGGACACGGCTTGACGTGTCCGCAAACCGTGTCAATTATTTTGTTGGGATGGCCTAAGGCGGACGCTCTACAAATCCACCGAGATGCTCTGCCACTCGCTCGAAAGCTCACACAGCCAATTTAAGGCCGCAGAACGCTCATAGGCGATGCCGCTTGTGATGGCAAACTGGTCTTCGGTCTGGTCGGCGTAGGCGTGGCCAAAAGCCGGAAAATCGCCGTTTATAAGCGGTGGAATGCCCTTACTGCGGGCTTGCTGCGCGGTGATGAAGATAATCTCTGCGAAGGTGGTGCCTTCTGGCGGGCGCATCCCCATGCGTTGCAATTCAGCGGCGCGGCTGCGCCAATTCCACAAGTCGGCACAATCACGCATAGTGGCCAATTCATCGGCAGGGCGCAATTCAGCCAGCCAGATAAAATCAACGGTGGGGGTCAGCACTTCCAGCGGGGGCAATAGCTCATCAAGCGCAAAGCGTGTGTCAAAGGGCGGCATTTCATCAATCGCCCGTAGCGCCCATAACATCACGCCCAGCGATTCAATGCGCCAACTGGTGTTCACAAGCAGACGGTCGGGCCATGTGCCGGGGGTCTGGTGCAATAGCTGACGCTCTGTACGGGTCAAATATGGCGCGATGCCTTCGCGCTCCAGCCATTGCCACAGGTCTAGCTTCATGCCGACGTGTTTGCCAAGCAGCCCTTGCCGAATCGTATCCGGCAGCGCGTATTCATCCAGGCTTTGCAGCATGACCTCAATTTCCAGGCGTGTTAGTATTGCCGCTAAACAAAACGTGCGGTATGCGACCGTGTGGGCATCCTGTACCTGATGCAGCCCCATAAGGTGTCCCTGATTATCGTGCATGTGTTGACGAGTGGGCTTTCATGCCCCCTAACTTCCGCCTACAACTTTGCCATGTCAGGGCGTATTTTTAAAGCCTGGACCTTGAGCAAAAGCGATAGAAAGAGCCACCCATCATGAAAGTCACCCAAGCCTATATCGAACGTGTGCGACAGGTTAACCGCCACTATCAGCAACTCGAACTCGCGTCTGTGGATGAATCCCTGCACGCCATCAAACCGGGGCAATGCCTGCTGGCGCGGCTGATAGCACGGGATGGTGAAAGCGAAACCTGGGACCCCTACCTGCGGGAGCGCTGGTGGCCTGTGGGCATCACGGGCAATGACACCCTGTTGATCGAGCGCCCGCGCAACGTGCACTATGAGCCGGGGCAGTTCGTCAGCTTATTGGGGCCGGTGGGCGAGCCGTATAAATTTCGGCCTTCGCTGCGCAATGTGCTGCTGGTGGCCTACGACACCGAACCGACTGCACTGGCGATCATGATTCCGCTGCTGCTGCGCAATAACGTCAGCGTGACACTGGTGCTGCTGGGTGCAGCGCGTCACTATCGCACGGACCACCTACCGGAGGAGCTGGAGGTCATACGCGGCGGCGCAAGCACAGAGGCCGATGCAGATATACAGACAGCGCCAAAAGCAGACGCCAACGCACCCCAGAGTACAAACACAAATACGCCCCAGAACACAATGCAATGGCCTGATATGGTGATGACGCTGGGCTGGGCCGATCAGGTGTTTGTCGTGGTCGCGCCGGATGACGAAATCCTGCGCTTTGGCCGTGTGATGGCCCTCATGCAAGCACGCCGCAACGTCATCGCCAAGAATTACATCTTCGGCGTCTTTCAGTCGCCGCTGGCCTGTGGGGTGGGGGCCTGCTACGCCTGCATGGTGCGTAAGGGCAAGGAGCAGAAATTTATCTGCGTGGATGGCCCGGCCTTCGACCTGACCACCCTGAAATTGCCTGGCGTGGACTAATCCAGGAATTGCTTCAGCGTCTCGAAGCTGGCTTCCAGGTCCGGGCGGGCCGCTGGGTTGCGCAGCACATACGCCGGGTGATAGATCGGCATGACGTTGATCGTGCCATAGGACGCCTGACCCTGTAGCAGCCTACCCTGCAATTTGCTGATCTTGGGTTTCTTCTCCGGCACGCTCATCAGCGAAAAGATAAACTCCATCGCGAAGCGGCCCAACGTCGCAATCACCGCAGGCTGGATAATATCAATCTGGCGCTCTAAATACGGCGTATAAGCGTCAATCTCAGGGCGCAGCGGGTCGCGGTTATTCGGTGGGCGGTCCTTCAGGATGTTGGTGATGTAAACTTCTTCGCGGTCGATGCCGATGCCCTGTAACATCTCATCCAGCAGAGCACCCGCACGCCCCACGAAAGGCCGCCCGGTCTTGGCTTCGTTTTCGCCGGGGGCCTCACCGATGAACATAATTTGTGCGTGGTGGTTGCCCTGCCCAATCACCGGAAAGTAATTGTTGTCCTTGCGGTAGGCATATAAGGGCGATGTGGTGAGTGCGACAATTTCATCTTTGATGGCGCGTAACAACTCGGTGCGTTCACTCATGCGCGTTTGACCTCTAAACTTTGTAGGCTGTGCTTTTCGGGCATTGATTATAGCCCTGTCCAGTGCGCGTGGGTAGAACGCATTTTTGCGTTGGCAAAACATCGTGCAGGCGGCTCTTAGCAATACGCCACATCCTGCTACAATGATGGGCAGATTGCATACATGTGGAGCAAGCACCATGCGCGACGAACGCGAATGGCCCAAAGACACCGACCCGCAGGACCACAGCGACCCCAACTATCCCGATCACGACGATAATGATTATCACGATGACGATGATGATGATGATGTGCCCTTTCGCCTGCCGAGGGCTAAGGCAGATACAGGAGTGCAAGCAGCACAACAGGCGGAGCAAGGCACCAGCACATCAGCAAACACCGAGCAGGCCGAGCAACCGGATACCTACGACCCGAATAACCCACATGTGGCACGCACCATGCCAGCTTTCCGCGAGCCAGGCGCGGACGACCCGAAGCTGACGCTGCCGGGCACAGGTGGGCTGGACCCCAACCCCGATATGCCAGCAGCAGCCGATGCACTGCCGTCATTGGATGATACCGACGAGCTAGACCAGGCAACCATCAAGAGCCACGCCGACCAAATAGCACAGACATCCCAGGCCACGCTCATGAACCAGCGCGCCTATCGCCGTCCGACGCCACCACCGCAGCAGCAGGCAAAGGTGCCTGCCCCGACACCGCGCCCACAACCGTATGCAATGCCCAGTAACAACCCGAATCATCAGCGCTATCAGCGGCCAGCGTATCCGCAGCAACAGCAGCAGCCACCCCATCAGCAGCCAATGCAGGGCGGTTACATGCCCCCGGCACCACAACATAACGCCGCGCACCTGCCCAAACGCCGCAGACGGCGCATTCTCGGTGTACGGGCGGGCTGCTTGTATGTGGTATTGGGCCTGATGCTGACGTTTTGTGGTGGCCTGACGCTGATTAGCACCGCAGCAGCAGCCATCTTCGTCCCACAGATTGAAGCCGAATGGGACGCGCAGATCAGTCAGGTGGACGATTACCGCGCATTTGAGAGCACACTGATTTATGACCGTTACGGCGATTTGCTGTTTGAAGCATTCGATGAAGGTCGGCGCATCACCGTGCCGTATGAGCGCTTCCCACAGCATCTTATCCAGGCCACCATTGCCATTGAGGACGATTCGTTCTTCAGCAATATCGGCATCGACATCGCCGCCACGACTGTCGCCACCTTGCAATTCCTGGGTGCAGAAGCCGATGAGCAGACCCCCGGCGGCAGCACGATCACACAGCAGCTTGTGCGTAACGTGCTCTTTGATTTTGAGAAACGCGCCGAACGCAGCGTCGAGCGCAAGGTCGAAGAAATCATCCTGGCCATGCTGCTGACGCAGCGCCGCAGCAAAGAGGACATCCTGACGATGTACCTCAACGAAATCTACTACGGCAATCTGGCCTACGGCGCACAGACAGCCTCACAGACCTTTTTCGGCAAGAACGTCGAAGACCTGACGCTAGGCGAGGCGGCGCTGCTGGCTGGTCTGCCACAGGCCCCCGCCAGCCTGGACCCGCTGGACCCGTCGCCGGATGTGCAGCAGCGGGTTGATACGCGCTGGCGGCGGGTGCTCAACGAAATGCTTGAAGAAGCGTTCATCACACAGGCCGAACACGACGCCGCGCTGCGTGCGGGCCTGAGCTTCGTCCAGCCAGCCGCCTCGCTGAAAGCGCCACACTTCACGGTCTACGCCCAGGCCGAATACAAGCGCCTGATGGGTGAACTCGGCTACAGCCCCAGCGATGTCATACGCGGCGGCTATCGCGTCTATACCACCGTTGACCAGGCCGTGAACGATGTCGCGCTGAACGCTGCCCGCTCACAGGTGGCGCAGTTGCGTGCTACGAATAACGTCACGAACGCTGCTGTGCTGGTGCTGAAGCCGCTGACCGGCGAGATTATCAGCATGATTGGCAGCATCGACTACAACAGCACGACGATTGACGGGCGCGTGAACGTGACGACCTCACTGCGCCAGCCCGGTAGCACCGTGAAGCCCTTCACCTATGCCGCCGCGATGGAACTCGGCATGACCGCAGGTGATGTGCTCTGGGATACCCCCACCGAAATCGGCATACCGGGCCAACCGGCCTATGTGCCCGCGAACTACGACCGCGACTTTCATGGGCCGATGACCCTGCGCCGCGCCCTCGCCAATAGCTACAATATCCCGGCGGTGCAGACGTTGCGCCTTGTGGGTGTGGATTACCTGCTGCAATTGATGCAGCGTTTCGGCGTCGAGACGCTTGGCACCGATGCATCACGCTATGGCCTGTCGCTGACGTTGGGCGGCGGCGAAATCTCGCTGGTGGAACTGGCCAATGCGTATGCTGTGCTGGCGAATCAGGGCAGTTATATCAACCCCACGTCGATTCTGTGCATCATCGACACCGACGACGACATCATCTACGAATATGAAAGCGGCTGCCCCGAAGGACGCCGAACGCAGGAGACCGTTGAACGCATGGGCTTCGGCCAGCAAGTGCTGGACCCGCGCATCGCCTTCACCATGACGGACATCCTCAGCGATAACACCGCTCGTTCGGTAGAGATGGGCGCGAATAGCGACCTGCGCACACCCGGCATCGAAACCGCCGTGAAAACGGGCACCACCGATAACATCAAAGATAACTGGACGGTGGGCTATACGCGCAATGTGGTGGTCGGCGTGTGGGTCGGCAATAACGATGGTCAGCCGATGGTGCGCTCATCCGGCCTAACGGGGGCTGCGCCCATCTGGAATGAGGTCATGACGCGCATCTACAACGATGGGCGCTTGCTGGATGCCATGCGCGTGGGTGGTCAACTGCTGCCCGATAAGCCTGCTGCCCCGTCGGGCATGTCTCTGCGCCAAATTTGCGATGTGCGCCGCATTCAAGACCCGGCCTCTAGCTGCTCGCAAATCTCTGAATGGCTGTTGGATGGGCCAGCAGGCATCCCCGACGAAAACGGGCGGATGCAATACCCGCAACCTGTGCTCAACACCAGCCAGCGCAACCCAAACCTGCAAGAAATCAGCCCCGACGTGTACCGGGCGCGGGTGATGCCGCTACCGCCCAATATCGCCAACGGCATTCAGTTCACGGTGAATTTTGATGCAGGCGAAAAGCAGCCGCCAGCGCCAAAATATTGCCGCGTGCCAGCCGAGACGAACCCAGCGCCGGTCAATGCACAAGACCTGATCTTCATCGCAGGCCCAGCGACATCCCAGGCCGACCTCGTAGAAGCGCAACGCTACGCCCGTAGCAACAATCTGGCCTTCTTACCCACGATTGATTGCTGGCAGGATGTACTGAGCGGGCCGAGTTACGGCCCGACGATGGTCACAGCCATTATCACGTCGCCGCAAAATGGCCAGGTCGTCAGCGCTATGATGCCGATTATGGGCACCGCGCAGTTTGATAGCTCGCAAGCTGACTACTACCGTGTCGAGGTCATCGGCGGCCAATTCTCAGAATGGACGCCACTGGGCCAGCCCGGTTACGGCGCTGTCATCAACGGGCAATTAGAGACGCTGCACGTGCCTGCGCTGCAAAATGGCACGACGTATCGGCTGCGCCTGGGCATCGTGCGCGGCATGGATTACATCCAGCAGCCCTATGAGGTGGCCTTCAGCGTCTCTCGCTAGGACTTATGGCAAGATCACACGTCGTTCATGGTTGTGCCTGCGGCACCGGGCGACCACACCGGGTCGCCCCTACAATGGT